>RFYK01000100.1 GCA_009925585.1 Betaproteobacteria bacterium | reverse complement strand
GCAAGTCACCGAGCGTGGATTCATCGACGTGGACATTCAGATGCGAACCAACGTGCCACATATCTTCGCCATTGGTGACATCGTGGGACAACCCATGTTGGCCCACAAAGCGGTGCACGAAGCGCATGTGGCGGCTGAAGTGATCGCGGGTGAATTGCAATCGAATCACGAGCTGGCCAGCGCCGCGTTCAACGCCCGCGTCATCCCCAGTGTGGCCTACACCGACCCCGAAGTGGCTTGGGTGGGGTTGACCGAAGACCAGGCCAAGGCGCAAGGCATCAAAGTCAAAAAAGGGTTGTTCCCTTGGGCAGCCTCTGGCCGCGCGATCGCCAACGGGCGGGATGAAGGCTTCACCAAACTGCTGTTTGACGACAGCGAGTCAGCCCACGGTCACGGCAAAATTTTGGGTGGCGGCATCGTAGGCACGCACGCGGGCGACATGATCGGTGAAATTGCACTGGCCATCGAAATGGGCGCCGATGCGGTGGACATCGGCAAGACGATTCACCCGCACCCGACGCTCGGCGAGAGTATCGGCATGGCAGCCGAAGTCGCCCATGGCAGTTGCACGGATGTGCCGCCGGCGCGAAGGTAAGCACATCCCCGCATGTCCGATATTTTTCAAGCCCTGTTGCCCGTCATTTTTTTGATTGTTTGCGGGTATCTGACAGGGCAATTCGGCTGGGTCACCGAGTTGGGTTTGAAAGACATCACCCGGCTGTCGTTCAATGTGTTGGGTCCGGCGTTGTTGTTTCACACCTTGTCGGATGTGCATCTGTCGCAACTGGATTTGCGTCCGGTCATGATGTACCACGCGCTCACCTTGTTGTGGTTCACGCTGTGGGTGGCGGTGTACGGATTGACGCAGCGCGGTTGCATGCGCGCATTGACAGGCACCTACAGCAACGCAGTGATGATCGGCATCCCCCTCATCACGCTGGCTTATGGCGCGCAGGGGCAGGTCTACATCATGACGTTGGTGTCGGTGCATGCGCTCATCATCCTGACCTATGCCACGCTGTTGTTCGAGTTGGCAGGGGCGCGCGAGGCCAACCACGGCGCCAACGCTGCCTCGCGCCAGCCACTGACAGCCACGCTGTGGAAGGCGATCAAGGGGGCGGTGCTTCACCCGGTGTCGTTGCCTGCCATGGCGGGTTTGTTGTTTGCACAGACGGGGTTGACTTTGCCCGAGGTGGTGGACAAACCGATTGAATGGCTGGGCAAAGCGTTTTCTCCGATGGCGCTGTTGATGGTCGGTTTGCAATTGCAGCGGGTATTGGGGCAGGGCGGTTGGCCTTGGCAGCGGTCAGCGCAGCCTCAAGCTGTGCCGGTGAACTGGCAAGAGGTCATGCACATGGTGGTGCTGAAAAATTTGCTACACCCGTTGTTGATTTTGGCGGGGGGGTGGTGGTTGGGTTTACCTGCCTTGCCCATGACCGTGATGCTGGTCACCGCATGCATGCCCGTGGGTGCCAATTCATTTTTGTTCGCCACGCGCTACCAAGTCGCAGAGGCCGAGGTGTCGGTGAGTTTGTCGCTGTCGGTGATCTGTGCCATGGTCACCGTGCCCTTGATGCTCGCCCTGCAAAACAGCTTGCTCGCATAATGGTTCACTCGGGCGCAGCGCTTCGCCCCTGACCCTGTTCGTCTGAAAAGGAGTTCGCCATGCCCAGTTTGTTCACTGCACAGCAAAGGCTTGAATACGAGCGAGACGGGTTTGTCGTGATTCGCTCTTTGTTCGACGCCGAAGAAACAGGATTGTTACGAGCAGCGATAGAGACCGATCCCCAATTGCGTGAAAGCTTGTACGACCGGCATGACGCCAGCGGCAAAGCCACACGCATGGCGACTTGGAACCACCCCGGCGACAGCGTTTACGGTTTGGCCGCTCGCACGCACCGAGTGGTCGACACCATGGAAGACATGCTCGGTGGTGAGGTCTACCACTATCACTCCAAATTGACAGCAAAAGAGCCCAAGGTGGGCGGTGCTTGGGAATGGCACCAAGACTACGGCTACTGGTACCACAACGGCTGCGTGTTTCCCTTCATGGCCAGTGTCATGGTGGCGCTAGATCAAACCACGCGTGAAAACGGTTGCCTGCAAGTGCTGCGAGGTTCGCATTTGGCGGGGCGAGTCGACCACGGTGTGTTGCCGGGTGAACAAGTGGGTGCGGATCCGCGTCGGGTCGATGAAATGCTCAAGTCGTTGGATTTGGTTTACGCCGAGCTTGATCCGGGAGACGGTTTGTTTTTTCACGCGAATGTGATGCACCGATCAGACCAAAACCGCTCGGACCACCGGCGTTGGACAGTTTTGTTTTGCTACAACGCGGCGCGCAACAACCCTTACATGGAACACCACCATCCGCAGTACACGCCCTTGCACAAAGTCAGTGATGACGCGGTGAAAGCCGCTGGCATCAAGCATGCGCAAGCAGACGACAACCACTTTCGCAAAACTTTTGCGAACCCGCCCGAGTTGAAAAAACGCATCGGTGTTTAACTTTTCAATAACTAAAACTAAGGATTTAGTAAATACCCTTATGGTAAAGATGTAACTTTTCCAGAAAACTCTTAATCCTCAACACCAAGAGAATTCAAAGATTTTTGAGGTCTTGGGTAACCCATAACCACCAAGGAGACTTTATGAAACTTTCAGTTTTGATGGCGGTTGCAATATCCTTTATGGTCGGAACTACATTTGCCCAAGAAGGAACGCAACACCATGCTTTAAAAGGGCCTATTGACGATAACGCGCTTACATGGGCACCCTCTAAATGGGGCAAAGACGACCGCGCTGGCAGTGCCAATCACACTTTGAATTCGGCCAATATCGCCAAAGCCTTGGCGACGATCAAGAAAAACAAAGCGCTCACCATCGGTAAGCACTATCACTCCGAAGCCCCTGGTTTTGGTCCGCGCAAATGGAACATGTGGATTCCTGGAACCCCTACTGGCGGACCATTCGGTAAGAACGCACTGGTCTACCATGATGAATTGGTCACCACCCAAATTGGCCAAATTCAAACTCAATTTGATGGACCCGGACACATTGGTGTCAATACCTCCAAAGGCCCAATGTTTTATAACGGCATGATCAGCTGGGACGCATACGAAAGAGGCGCTGGCAATCAAGTGGTTGGCATGGGGCCATTGGGTGTTGAGCACGTTGGGGATTTAGGTTTTGTTTGTCGCTTGGTGGTACTGAATGCAGTGGCCTATCGCAAATCGCAGGGTAAATTGTCTGCTGCTGCAGAAATGTTGCCAGTGCCCAAACAGCCAGGTGACATTGGAATTGTCACTGCCGATGATGTACAGGCCATGGTCAAAGCGCAGGGACTGAAGGAAATCGGTTCAGGTGATTGTGTGGCACTTCACACCGGTCAAGGCAATACTTGGGGAGCCACCCGTTACAAGTCCATGAGCTCAGAGGAAAGAGCTGCGGCACGCGCCATTTTTGCAGAAGGTGAGCCAGGTTTTGGTATCAGTGCGTGTAAATACTTGGCTAGTCGTGATATTGCTTTGACCATGGGCGATACATCTGCCAACGATGCTCAACCCGGTAATGAAGAAATGGGTTACGCTGTTCCATGCCACTCTGATATGCAAACGCGTCGCGGCATATGGAACATGGAAAACGTAGATACAGAAACTTTAATCAAGGCCGGAGTGCAAGAGGGGGCGTTCATTTGGGCGCCCTTGAAGATCATTGGGGCGACCGGTTCACCTGGTAATCCAATGGTGCTGTATTGATCAAGCAATGATTGTTGAGAAAGCCTTGAGCACCTCCTGAAAGGGAGGTGTTTTTTTTATCTCTTTTCCAACAGGAATAGATATTCGGGTGCACACTCAGGTGCACATATGACGACCCAACCTTTCTCATCGCTTGAGAACCCGAACCAAGCCTGAGATTCATCTTTGATGTCATTGATGGTGTCCATGCGTATCAAGCGCTGGGGTGGCTTGCTGTCAGGGAAATTGCGAATTTTCTTGAAAATCGTGTCATAGGCGAGTTGGGAGCCCTCTTTGTCGATTTCTGTGGCAGACAGGCGGCGAAAAAATCTTAAGCCTGGCTCAGGTTTTCTCGTTCGCGGAGAAAAAGCAGAAATGAACGGTGGATCGAAATAGCTGTTTGGGTAACGCCAAATCCAGTCCTCTTGGCTGGTGATGAATTGGTTGCAATCAATCTTTGCAACAAAACCCAGAATCACTGGAAAGGTGAAATTGAATACCTTTCTGCAATCTACCTCGGGTTCTTTTGTATCTGGGTTGGGACCTGTATGTGACCAAGACAACCCATTAAAAGCCATCAGCAAACCTAAGCCAAGAGCGATTTTGTATTTCATTACCAAATTCCTCAAACTGGGCCAATACTGATCAAACAGCACATAAGCGCCTCGAACCTACATGATGGCATTCATTGAAAAAACACAAAAATGTGATTGAAGTTTTATACAGGCTACGAAGGACATGATCAATACATGAATACGTTTACCAAAGTCCATAAGTGGCATCCTCACTGAGACGCGCGGTGCCCTGTGACGAAATCGTTCAACCCGCACACGTCGCGGCCTTTGAGCAACCACAGTGGGCGGGTGGCGAAATTCAGGTTCAGGCCGCTGGTGCCTTTGGCGGGATGCAGGTTGCGGTCAAAGTGCGAACTGGTGGGCATGTAGCGGATGGCCACGCCGGTGCGTCGGATGTTTGAGGTGTTGGCTTTGGCGCCGTGGATCATGTAGACGTCGTGCAATGACATTTGACCGGGTTGCAATTCAAGGTCAACCGCTTCATTGGGGTCGAAACTGTCCTCACCCACCGCTTGGTTCAGCACCAGTTCCACTTTGTCTTCGTGCAAATGCGGATGCAGCACCTTGTCCTTGTGCGAACCGGGGATGACCCGCAAGCAACCGTTGCTGACCAAACTGGGCTCCAGCGCCACCCACACCGTGCAAGTCGCCAAGGGTCTGATCGGCCAATACTGGCCGTCTTGGTGCCAAGGCGTTTCATAGCCTTCCTCAGGCGGTTTGCAAAACACTTGGCAACCCCATAACGCCACGTTGTCGCCAATCACTTGAGCGACCATGTTCACCAGCGGCGGGTACATGGCCAAATTTAAAAAATCTCGGTTGCCCACCACGCCGTCATCATTCTTGCCTTCAATATGTGCGCTCACCAATTTTTCGGGGCGCACACCAGGGTTGGCGTCGATCAACTGTTGCAAGGTGGTTTGCAGTTTGCCAACCATGTCGGCAGGCAAGCGAAACGAGGGAATGACGAAACCGTTGCGGTGGTAACTCGCAATGTCGTCAGGCTGCAGGATGGGGTCTTGCATGGCTTTTCTTCTTCATCAGAAATGAACACACTTTAACCAGAGCGCACCACAAAAAAACCCCGCCATGCAAGCGCACAGCGGGGTTTGATTTCAGTCAGGCTGAAGATCAGCTGAGTGCGTGACCTTGTGCATTCACGTACAGGGCGTAAATGGAAGTAGAGCCGCACATGAACAAACGGTTGCGTTTCGTGCCACCGAAGCACAGGTTGGCAATGACTTCAGGTGTGTGCAGGAAGGCCAGCAAAGTGCCATCTGGGTGATGGACACGCACGCCGTTGGTTTCCATGCCGCCCCAGCCCCAGCCGCACCACACGTTGCCGTCGGTGTCGCAACGGATACCGTCGGTGAAACCAGGTGCAAAGTCTGCGAACACTTTGGGGTTGCTGAGCTTTTGGTCTTTCACATCAAACACGATGATGTTGGCGGGGTTGCCGGGGCCGTCTGTCGCGCCGGTGTCAACCACGTAACACTTCTTGAAGTCTGGTGAGAAGCAAATGCCGTTAGGACGGCGCATCGGGCCTTCGGCAGCCACGGTGACCTTGCCGTCTGGCGCAATGCGGTAGACGCGTGTGGGCAGTTCGAATTCAGCCTTGTGGCCTTCGTACGGGCCCATGATGCCGTAGCCAGGGTCGGTGAAGTAGATGGAGCCGTCAGGTGTGGTGGCTGCATCGTTAGGTGCATTCAGTTTCTTACCGCCGAAGCTGTCACACAGCACGGTCCAAGTGCCATCGAAGTTGCGACGACGCACGCGGCGTGTGTCGTGTTCCATGGCGATCAAGCGACCTTGGGTGTCACGGCTGTGGCCGTTGGAGTAACCAGAATCACTCATGTAGGTGCTGACGGCGCCGTTTTCTTCGTTCCAACGCAACACGCGGTTGTTGGGAATGTCACTCCACAGCAGGTTACCCCAGTCACCCATCCAAACGGGACCTTCGCACCACAAAGCGGCGTCATGGCCTTGACCGTGCCAAATGCGTTGCAAGGTGGCGTTGCCCTGGCGGCCGGTGAAACGCTTGTCCAGCACTTCAAAGGCAGGCTCTGGGTAGGTCACGGGGTGGTTGCCAGTCCAGTCACGGTTTTGCATGAACTTGTCGTTCGCGCTGGCGGCAGTGGCTGTCGCAGCAGCCACACCAGCAGCGGCGCTGGCCAAAAAGCCACGGCGTGCAAGGGATTGGGGTTTGGCTTCTACGGTGTCAGCGACGGCATGGGTCGTCTGGTCGGCGATGGGTTTCATTCGTTCTCCTTGGATGGTTGCGCTGATGAATGATCAGAAAGCACCAGCATCTTCAGCGCACAACCGAAAGACCACAATCAGCGTAAACCCTTTATGTTGTCGGGTTTTTTTAAGTGAGATGTTTTTCAGGTTGATGACTGAATTCAACCCACCGAAAAAAGTGACTGCGGGTTGAATTCGATGAGACTGATTACTGCTTGACCGCTTCGACTTGGATCAACAGTTTGACTTTGTCGGGGATGCCGAAATCGATGCCCCAGTTCATGCCCCATTGGCTGCGCAGGATGGTGGTTTCAAAGTCACCGCCACACACTTCACGCTTGAGCATCGGGTGGTCATAGCAATTGAAGTTGGTGGCTTTCAGGACCACGGGCATGGTCTTGCCGAGCATGGTCAACTGGCCAGTCACCTCGGACACTTTGTCGCCGCTGAAGCTGAATTTGTCTGCATTGAAGGTCATGGTGGGGAATTTGGCCGCGTCAAAGAAGTCGGGCTTTTTCAGGTGCGCGTTGAAGGCATCGGTGCCGGTGTTGATGGAATCGGCTTGGATGGTCAGGTTCACTTTGCCTGTTTTGGCAGCACGGTCAAATTGAACCACGCCTTCTTTTTTGTCAAACCGGCCACGGTTGGTGGATGTGCCGAAATGGGTGACTTCGAACGTGACGAAGGTGTGGGTGGGGTCGATGTTGTAAGTGGCAGCCTGTGCGGAAACAGAGGCGAACACGCTGGCCGTGAGGGCGCAGGCAAGTGACAGATGACGCATGGAAGAAACTCCTGAGGTTGAGGTAAAGGTTAAAGCTTGGCAACGCCTGTGAGTACAAATTTGAATTTCACTTGTACTTCGTCAGCCACCATGGATGTGTCTGACCATTCGTTGTCACCGATCTTGAAGCCCAAACGCTTAAGTGCGAATGAACCCACGGCGGTGGTGAGCCCGCCGGTTTGGGTCAGGCTGACTGGGACCGCGATGTCCTGACTCAGGCCTTTGATGGAGAGTTTGCCGCTGACTTCGTACTTGCCAGCTGCCATTTGTTTGATGGTGGTCGATTGAAACCCAGCCTTCGCGAATTTGGCCGTGCTGAACCAGTCTGGCTTTTGCAATTCCGCATCGGTTTCTTTGGCGCCTAAAGTGGCGCTGGCCATGTCAACACTGAAACTGATCTTGCCATTGGCTGGCTTGGCCGGGTCAAAACTGATTTGCGCATCAAACGATTTGAAGCGACCTTCCACCGGCACGCCCATTTGCTTGCTGACAAAGACAATTTCGCTTTGTGCCGGTTGCAATTTTTGTTGGGCATGAGAGGCGCTGTGGCCGCACAGGGCAAACGCCATCAAGGTGGCAAGCAGGAAACGGTGGTTGATCAACATAAGGTGTCCAAAGGGAGAAAGAGGTCAGCGGCCAGGCCACATGCGTTGCAGCAACGCATGTTTGTCCAACCATTGGTGTTTGATTGCAGCGCCCACATGCATGATGACCAGCAACGCCAAGCCAACCGCTGTGATTTCATGCCATGGCTTGATGAGCTCGGCCAATGCCTTGTCCACAGGCACAAAATCGGGCAGCGGCAACACACCAAACAACACCACAGGGAAGCCCGCTGCAGAGCTGTACGCCCAGCCCACCAGAGGCACGACAAAAAACAAGGCATACATGGCGTATTGGGTCAAGTAGTGGGCATGGTGTTGCCAAGCGGGCATGTCGTTTTGGATATCGACAGGCAAGGGTGGCGGGCGGTGCGTGATGCGCCAGACCAAACGTCCGACCGACAACATCAGTACGCAAATACCCGCCCATTTGTGCCAGTTGAACAGTTTCAAGCGCCATGGCGAAA
>RFYK01000099.1 GCA_009925585.1 Betaproteobacteria bacterium | reverse complement strand
AAAACAGGCGTATTTGAGGCAGTTCGTGTTTGAGTTTGCGCAACTGCTGAACCCGGAGTTGAATGCGGCGAGGATTGCCGAGTCGATGGGGAATTGAGCTAAGCAGTCTTTGTCCAAAGCTCTACGCACGCGAAAAGCCAATTTGGCGATGCCCGATCAATCTCTATTAAAAGCGCTGGACATGGGCGCTTACTAGATTGACTGGTAAGTTGAGAGTTCAAAAAATCTGAGTGTCTGGCGGCATATTTAATTTGCTGCAAATTTACGATTAAGACACCTCAAATTTCCTATCTAAACACTGCATTTCAGATCATTTGAAAGCAGTTTATTGTTGTGAACAAGTGATTACAATAGCGACCTACACCATCAAACGTATGCCCGAGTTTGATATTTGGCTGTCCGGCATCAAGGATAGATTCACCCGAATCCGGCTTGCTCGACGAATAGACAGACTTCAAAGCGGATTGTTAGGTGATGTTGCACCGGTGGGTGAAGGCGTTCACGAATTGCGCGAGTTCTTTGGCCCGGGCTGGCGTATCTACTTCACACAACGAAAAGGCATGTTGATCGTGCTGCTGGGCGGAGGCACTAAGTCAACTCAAAAGGAAGATATTGCACGCGCCGTTGCATTGAGTCAAACACTTTCGGAGTAACAAAGCATGAGCACAAAAATCAAAGTTGCAGACCTGCCGGACTTCGATATGGCCGAGCACCTGCAAACCGAAGAGGACGTTGCCAATTACTTGACGCTGGTATTGGCAGACAACGACCCAGCTGAACTTAGGCATGCGCTGGGAACGATTGCACGAGCTAAAGGTATGTCTGAAGTGGCAATGGCATCGGGCCTGACACGCGAGGCGCTTTACAAAGCGCTGCGACGCACATCGCAACCCCGGTTTGACACGATCACCAAGGTGTGCGCGGCCTTGGGAGTGAAGTTGGTGGCGGTGCCTTTGCAGTCTTCGACTCGCTGAATTTCGTCATTGATGAATTATTATTAGAAATCTAGCTAATAAACTGTCGAAATCGATATTTTAATTAAAATATTATTATAAAAATATAATTTAATATTTACTTTTTAGTAAAGTTCAACCCTCATCAAAAAGGGGATGAAATATGACTGCAAGCCTTGGACAAGGCTGACCCATGCCGTTTCTCGATTGGGTCAAAAAATCACTTAATGACAAATTAGTATGAGGAGAAACGCATGTCTGAATTTTTGGGCATTATGGAACGTGGCCTTCAACGTTTAAACAATTCACATGTGCAAGATCTCCACCTCGTTCAAGCGCCTTTCAAGCGTAATTGAGTCTGCCCAGAAAAGCACGTGATCAGTGCGAAAGCTGAGCCCACACTTTGTCCAACCGCTTCAAACTCACCGGTTGCGGCGTTCTCAGCTCTTGCGCAAAAAAACTGACGCGCAGTTCTTCCAATAGCCACCTGAACTCCAACATGCGCGCGTCGGTCTGGCCTTTGCGCTCGGCCACCAGCCGCCAATACTTTTGCTCCAACGGTTTCAGCTCAGCCAATCGCTGCGCGTCACGCGCAGGGTCGGCTCGGTATTTCTCCAGTCGCAAACTGATGGCTTTCAAGTAACGCGTGCAGTGTTGCAATTGCGGCCACGGGGTGGCAGCCAGAAAGTTTTTGGGTAACAAACGTTGAAGTTGCTGGGTACAGTCCGCGGTGGCGTCGGGTGCGTTTTTGGTGTCTTTGATTTTTCGCTGTGCCTGCGCCAACTCGCTCAGCACGCCCAGCGCCAAGCGCGCCACTTCATTGGCTATCAAGGTCAACCGTCCGCGCCCCTCGTCTATGCGCCGCTTAAAGCTGGCTTCATCGTTGGGTAAGGGTTCGAGCAGAAACGCGCGGTCCAGCGCCACGTCAATGATTTGCGCTTTCAACTCGTCAGCGCTGCCCAACTGCATGTAGGCCACGGCCATTTTTTGCATGTCCGGGATGTTTTTTTCCAAATACTTCAATGCATCTTTGATTTGCAGCGCAAACAAGCGGCGCAGCCCGGCGCGGTGTTTGGAGGCGGCGACGTCGGGTTCATCAAACACCTCAATGCAGACCGCGTCTCCCATATCGACCAGCGCGGGAAAACCGATCAGGCTTTGCCCACCTTTGCTGATCTCCATCAATTCAGGCAATTCACCGAAGGACCAGCTGGTGTGGCGTTCAGAGGTAACGGCTTTCTTCAAAAATTTGGGGTCAGCGCCTTTTTTCTCCAGATGGAAATTGGGGTCAGTGCCCGAATTTGCGTCCGCACGAGAACTGTCGGAGAAATCGGAGTCTGACCCCAATTTCACCTTCAACCCCGCCAACGCCTGAAACGCGCCTCTGGCTTTCGAGCCCAGTTCTGCTTTCAACGCGCCCAGGTTTCTGCCCTGACCCAGTTGACGGCCGTGTTCGTCCACGACGCGAAAGTTCATGAAGAAATGCGGGCTCAGCATGTCCAACTTGAAGTCGGTGCGCTTGATGTCCAAGCTGGTTTCGTCTCTGGCTTTTTTCAACAACACGTCGGTTAAACCGCCCGAGCCAAACACCTCGGGCGCAGACAACTCTGCCGCCAATCGAGCAGCGCTTTCGGGCAGTGGTACAAACCGACTGCGCGGGCGCTGGGGCAAACTTTTCAGCAACGCTTGAACCTTGTCTTTCAACATGCCGGGCACCAGCCACTCAGCACGCTCATCGCTGACCTGGTTCAATACAAACAAAGGCACGGTCACGGTCACGCCGTCTTTGGGGTCGCCGGGCGAATGCAAATACTCGGCCGAACAATCCACCCCGCCCAAACGAACCATCTTTGGAAAAGCCTGCGCGGTGATGCCCACTGCTTCATGTCGCATGAGCGATTCGCGGGTCATCAACAAAGGATCGCCGGTATCACCCGCATCACGGCGGCGACGGCTCTCCTCCCGATACCAACGCTCTAAGCCTTTGCAATTGCACACGTCCTCGGGCAACAACTGATCGTAGAAAGCGTGAATCATCGTGTCGTCTACCAACACATCTTGACGTCGCGACTTGTGTTCCAACTCCATCACTTGGGCAATGAGTTTTTTATTCGCTGCCATGAATGGCAACTCGGTTTGCCACTGTGACTCCACCAGCGCTTGCTGAATGAACAGGTGTCTGGCCAACACTGGGTCGGCTTTGGCAAACGGCACTTTGCGTCCGCTGTAAACCACCAAGCCGTACAGCGTGGCGCGCTCGAATGCCACCACATCGCCGTGCTTGGCTTCCCAATGCGGATCAAGCAATTGTTTTTTCAACAAGTGCGCGCCCACACGTTCTAACCACAACGGCTCAATCTGTGCCAAACCACGGCCAAACAAACGGGTGGTTTCCACCAATTCGGCGCAAACCAACCACTTGCCAGGTTTCTTTTTCAGGTGAACGCCAGGGTGACGATGAAACTTGATGCCGCGCGCACCCAAATACACATCATCTTCGTCTTGCTTGCAACCAATGTTTCCAAGCAACCCACTGAGCAAAGCCACATGCAGTTGCTCGTAACTGGCGGGCTGCTCATTCATGGCCCAGCGCTGCTCGTTCACCACGGTCAACAACTGCGAATGAACGTCCCGCCACTCACGCCAACGGCGTATGTTGATGAAGTTTTGTCGCAACAGGTTTTCATGTTGGCGGTTAGACAAACGTGCGGATTCGCCATGGCCTCCCCGGGATGCTTCAAGCCAATCCCACAAGCGCAAATAACCGCTGAATTCGCTTTTATCATCTTTGAATTTGGCATGTGCTTGGTCAGCTTGTGTTTGCGCTTGCAGCGGCCTGTCTCGCACATCTTGCACACTCAGCGCCGAGGCAATGATCAAGACTTCACGCAAGGCTTTTTGCTCGCGCGCTGCCAAGATCATGCGAGCCACGCGCGGGTCCAAAGGCAACTTGGCCAACGACTTGCCAATCTCGGTCAACGTGTTGTCGTCGTTGACCGCGCCGAGTTCATTGAGCAATTGAAAACCATCAGCAATGGCTTTCGGGCGTGGTGCCTCTAAGAAGGGAAAGTCTGCCACCTGACCCAAACGAAGTGACATCATCCGCAAGATCACCCCAGCCAAAGAGCTGCGCAATATCTCAGGTTCAGTGAATCGGGGTCTGCCGCTGAAATCTTTGTCGTCGTACAAGCGAATGCACACCCCATCCGCGACCCGACCGCAACGCCCTGCACGCTGATTGGCCGCAGACTGGCTGATCGGCTCGACCAACAACTGCTCTACCTTGCTGCGATAGCTGTATCGCTTGACGCGCGCCAAACCTGCATCGATCACAAACCGTATGCCCGGCACGGTCAACGAGGTTTCAGCGACGTTGGTGGCCAGCACAATGCGAGGCGCACCGCCCGTCTCAAACACCCGTTCTTGTTCGGCTGGGGTCAAACGGGCGAACAGTGGCAACACGTCCACATGCCTTGTGTGGGCTTGGTGAGCCAGATGCCCGCGCAAATGTTCAGCTGCTTCACGAATTTCGCGCTCACCCGGCAAGAACACCAAAATGTCACCGCGCGGCGCGCCCGGCCAGAGCTCGTCCACCGCGTCTGCGATGGCGTGGGTCACGTCGTGATCACGGCTTTCTTCAAACGGGCGATAGCGCATTTCCACAGGAAACAGGCGCCCCGACACCATCAGCACCGGGGCAGGCCCTTTGGCACCGGCGAAATGCTGTGCAAACCGGTCCGCATCGATCGTGGCAGAGGTGATGATGATTTTCAAATCGGGGCGGCGTGGCAACAGCTGTCGCAAATAACCCAGCAAAAAATCGATGTTCAAACTGCGCTCGTGCGCCTCGTCAATGATGAGCGTGTCGTACGCCAACAGCAACGGGTCGGTTTGCGTCTCGGCCAACAAAATACCGTCGGTCATCAATTTGACCGATGCATCGCGAGACAGCTTGTCTTGGAACCGAACTTTGTAACCCACCACCTCGCCCAGTGGCGTCTTCAACTCTTCGGCAATGCGCTTGGCGACGGATGTCGCGGCAATCCGCCGTGGTTGGGTGTGGCCAATGATCTGGCGGCGTTTGGGTTTCGAGAAATGGGAGAAATTGGGGTCAGATACCGATTTTGTTTGATTCGCAAAAAAATCGGTATCTGACCCCAATTTCTCCACGGCCCAACCACCTCGGCCCAAAGCCAATGCCATTTTGGGCAATTGGGTGGTTTTGCCGGAGCCGGTTTCGCCACAAACGATGACCACTTGGTGCGCTTGAATGGCCGCCATGATGTCATCGCGGCGGGCACTGACCGGCAAGTCTTCAGGAAATTCAATGGAGAGTGGCGATTGGGCGGATGTCACGCAGCCATTATCCCATGGCACATATTCACGTGCTACACTTATTCACTTGAATCCGTGAACTTTAAAAACCATGGCCAATCTCACCATTTCCGTGGACGAAAACCTCGTCAAACAAGCACGTATCAAAGCGATACAAGAGGGCACTTCGCTCAGCGCCAAGGTGCGCGAAATGCTCGCGGCCTATGTCCGGCAAGACGCGCGCAGTGCTGCCGTTGTCATCCCAACGCTGCCAGTTTCCAAGGCCACCGGCGGACTGATGCCCGGCATCGACCCGAGCAACAACCGTTCAATTCAACAAGCCATGGATGCCGACATGGACGTGAACACCCTCAAATGACACCCGACGTGAACGTCTTGGTCTCGGCGTACCGTGCGGACCACCCGCATCACCTTCTTGCTCGCCGTTGGCTGGACGAAACCCTGCGAATGGCTGCCAACGGCCGCGCCAGTTTGATTTTGTTGGGCATGGTGTTGACCGGCTTTATCCGAGTCACCACCCACCCCAAGGTATTCCGTGAAACAGATGCGCTGCCAGAGGTAAACGCCTTTGTCGACAGCCTGCTGGGTTGTACGGGCGTTCACTTTCAAGCACAGGGCGCCGCTTGGCCTGACTTGCGCGAACTGTGTCTGAAGCAACAACTCACTGGCAATTTGGTCAGCGATGCGTGGATTGCTGCAACCGTCATGCAATCTGGTGAGACACTCTGCACATTCGATAAAGACTTTGCCCGCCTGCTGCCCTCTGAACAATTGATTCTGCTCAAGCATTAAAGACGCCAACCCATGTCCACTGTTTTCAATTTCACTTTCGTCCCATGGTTTCGCTCGGTTGCCCCATACATTCACATGCACCGTGGAAAAACCTTTGTGGTAGCCATTGCGGGTGAAGCGATTGAGGCGGGCAAATTGCCCAGCTTGGTGCAAGACTTGGCCATGATCCAAAGCATGGGCGTGAAGATTGTGCTGGTGCACGGGTTTCGTCCGCAGGTCAACGAACAACTCAAAGCCAAGGGCCACGCACCCAAGTATTCACACGGCATTCGCATCACCGACAGCGTTGCCTTGGACTGCGCCCAAGAAGCTGCAGGTCAATTGCGTTATGAGATCGAAGCCGCCTTCAGCCAGGGCTTGCCAAACACGCCCATGGCAGGCGCAACGATCCGTGTCATCTCTGGCAATTTCATCACGGCGCGACCCGTGGGCATTGTGGACGGCGTCGACTTTCAGCACTCTGGTTTGGTGCGCAAAGTGGATGTGCCAGGCATCAGCAAAACCCTCAGCTTAGGCGCCATGGTGTTGTTGTCGCCTTTTGGTTTTTCCCCCACCGGCGAAGCGTTCAACCTGACCATGGAAGAAGTCGCCACGTCGGTCGCCATCGCGTTGCAAGCTGACAAGCTGATTTTTGTGACCGAGGTGCCAGGCATACGGGTCAAACCATTTGAACCCGCCAGCGATGACAACCCGATCGATACCGAAATGCCTCTGGAAGTTGCCGAGCGTTTGTTGGCTGACGCACCGCCTGCCAACACACCCACAGACATCGCTTTTTATTTGCAGCACTGCGTCAAAGCTTGCAAAGCAGGTGTTGAACGAAGCCATATCTTGCCGTTCTCAGTCGATGGTGTGTTGTTGCTTGAAATTTATGTGCACGACGGCATTGGCACCATGGTGGTGGATGAGCGCTTAGAGAGTTTGCGCGAAGCAACCCCAGACGATTTAGGTGGTGTGTTGCAACTGATTGAGCCCTTCGAAAACGATGGCACCTTGGTACGTCGTGAACGCACTGAAATAGAACGCGACATTGGCAACTACACCGTCATCGAGCACGACGGTGTGATATTTGGCTGTGCCGCGCTCTACCCTTATCCCGAAAACAAGACCGCTGAAATGGCGGCCTTGACCGTCTCGCCGCACTCGCAAGGCCAAGGTGATGGTGAAAAAATTCTGCGTCGCATCGAACAACGCGCGCGTCACATTGGCTTGGAAAGTATTTTTGTGTTGACCACGCGCACCATGCATTGGTTTTTAAAACGTGGTTTTGTGCAAGTGCCAATTGAATGGTTACCGCAAGCACGTTTGCGCAAATACAGCCCCGACCGAAAGAGTGTGGTGCTGGTCAAAAAACTGCCCATGGGCTGACGAGCACTTCTCAAAGCGTCTTGCGTTAAATGAACGCAAGCATCGTTACTTCAATGGTTCAAATGTCGGGTCATTGGCCGCATGCGCACTGGGCACCAGTTTTCGCCACATCACAGCCAGCAACCAAATCGCCATGGCAACGAATGCGACGAAGGACCAGTTCGCAATCGAACCACCCAAAAAAGTCCAGTCGACCGCAACTGACGATGTTTGGCGGGTACCACTGCAGCCATGATTGACGCGCCGCCACAAAACCGCCAAAGCCAGCCAACAACGTACCCAGCCCAACCAAGCCTTGTTGAACGCGGTGATGCGTGGCCCACACACCGAACAAGGACAACAAGCCAATCAATGTCATGGCGTAGCGTTGGACAATGCACATCGGGCATGGCTCTAAGCCGACCACATGCTGCAAATAGAGCCCAAAGCCCAGTAAACCCACACACGCCAAACACAGCAATGACCAGCATTGGCGAAGAGTCAACAGATTCCAAAATGTCAAAGGCATGGCCAGATTTCAACAGTCAATACCATTCAAGTCTAGCCAGTTTCTTTAATACCGCACGCCTGTGCGCATCAAGGGCGACCTGCGGCAGGGGTTTCAAAGCTTGCTACAGTCACGGCTTTGTCCGATACACGCGAGGAATTTCATGGCACGCACCGTTCATTGCATCAAACTAGAAAAAGAAGCCGAAGGCTTGGACTTCCCGCCTTACCCCGGTGACCTGGGCAAACGCATTTGGGAAAACGTCAGCAAAGAGGCTTGGGCCGCATGGCTGAAACACCAGACCATGTTGGTCAATGAAAACCGTTTGAATTTGGCCGATTTGCGCGCTCGCCAATACTTGGCACGCCAGATGGAAAACCATTTTTTTGGCGACGGCGCAGATGCCGCCCAAGGTTATGTGCCGCCGCCAGCCGCTTGATGCATTGACCTGACGATGGATTTGGATCAACGCTGTATCGTCATCGGCGGTGGCATTGCCGGCGCGGCATGCGCACGTGCGCTGGCAGACCGCGGTTGGCAAGTCAAAGTGTTGGACACCGCGGGAGACCCATGTGCCGCTGCCTCGGGTGTACCGCTGGGCGTGGTGTCTTGCCATGCTTCTCCAGACGATAACCCGTTATCCCAATTGACCCGTGCTGGCATGCAATACACATTGGCGTTCGCTCGCCAACATTTGATACATG
>RFYK01000098.1 GCA_009925585.1 Betaproteobacteria bacterium | reverse complement strand
AAATAGCCGACGATGGCGTCACCCGGAACCGGGTGACAGCACTGTCCGTAAGTGACCGACGCGTTGTCGCTGCCGTCAACCACCACGCCACCTTGCGACAAGGTTTCATGCGCAGTGAAACGCTCGCGGCTCAATAGCAATGGGTCAGGGCGTTCACCAAGGTCTGCCAACAGCGCCACCATGCGCTTGGCGACGATGCTGGCCACGCGTTTGCCCAGGCCCAGATCGGTCAGTAAATCTTCGCGGGTTTTGCTGCCCGTGAAGCGCAACAACCTTTCCCACAAAGATTTATGCGCAGGGTCGTAAGCGGGCAAACCGACAAAACCTTCGGCGCGAAGCGCTTGTGCCAGCAATTTTTCGCCCAAGTCTTGGGATTCGGTTTGCGCCCGGGTCTTTAGGTAGTGCCGAATTTTGGACCGTGCGCGTCCTGTTTTGACGAAAGCCAACCAAGCGGGATTGGGGGTGGCGTCTTCAGCGGTTTCGACTTCAATCACGTCGCCATTGCGCAGTTCGGTACGCAGCGACACGGGTTCGCTGTTGATGCGCGCCGTGACCACATGGTCGCCCACATTGCTGTGCACAGCGTACGCAAAGTCAACGACCGTGGCGCCGCGAGGTAACGCCATGATGTGGCTTTTCGGTGTGAACACATAGACCGCATCCGGAAACAAATCGACTTTGACGTGGTCCCAAAATTCGGTGGCGTCGCGAGTTTCGTCTTGGATGTCCAGCAGAGATTGCAACCACTGGGTGCCTAGCCTTTCGGCTTTTTCGCTGGACTCGTGGGACTTGTACAACCAATGCGCGGCGATGCCAGACTCCGCCACCAAGTGCATGGCTTCGGTGCGAAGTTGAAACTCGACGTTGATGCCAGCAGGCCCAACCAGGGTTGTGTGAAGTGATTGGTAGCCGTTGATCTTGGCGATTGCAATATGGTCTTTGAATTTACCGGGTACCGGTTTGTAGAGTTGGTGCAGGATGCCCAGACCGGTGTAGCAATCAATCAGGTTGGGCAGCAACACACGCATGCCATAAATATCGGTCACTTGCGCAAAGCTCAAATGTTTGCCGCGCATTTTTTGGTAGATGGAGAACAGGGTTTTTTCTCTGCCAAAAATGCTGATCTGTAAATTGCCTTGCTTGAAAGCGGTTTCAACTTCGAGTTGGAGTTTTTGCAGCAGGTCGCGACGCCGGTTGCGCGCCCGCATCACCGCTTTTTCTAGCGTGGCATAGCGCCAGGGATTCAAGTGTTTGAAGCTGAGGTCTTGCAGCTCGCGATAGGTCTGGTTGAGTCCCAGCCGGTGGGCAATCGGTGCGTATATTTCCAGCGTCTCACTGCTGATGGCTTTCCAACGTGCGCGAGGCATGGCTTCCATGGTACGCATGTTGTGTGTTCGATCAGCGAGTTTGACCAAAATCACGCGCACATCGCGCGCCATGGCCAACAACATTTTTCGAAACGATTCGACTTGACCTTCTTCTTGTGTGTCAAAGCTGAGCTTGTCTAATTTGGTCAAGCCATCGACCAATTCAGCCACCGTGGGTCCAAACTTCTCCACCAAATCGGTTTTGGTAACGCCACAGTCTTCCATCACATCATGCAACAAGGCCGCCATCAGCGCTTGGCTGTCCAGCTTCCACTCGGTGCATTGCAACGCCACGGCAATCGGGTGGGTGATGTAAGGTTCGCCGCTTCGGCGTGTCACACCCAAATGGGCCTCATCGGCGAATTTGTAAGCCCGTCGAACTTGCTCGATGCCATCTGAGCTCAAGTAATCCAATTTGGCGACCAAGGAGGCAAAGCTGGCCGCTGCCGCATTGCTTGCAGGCGTCGGTGGAGCAGGGGTGCGTGCGACGGTGGCCATGGCCTAAATGTAGCGTTTTGCCCGCATCAGCGGTCAAACGGCCAAAAAAAAGCACTGCAGATGCAGTGCCTTGTGTGTGAAAAAAGCAATGGGCGATCAGCCGGGGACTTTTTTCAGCATTTCCAAACCGATTTTGCCCGCAGCGATTTCGCGCAAGGCGGTCACGCCAGGCTTGTTTTTGCTTTCGATTTTGGGGGTGTGACCTTGGGCCAGCATGCGGGCTCGGTAGGTGGCGGCCAGCACCAATTGGAAGCGATTGGGGATTTGTTCTAAACAGTCTTCAACGGTGATGCGTGCCATGGGGGTTGCTCCGGTTCAATCAAGTGAGGTTTAAGGCTTTGAAGATATCTGACCTGCTTTGGCGCTGCGACGCGTATTTGAGTCTTTGCGCATGGACAATGGCTTTGAGGTCAAACAAAGCTTTGTCAAAAAGTTGGTTGATTATAACGAAGTCGAATTCGTGGGCCTGTGACATTTCCTGGGCGGCATTTTGCAGCCGTAGCTCAATCACTTCGGGGCTGTCCTCGCCCCGGCGCTGCAAGCGTGCACGCAACTCCTCCATGCTGGGGGGCAAAATGAAAATCAGCACCGCATTGGTGAAGAGTTTTTTGATTTGTACCGCGCCTTGGAAATCAATTTCCAAGATCACATCCATGCCGTTGGCAATGCGTTCTTCGATCGTGGCGCGGGAGGTGCCATAGCGGTTGCCGTGCACATGCGCCCATTCCAGAAAAGCCCCGTCAGCAATCATGCGATCAAACGCTTCATTGCTGATGAAGAAATATTCGCGGCCATGGAATTCTTGACCACGCGGTGCGCGGGTGGTGTGCGAGACCGAGGGTTGCACGCCAGCGTCAAGCTCCATCAAGGCTTTGACCAAGCTCGATTTGCCAGCGCCGCTGGGCGCCGCCACCACATACAAGTTGCCAGGGTAGGTATTCATCATTCCAGATTTTGAACTTGTTCACGCATTTGTTCAATCAGCACTTTCATGTCCAACGAAATGCGTGTGAGTTCGATGGCGCTGGATTTCGAGCCCAAGGTATTGGCTTCGCGGTGTAATTCTTGGATCAAAAAATCCAAGCGCTTGCCAACACCTTCGGGGTGATTTTTTTGTTTCAGCAAACGGGTTATTTCATTCAAGTGGGTGGTCAATCGGGTGATTTCTTCGGCGACATCCGAGCGAATGGCAAAGCTGGCGGCCTCTGCCAAGGCGCGTTCGTGGACCGTTTCTGGCAGTGCTTGTGTGTCTGCCAAAGCCAGCGCTTCGCGCCAACGTTCCAAAAATTTTTGTTTTTGCAAAGCCACGGCTTGCGGCACCAAAGGCAATGCTTGTTCGGCCAATGCATGCAACTGGGTGACGCGCTGGCGCAAATCTTCGGCCAATGTGAGGCCTTCGCGTTGCCTTGCTTCGCAGATGTGTTTCACCACATCGCCAGCCAGTGCCAAGACATGCGGGGCTATTTCTGCCAATGGCAAGGGGTGTGCTTGCGACGACAGGCGCATGACTTCGGACACAGACAAGAGCGGCGCATCCGGTAGCCACATGCGAACATGGTTTTGCACATTCACCAAGTTTTTCAGTAACGCGGTGTCTGGCGTTCCCACGCTGTGGTCGTTGTCTGACTCGGTATGCAGGCGAAGTTCAACTTTTCCGCGTTTGATGTGCTTGTTGATCAGCTCACGCAAACTTGGTTCAAGTTGGCGCAACTCCTCTGGCAATCGAAAGCTGACGTCAAGGTAACGGCTGTTGACTGATCGAATTTCCAGTCCCAGCCGTACGCCGGTGTTGGCGGGCGTTTCAGAGCCAATGTGTGACTGTGCACTGGCATAGCCGGTCATGCTTTGCAGGGACATGGCGCTTTCATTTCAAAATTTCATTATCTCAGGCGCACCTGCTTTGGCTGAACGACAATGGCCGCTGTGTTTCATTCTCCAATCCAACCCCATGACTTCTATCGCTTCACGCCTGACCCGTTCACCCGATGCATTGCGCACGGTTCGCATCACACGCCACTACACCATGCATGCAGAAGGATCGGTATTGATTGAATTTGGCAATACCAAAGTGTTATGCACTGCATCGGTCGAAGAAAAAGTCCCGCCACACAAGCGCGGTTCGGGCGAGGGGTGGGTGACGGCCGAGTACGGCATGTTGCCGCGCGCGACCCACACCCGCAGTGACAGGGAAGCAGCCAAAGGCAAGCAAAGCGGCCGCACGCAGGAAATTCAACGCTTGATTGGTCGCTCCATGCGCGCGGTGTTTGATTTGAAAAAACTCGGTGAGCGAAGCATTCAACTCGATTGTGATGTGTTGCAAGCCGATGGCGGGACCCGAACCGCTGCCATCACGGGTGCGTTTGTGGCCGCACAAGACGCGGTCAATGGTTTGTTGAAAGCCGGTCTGTTGACCACTTCGCCCATCATCGATCACGTGGCTGCCATCTCGGTCGGGTTGCTGCATGGCGTGCCCTTGCTGGATTTGGAATACGTGGAAGATGCTGTGTGTGACACCGACATGAATGTGGTGATGACGGGTTCGGGTGGCTATGTGGAAGTTCAGGGCACTGCCGAAGGTTGCGCGTTCAGTCGATCGGAGATGGACCAATTGCTCGCATTGGCAGACAAGGGCATTCGCGAGTTGGTGGTCATGCAAAAAGCCGCGTTGGCAACCTGACATGTCTGCCATCACCCGAATCGTTTTGGCCTCCAACAACCCAGGCAAGCTGCATGAATTGCAAGCCATGTTTGCGCCACTGGGTTTGCAGTTGATTGCGCAATCCGAACTCGATATTCCTGAAGCGCCTGAGCCATTTCACACATTTGTTGAGAATGCACTGGCCAAAGCACGGCATGCCAGTCGTTACAGCGGCTTGCCCGCATTGGCCGACGATGCAGGTTTGTGTGTGGATGCGTTTCAGGGTTTGCCAGGCGTGCAAACAGCTTTTTATTGCACGCAGTTTGGTTACACCAAAAGCGACGACAACAACCGCCGCGCATTGCTGGAGCAAATGCAAAACATCTCGAACCGAAAAGCGGCGCTGGTCAGCACGTTGGTGGCATTGCGGCATACCGATGACCCCGAACCCTTGATTGCCAGTGGCCGTGCGGCGGGTGAAATCACGCGTGAGTTGCGTGGCGCAAATGGTTTTGGGTTTGACCCGGTGATGTTGATTCCCGAATTGAACATGACGTTTGCTGAAATGACCGAAGAAGACAAAAACCATCGAAGCCACCGAGGACAGGCCGCTCGTTTGATGCGGGAATTGATGGCGCAGCGCTGGCTGACATGAAGCTCGACATCGGACACTTGATGCGGCCCGGCACATTGACACTGCCTGCCTTGCCGCCGTTGTCCGTTTACGTGCATTTGCCTTGGTGTTTGAAAAAATGCCCTTATTGCGATTTCAATTCGCACGAATGGCGAACGGCGACGTCAACGGCGGCGCTGATACCGGTGCAAGCCGCTTCACCCAGCATGCCTGAAGCCGCTTATTTGGATGCGTTGTGCGCCGACTTAGAGAGCAGTTTGCCGTTGGTGTGGGGCAGACCGGTGCACAGTCTGTTCATCGGTGGTGGCACGCCGAGTTTGTTTTCTCCCTCTGGCATCGCACGGTTGATCAGCGATTTGCGCGCACGTTTGCCATTGGTGCCAGACTGTGAAATCACGCTGGAGGCCAACCCGGGCACGTTTGAAACTGACCGGTTTCACGCCTACAGACAAGCTGGCGTGACGCGTTTGTCGGTTGGCGTGCAAAGCTTTGATGACCAGCATTTGAAAGCCATTGGAAGGGTGCACGATGGTGCGCAAGCCTTGGCCGCCGTGCGCGAAGCATCGGTGGCGTTTGACACATTCAACATCGATTTGATGTATGCCTTGCCCGGGCAGCAGCAGGACGACTTGAAGCGAGATCTGTCAACGGCATTGGAACTCAAGCCTTCGCATCTCTCTATCTACCACTTGACGATTGAACCCAACACCTTGTTTGCAAAGCATGCGCCCCCCGGGTTGCCACAGGAAGACCAAGCCTATGACATGCTCGATGCCATCATTGGCGAGACCGAAAGACAGGGTTTGCAGCGCTACGAAGTCTCTGCGTTCGCCAAAGAGGGGCACCGTTGTTGGCACAACACCAATTACTGGCAGTTTGGTGATTACTTGGGTTTGGGTGCGGGCGCCCACAGCAAGATCAGCTTTGCCCACCGAATTTGCAGAATGGTCAGACACCGCGAGCCCGGTTTGTACATGCAAAAAGCCATGGCAGAGGACGCGGTGGCCCAATTTGAAGAAGTCAGCCGTTCCCAATTGCCTTTTGAATTCATGCTCAATGCATTGCGATTGAAAGAAGGTGTGCCGATCGCTGCCTTCATGGAGCGGACCGGTATGCCGCTCTCTGCGATCGAACCAGGCTTGCAAAAGGCGCAAGCACGGGGGTTGTTGTCCGTCGATCACGCTTGTATGCGACCGACAGAAAAAGGATTTGATTTTTTGAGCGACCTGCAAGCCCTTTTTCTGCCTGACAGCGCCGAGTAAAGAGCTGGTTAGAATGCACGAGCTTGACCCAGCACGATTAGGAAGCGTGGCAGAGTGGTCGATTGCACCGGTCTTGAAAACCGGCAACCCGCAAGGGTTCGTGAGTTCGAATCTCACCGCTTCCGCCAACCCAAATTCAACAACCCGCAAGATGAGCGCTTGCATCGCAAACAAATGTTGGCGGCTGCGTTTCGTTTGTTCTCGCGTTTTGGGTTTGATGAAGGTGTGGCCGGTCACATCACAGCGCGGGATCCGGAATTCAAAGACACGTTTTGGGTCAATCCGTTTGGCGTGCATTTCAGCCAGATCAAAGTCTCCAATCTGATTCGGGTTGACCACCGAGGCAATGTGGTCGAGGGTGTGCTGCCGGTGAATGAAGCCGCATTCGCCATTCATTCGCGAATTCACCATGCCCGACCCGATGTGGTGGCTGCCGCCCATACCCATGCGCCGCATGGCCGCGCTTGGGCGACGCTGGGCAAACCGCTGGACATCATTTCGCTGGATTCATGCGCTTTCTACAAAGACCATGTGGTGCATGACGATTTTGAAGGCGTGGTGTTAGAGCTTGATGAGGGTGAGCGCATTGCCAAAGCCTTGGGTAAACACAAGGGCGTGATTTTGCAAAACCACGGTTTGTTGACCGTGGGCGATTCTGTCGAAGCAGCAGCATGGTGGTATATCGCCATGGAGCGTTGCTGTCAGGTGCAGTTGATGGCCGAGGCAGCCTCACACGGCAAGCCTTTGAAAATGGTGACCCAGGCAGCTGCTGAACAGGCGTACCCTATTGTGGGTTCGTCTTATGCGGGTTGGTTCCAGTTCCAGCCTTTGCTGGCGCGCATTTCGAAAGACCAGCCCGATTTGTTTGACTGACTCACATACGCTTCGTCAGGGCTTGTGTGCAGTTGAACAAGCAAGTCGTGAAGCACCATGAAAAAAGCGCCCACAGGGCGCTTTTTGTTTGGTGGTTCTAGACCTTGCAGATCAGAATTTCAAGCCCACACCAACGGTGTAGCCTGAAGAACTTGAACTTCCAGTTTGAGAGAAATAACCACCCGATGCAAACACAGATTCAGTGATGTTGTACTTCACACCCAAGCTGAAATTGTTATAAGAAACCGATCCAGCAGAGATGTAGGAATAGGCACCCAAAACGTCTGCATCACCTGAAACCTTGGCTCTCGCACCCAAAGATAAGTTGTAGCCGCTGTATGTTTTGGAGTAGGTTTGTGAGTAGTAAGAAAGAGAAGTCAGGAAGTCCGCGTTGGCAGCAATGGGCATACGGTAACCCAAGCCCAAATTAGATTTTTCATAATCTGAGTTGCTGGTTTTGGACAAGCTGGCGTAGTTGGCTAATACGTAAACATTTTCGCCTACCAAAAAAGAACCACTGGTGTAATAACCTGCGTAGTCAGATTTTGTGCCAATTTTGGCTGACATGTAATCAACCTCGATTTTGTTGTAATCCAGGCCCGTGTCTGTTTTACCGGGCTCGGCTGCAAAAGCCATTGAGCTGACCAAAGAGGCAACTGCCAAAGCAACTATTTTTTTCATGAACAACTCCTTGTTGTTTCCGAGCAATGTGTTGTGATGTCATTCATAAAAATTATTTTATTCAAAATAATGAGTCATTAAATACTCAAAATATATGACTGCATACCATTACATTGCCACATTCTGAAACTTTGAAATCATCAAGTCATGTTGGAGTCGAGCAAACCATGCCGCATGGCCAGCAGTGTCATTTCCGACTGGTTCGCCAATTCCAGTTTTTGTTTGATTTTGTAAAGGTGCGTGCCCACGGTGGAAGCAGACAATTTCAACGTCTCTGAAATTTGCGCGACCGACTGGCCTCGGGCCAATTGCATGAACACTTCAAATTCGCGTGGCGAGAGTTTTTCGATCGGGCTTTGGTCGCCATCCAAATCTTGCATGGCCATGCGCTGCGCGATCACTGGGTCAATGAACCGTTTCTTTTGCGACACCAAACGAATCGCGTCGATCAACACCTCTGGGGCGGTGCGTTTGGACAAATAGCCCAAAGCGCCAGCTTGCAGTGCGCGCTTGGAATAGCTGGTGTCTTCGTGCGCTGACAAAGACAGTATGCGAGCGCCGGGGTCTTTGGCCACCATGCGTTTGATGGCTTCGATGCCGCCCATGCCTGACATGGCAATGTCCATCACCACCACATCGGGCCGGTGTGCATCGTAGAGTTGCAAGGCTTCTTCACCGCTGGAAGCT
>RFYK01000097.1 GCA_009925585.1 Betaproteobacteria bacterium | reverse complement strand
TGACGTCTTGTGAGGTCAGTCGACCTTTGTCTTGCAATTTCAACCATTGTGCGCCGATGGCTTGACAGGCTTTGGCTGCCGCGCCTGGGGCAACATCGTGGACCAAGACCTGTGCGCCAGCTTGGGCGCACATTTGGGCAATTCCTTGACCCATGGCACCGGCCCCGACCACAGCCACTTGCTGGAAGTGTGTATTCATATACGGACAATTATGTCTGACTTGGCTGAGGCATTGTCATATTTGAATACTGCAAAATGGCCCATCTTTGACACCAACGGAGCCACATGCCATGACATTGAAACTTTGCGGATTCGCGGCCAGCAACTATTACAACAAACTGAAATTGCAATTGCTGGAAAAAGGCGTGGCTTTTGAAGAAGAGCTGGTCTGGACGGGTAACGCGCATCCTAAATTGATTGACCGTTCCCCCATGGGTAAGGTGCCGTTTTTGGAAACCCCGCACGGCAGTGTGTCTGAATCGATGGCTTGCGCGGAATACATTGAACAACAGTACCCCGCACACCCCTTGTTGCCGTCAGACCCGTATGCAGCAGCCAAGGTGCGCGAACTGATTGTTTACCTTGAATTGCACATAGAGTTGGTGGTGCGTGAGTTGTATGGGCAGGCTTTTTTTGGCGGCCAAGCCAGTGACGACACCAAGGCCAGAGTCAAAAAACAGCTGACCAAGAACGTGGCTGCTTTCGCAAAGTTGGCCAAGTTTTCGCCCTTCGTGGCCGGTGACAGTTTCACTTTGGCAGATTGTGCTGCCATCTTTCATTTGCCACTGGCTGTCATGGCCTGTAAATCGGTGTTGGGAGAGGATTTGTTGGCCGATTTGCCTGTCAAAACCTACACGCAGCAATTCGCAGACAACCCACACGTGAAACAAGTGATGGCAGACCGCAAAGCCAACAGTGAAGCCATGATGGCTTTGCGGTCAGGCAAAAAATAAGCTCAGTGAGGAAACATTTGGCGTTGGTTGTCGAGATCGATCAAGCGGTCGAGCTCAGCACACACATCAGCCATGCGGCCTGAAATGACCATGCGGCCGGCGGTATGCAAAGGCGGGCGCTGGTCTTCGGCAATGTGAACCACGCGCAGAGGGCGGTCTGCGGCGCACATGCTGGGGTGGCGGTTGAATGCTGACTGGCTTTTGGGCGTGCTGAGCAAAGCACGAAAAGCCGAATCCACACGCTGAAAAACCTGATGGCTGCTCCAAATGGCTAGTGACATGGTGTACTCCTGGGTTAAAACTGGTTTCGGATCAGGCCAACGGCCAATCCTTCGATGGAAAAAACATCGCCCGCATGCACTTCAATGGGCGAAAAATCGGGGTTTTCAGGCAGCAGTGAAATGCCTCTCGCTGTTTTTTGAAAACGTTTGACGGTCACTTCCTCACCGACCCTGGCCACCACGATTTGGCCATTGCGGGCCTCTCGTGTGGTTTTGACGGCCAGCAAATCGCCGTCCATGATGCCCACGTCACGCATGGACAGACCGCGCACTTTGAGCAAGTAATCGGGTGTTTGGGCGAACATGGTGGCTTCCACGCTATAGGTTTGCTCGATGTGCTCTTGGGCCAGAATGGGCGAACCTGCCGCCACACGGCCCACCAATGGCAGTGTCAATTGGGCCAAGGCTTGCAAAGGCAATGGGAATTGTTTGAAGTGGGTGTCCAAAGGTTCTGAGACTGACTGCTTCAAACGAATGCCACGTGACGTTCCGCTGACCAGTTGAATGACGCCTTTGCGTGCCAAAGCTTGAAGGTGTTCTTCGGCAGCATTGGCAGATTTGAAACCCAACTCTGTCGCGATTTCTGCACGGGTAGGCGGCGCGCCAGTGTTCTGAATGGCGGTTTGAATCAATGACAGAATCTGCTGCTGACGGGCGGTGAGCTTGACGTTTTCCATGGGGCTCCTGCACTTGGCGGTTGGGGAACAAAGACCAAACAACTGTTTGGATATCCAGTAACTGTATTTTTAACCAGTTTTTTAAGTTTGGCAAGCATGTCATTGAAAAAAAATAGAAAAACTGTGGTGTTAGGCACCGGCGGCACGATTGCGGGTGTGCGTGCAGATTCTTCTAACCCTGATTTTTATGAGTCTGGCCGGTTAAGAGTCACTGACTTGGCGAATTTTTCTGAGGAAGAACACCACCACATTGAATGTCTTGATGTGGCCCAGATTGACAGCAAAAACATGGGTTTACCGGTCTGGCAAGCACTGGTGAAGGCGGTCGTGAACGCATTCAGCAGAGAAGATGTGGGTTCAGTGGTGATCACCCACGGCACGGACACCTTGGAAGAAACCGCGTATTTGTTGCAATCTCTCGGTCCCTGGCCTGGGCCGGTGGTGATGACCTGTGCCATGCGACCGGCTGATCACCCTCATGCTGACGGGCCTGCCAATTTGCGTGATGCGTTGTCATGGGGCATGAAAGCCCCATCCGATGGTGTGTATGTCGTGTTCAATCAACAGGCTCACCATGCGTTGTCGGTTCAAAAAATTTCAACTGACCCACTGCGCGCATTCAGCAGTGGATTTGCGCCGTTGGCGGCTGAAAAAATCGATGGCGAGTGGGTTTGGCAAAGCGGTCCACCCGCAGTTACTCGGTTTGACATGCCCACAACCACCCACTTCCTTGGTGCCACCCAATGGCCACGCGTGGAATGGCTAACCCACCATGCAGGGTGTGGCAGTGAGGTGATTGATGTCTTGTTGGGGTCTCAAGGCAACAGCGTCAATCCTTTGCGGGGGCTGGTGATTGCTGGCACAGGGGCGGGCAGTTTCAATGGGAAATGGAATGCTTCATTGAAGGCTGCCAGCGACCAAGGGTTGGTGATTTGGATCAGCAGCCGCTGTGCTTGGGGGATATCGCAGCCGCAAGCGAATCAATCGGCGGGGGAGTTGGTTGAATTGCCGCCCGCCAAAGCTTGCATGGCCATGGCATTGAGCTTGATGGCGCAAGACGCCAAATGATCAGCTTTTCAAAGCGGCCCATTGTGCGTAATAGTCCACCAAGGGTCGGGTTTGCGCGCTGTAGACCTCTAATCGTTTTTTGACAGTTTCTTCGCGGTCGTCATCGCGTTGAATCAACGGTTCACCCGTGAGGTCGTCCAAGCCGTCTTGTTTGGGCGGATTGAACTTGACGTGGTAAGTGCGGCCACTGGCCACATGCACCCGGCGACCACTCATGCGCTCGATGATTGCATCAAACGGGACATCGATTTCGAGAACGCAATCGAGCTTGACGCCCGCATGTTTCATGGCATCTGCTTGGGGAATGGTTCTGGGAAATCCATCGAACAAGAAACCATTGGCGCAATCGGCATGGGTGATGCGTTCTTTGACCAATCCGATGATGATGTCGTCGCCGACCAAGCCACCTGCGTCCATGACTTTTTTGGCCGCCAGCCCCATCTCTGTGCCTGCTTTGACTGCAGCGCGCAACATGTCGCCGGTGGAAATTTGAGGAATGCCATAGGCCTGGCAAATGAACGTGGCCTGGGTACCTTTACCTGCACCGGGCGCACCCAACAAAATCAGTCTCATTGTCTTCCTTGAAATGGCGCGACAACGACCCTCTTGTCGGGGCTGTGTCGCTGGGTAAGTGCCGAGAATAGCATGCAAGCCCTTGTGACGGCTGACAGGCTCATCGGCTGAGCAAGGCCTGTACGCGGGTCAAATCTTCCGGGGTGTCAACGCCCGGCGCACTGGCTTGGTCAGACACGTACACCGCAATGGGGTAACCATGCCAAAGCGCGCGCAGTTGCTCGAGTGCCTCGGCTTTTTCGGTGGGCGCTTCTTGCAAACGAGGAAATTGTTTGAGAAATCCACAACGGTAAGCGTACAAACCCACGTGTCGATAAACGGGGTAGGGTGGCAATGTCTGGGAGGGGCCATCTCGCCAATGGGGCACACTGGCGCGGCTGAAATAGCTGGCCAGCGAGTCCCTGTTGAGTACCACTTTGACCACGTGCGGGCTGACCCAGTCGGCTGTGTCGGTGATCGGGTGAGCCAAGGTAGACATCTGCACTTCAGGGCGATCTGCCAACCATTGAGCGACTTGATGAATATGCAGCGGGTTGATGAGGGGTTCGTCGCCTTGCACATTCACCACGATCTGATCGTCTCTCAACCCCAACAATTCGGCGGCTTGTGCCAACCGGTCGCTGCCGCTGGGATGGTCGTTGCGGGTCAACACCGCTTTGATGCCGTGCTTTTCGCAGGCGTCTGCGATGCTTTGGTGGTCAGCCGCGACCACCACGTCAGTGGCTGAAGATGCTTGGGCTTGTTGCGCCACCCTGACCACCATGGGCACGCCCGCCAGATCGGCCAGGGGTTTGTTGGGTAAACGTGAAGAACCGAGTCGTGCAGGAATCAACACCACATAGGCTGCGTCAGCCATGCAACTTTTCCAATTCATCATCGGTCAGGGTACGGGCTTCCAACTCCAGCATCACGGGGATGCCGTCTCGGATGGGATAGGCCAAGCGCGCGCTTCGTGACACCAGTTCTTGCGCCTCTGGATGGTATGTCAGAGGGCCTTTGGTGACAGGGCAGACCAGCAATTCAAGCAGTTTTTTGTCCATGTTTCGATGATAGCTGTTGCAATTCTGTGTCCAGCGTCTCGAGCAATTGGGGCGGCAATTCGCAGACCAGAGGAACTGTCCATGCACTGGGGACGTGTCGCCACAATTTGACCGCGTCTTTTTCGGTGCAAAAAATGGGCAGTCCATTGTCCGCCCGCCAATGGGACAGCGTGGCGTGATCTGGCATGGGCCAGCGCTTGGCCAGCTTCAAGCCGGCTTGCTCGAGCGCCTGAAAAAAAGCCTCGGGTTTGGCAATGCCTGCCAATGCTTGAACCGGTTGCTCTGACCAATCGCGCAAGTCTTGCGACTCGCCCAAACCATTTCTCGCCACTGTGGCCAACCTTCTGGTGGCGACCCATGCATGGGTTGGATGTTTGTTACCGGTGTAAAGAACATGTTGATGCACGCCCAGAACTGGCTTTCGTGGCCAAGGTTCCCTCAACGGGCCAGCGGGCAGCAACCAAGCATTTCCCACATTTCGGTCATCGAACACGCAAATCGCGATGTCGTGCCACAGTGCCGCATGTTGCATGCCGTCGTCGCTGATGATCAGGTCAGTGTCTGGGTAGGCCTTGAGCAAAGCCAGCCCCGCCTTGGCGCGTTCTCGGCCGACAAACACAGGCACATCACAACTGATCTTGACCAACAAGGGCTCATCGCCTGCTTGATCTGCCAGGCTTTCATGTTGAACTTCTGCGACTGATTCATCGACGCTGCCATACGCCCGTGCAATCACACCGACACGCCAGCCCTGGGCTTTGAAATGCTTGACCAAACCCATGACCACAGGCGTTTTTCCAGTGCCGCCAGCCATGACATTGCCGACCACAAGCACAGGCACGTTCAGTCGCAAGGCTGTTCGCCAGCCAATTCGGTAAAGCCCATGTTGGCCTTGAACCCAAAGCCAGGTCAGCAGGGAAATGGGCCACAGCATGCAAGCTGCCCAACCTCGTCGTACCCAAACTTGCTCTGTGAAAAATGCCGACAAGCGCATGGGGCTCAAGGCAAGTTCGACGTGCGTGTGCGCGACTGGGCCGCAAAAGTGATGTGCTGTAGCCCGGACTTTTGTGCAGCTTCCAGCACCTGAATGACGGATTGGTGGCTGGCTTGCGCATCGGCTGAAATGACCACCAACGCCTGAGGTGAGTTTTGGGCCGCTTGACTCAAAGCTTGGGTTAAACCAAGGACGTCAGATGGGTTGACTGCGGATTTCTGAACCGTGTAGCGACCATCGCTGCTGACGCTCACGCGGATTTCATTGGGCTTGCTTTCTTGCTGACCGCTGTCAGCTTTGGGCAGTCGCATATCGAGTTGCGTCAATCGCCCATAGGTGGTGGTGAGCATCAAAAATATGATCACCACCAACAGCACATCAATGAACGGGATCAGGTTGATCTCAGGTTCTGGAGATGAGGGGCGGCCAAAGCGCATGCTCATTTGTCTTTGCCGCCGGGATAAAAGTGGCGCACCAACCGTTCAGCGGCAATTTCCAATTCCAAGGTGAAATGGTCAACACGGTTTCTGTAGTAACGCCACATGACCAAACTGGGAATCGCAATCACCAACCCAAACGCCGTGTTGTACAGAGCCACTGAAATGCCGTGTGCCAATTGCGCCGGGTTACCCGCACCAGGGGTTTGGGCGCCAAAAATCTCGATCATGCCAACCACCGTGCCAAACAAACCCAGAAGGGGTGCGACAGAGGCGATTGAACCCAACGCGCTCAGGTATTTTTCAAGCTTTCGGTGGACTCGACGGCCACTGGCTTCAATGACCGAACGAAAGTCAGATTCAGACACAGAAGATTTGGTTTTTCGATGGGTCAGTCCCGCCACAATGATCTCGCCGAGGGCGCAGTGGCTTTTCAATTGTTCAATCGACTCGGGATGCAGCAATTCGGGTTGGGTCATGCCCAGCACTTCATCCAGCAAATGGTCTGGCACCACACGACGGGTTTGCAAGCTGTAAGCACGCTCAAAAATCAAAGCCAATGCCGCGATAGAGCAAGCAAGTAAGGGCCATATCGGCCAACCTGCCGCTTGTATGATGCCTAACAAAGTGTTCTCCTCATAGGTTGAGAACAATTATGGCTTACTTCACCCTTGAGCAAACCGACTTTCAGCTGCCACGATGACCTCAGTTACATCGGCCACAGACCCCCCCAACACACGCGTGTGGAGCGTGAGCGCCTTGTGCCACGCCATCAGCGACCAGTTGAAGTCGCGCTTTGGTTTGGTCCATGTGCGAGGTGAAATATCTGGCATGACCCGCGCGGGTAGCGGCCATTGCTACTTGACGCTGAAAGATGAACAAGGCCAGTTGCGATGCGCCATGTTCAGACGCGTGGCCGAGTCGCTCCCCTTTGATCCGCGCAATGGCGATTTGGTAGAAGTTCAAGCGCGCTGCGGTTTGTATGAACCACGTGGTGAACTTCAATTGGTGATTGAATCCATGCGCCCGGCAGGCGCGGGGCAACTTCATGAAGCGTTTTTAAGGCTCAAAGCCAAACTGCAGGCAGAGGGATTGTTTGAAGCTGATCGCAAACGCGACATTCCTCCCAGACCCACTGCGATCGGGGTGGTGACCTCGCTTTCTGCAGCCGCCTTGCAGGATGTCTTGACTGCCCTGCGCAGACGGGTGCCACATATTCCCATTCGAATATCCCCCAGCCCAGTCCAAGGAGTTGATGCGCCAGCTTCATTGGTCTCAGCGCTCAATGCGCTACAGGCTTTGCCAGACGTTGAAGTGATTTTGCTGGTGCGCGGTGGCGGCTCAATGGAGGATTTGTGGGCGTTCAACGATGAAGCCTTGGCCCGAGCCATCGTGGCCAGCCGTGTGCCTGTCGTCGTGGGCGTCGGCCATGAAACCGATTTCACCATCGCTGATTTTTGTGCAGACCTGCGTGCACCGACCCCAACCGCGGCCGCAGAGTTGTGTGCGCTGGACCAAGCCAGTGAATTGGCGGCTTTGGCCTATTGTGTTGAATCGATGGCGCAATCCATGTCAGTCGCCCTGGATCAAGCTTGGCAACGGCTGGACCGGGCAGAGCGCCAACTCGGACGTCCTTCGGGTTGGCTTCACACCCAGCAAAGCGATTGCAGCGCGCTGGCCAACCGCATGGGCAGGGCGATTCAACAACATGTGAACCACCGAAAGTTGGCCTTGCAACCCATGGCGTTGCGACTTCAAAGAGCCGCCTTAGACATGCCCGCCATGCACAGCAGACGCCTGGACAAGGCGCAGTGGTTGCTTCAAACCTTGGACCCTGCGCTGGTACTCCAGCGGGGTTACGCCTGGCTACAAAACGCCGAGGGCAAGGCGCTGAGCTCCGTCAAGGAAATGCAAATGGGCCAGCAGGTCACGGCCCAATTGGCCGACGGTGAAGTGCAACTCAGGGTCGAGGATTTGCCTTGACATTCGCGTTTTTGAACACACTGGACTTCAACACAAAACCTTTTTTGATTTGCTTGTGTGCGAACCACCCTTGCTTCATCTCAAGCACATAACGAACTGGTTTGGTCGAGCAGTGTGAATCCGTGCTCAGGGGTTGCATGTCGGCCAAATTCACGATGGTGCCATCGTCTGAAATGAAGGCGGCGGTCAATGGCATCAAGGTGTTTTTCATCCAAAAACATTGAACCTGCGGTTCATCGAACACAAACAGCATGCCTTCGTGTTGGGGCATGTCTTGGCGAAACATCAGGCCCACCGCGCGTTGGTCTGGGTTAGAGGCCACTTGCGCATCAATTTGGTACATGCCCGCCTGCAGCATGACCCTTGGCAGTTGGGTTTGAGGGGCTTGCGCGGCGGCTGTCAAGCAGCACAGCAAAAGGATCAGCGAGCGCAGCAGGTGAGTCATTTTGAGGTCAGTGTCGATGGTTAGAATGATTTGAACCCCAAGCGTGTTTTGCGTGCCGGGGCAGGTCTTTTTTATTGGAGATTGTCACTTGTACCAGCATATCAAGGTGCCCGCCAAGGGCGAAAAAATCGTTGTCAACCCCGACATGTCTTTGACTGTTCCGGACCAACCCATCATTCCTTACATTGAAGGCGACGGCACCGGACTCGACATCACCCCGGTCATGCTCAAAGTGGTTGATGCGGCCGTGGCCAAAGCCTATGGCGGCAAGCGACAAATCCATTGGATGGAAGTCTATGCGGGTGAAAAATCCACCCAAATTTATGGCCCTGACGTGTGGTTGCCTCAAGAAACGCTGGCTGCCCTCAAGGAATACGTGGTGTCCATCAAAGGCCCTTTGACCACGCCCGTCGGCGGCGGTAT
>RFYK01000096.1 GCA_009925585.1 Betaproteobacteria bacterium | reverse complement strand
GTGTCCTTGGAACAAATTCGCCGTCAGAAGCAGCTTGCCCGATTTTGATGAACGCCACGGGTTGGGTTCTGCCCAATTGGTGCAGTTGATGCAGTGGGATGAGGCCACGTTTTTGCGCATGACCGAGGGCAGCGCAATTCGTCGCATTGGGCATGTGCGGTGGTTGCGTAACTTGGCCATTGCAGTTGGCAATGCATTGCGCTTGCAACCCACCGTGACAACCTCAGAAGCGCAGGCTTTGCGACAAGCAGTCAAGGCATGGTCAACGCATGACAGCGAGGTGGTCACAGAGAGCGTGGCTTGGGCGATGGCCGTCTGAAGTATTCGTTAGATTGGGCTCAGTGCCTTTGCGTATTGAATCAATATGAATTACTATTTTTAATATTTAATTCGCTAAGATTAATTGACATATTTTTCATTGATATTTATAAAAGGATTCATCATGGCATTGGTGGTTAAAAAATTTTTTGTCAGCCCAACCCCGCGTGAAGATGGTGTTTATGTCGAAATCGTGGCGCGTGAAAGCGGCTTTTTCGCTTGGTTATTCGCGCTCTTGAAGTTAGACCCCAATTTCAGTTTGCGTATTCTTTACGACAAGGTCTACTACGAAGCGAGCAGCATTTACGGTTTCACCAAAGTCATCATGCCGATCCATTCTGTGAGCTCAATTTACTTTGGCACGGTGCGTCCTTGGAAAAAGGCATTGTTTTGGTTTTTGCTGTTTGCTGCTGGAGCTTATGCAGCCGGTCAAATGCACGAAACGCAATGGACGATTGGATTGACCTTGCTCGGTGTGGTGGTGGCTATTTTGGTTTTCATCCTTAACCGTGAATTGACCATGGGCGTGAACGAAGTCACTGACACCAGTTACGAGATGACACTCAAGCGTTCGATCATCGAAGGCCAAGAAATCTCAGAAAAGAAATTGGAAGAGATCACGCAAATTTTCACAGCCATTTTGGACGCCCACAAGGCACATCCCTGAATGAACGCCTCTCCTTCATTGCAATTTGAGGTCAAACCTGGACCTGCTCTGACGACTGGGCAGACCAAAGCGCCTGCTTTGGTGCTCAATGCCACGATTTCATCGCCTGCGCTGAAAATTTCACATGAGGCCATGGCGGTTTTCTCCGATGTTTCGCACGCCATTCCAGCTTTGGTGTTCGTGTGCTTGGGATGCTTGGTCTCCATCGTGACTGTGCCCTTGAGCCAAGGCAGTGATTGGGCGCGCATTCCGGTGGATCAATGGGTTGCCAACATGTCTGCCTTGAACCCGCCTTGGATGAACCACGGCGAAGAATCGGATACAGCAGCGCAAACTGCGAACACGGCAGAAGAAGACATGCAAGAGCAGCAGGCGAAAGCACTGACGCCGATTGAATTGCTGACTGGTGTCAGTTGTCCTGCGTATTTTCCGGGCGAGCAAGTCTCTGAAGCATCCAATGCGTTTGAAGAACACATTTGGAGCAAACTGCCAGCAGAGTGGCAAGCACAAGCGACTGAGCGTTTAGAGGTCTGTGATCCATTTGAACCAGTCAAGCCAGATTTGATTGCTGCGCTGGGGTGTGTTCAGAACGAATGCGGAACCAATGATGTGAGGTTTTTTCTGACCGCCGATGACAAGGCAGCCGTTGAGATTTATGCCAACGGACAATGTACCCACATTTCTGAGCCCGGTTTTCGCTACAAAAAGTTACTTTGTGCTCCGCGCTAACACAGGCATCTTGGTGTGAATCTGACTTGATTGCTCAATATTGGTTGATATCGTCTTCAGCCAAGACTTTCAAGTCAGATGTCTTTTTGAACAGTTTTCTGAATACCCAGAAACTGATCATGGACACCAGTGCAAACACCATCAAATCTCTGTTCAAACTGTATCCATTGAACAGGAATTGAACGCCTGATACAGCCAGCATGCCAATGCTGAAACCGAGCAGCAGGAATGACAACGTCATTAACTCGGCAATGGCCAATGCGAAGCTGATGATCAAAGAAATTTGATAAGGATCCATGTTTTAAATCCTGTCAGCCAACCGCCCCAATGTGCCGCTCAAGCTGTTGAGCACATCGGTTGGAAGCAACACAATTTTGGCGTTCGATCCTTTGGACAACTCTTGTACGGCTTGTGCTTGAATTTTTTTGATCTCAAAGGCTACGGCACTCTCGCCGCCTGAGGTGATCGCCTTGGCCACTGCATTGACCGCATAAGCTTCTGCATCGGCGCGAATTTTCATGGCTTCTGCTTGTTTTTGAGCTGCGTACAACTGCGCATCTGCATCGAGTTCGGTGGCTTGTTTTTTTCCCTCTGCTTCTCGCACAAGCGCACGACGGTTGCGCTCGGCGTTCAGTTGCAATTGCATGGCCTGCTTGGTTTCCATGTCCACATCCACCTCGAGAATTTCAACGCGCGTGAGCACGATGCCCCATTCGTCTGATACGGCTTTGAGGTCTTCTTCTATCTCGTCAGATAAATGGCGGCGGTTTGACTGAACACCGTCAAGGTCAGTTTTGCCAATCACGCTGCGCACAGTGCCATTGACGATGGTCATGATGGCGTCGTCCACGTTGGAGATGCGGTACATGGTTTTAGAGGCATCGGCAATCCGATAGAGGACAGCCAGCGAAATTGAAATGGTGACGTTGTCCAAGGTGATAGCGTTGATTGGCTTGGGCGGCAATTGACGCTCTTGGATCGGTACCTTGTGTTGAACCGTTTCAAAAAATGGAATCAGCACATGCAAGCCAGCTTCCATTTTTCGGTTGTATTTGCCTAACCGTTCAACCAACCAGTTTTCAGATTGGGGAACAATTTTGATGGCAGATCTCAAAGCAATGACGATCAGTGCCGCCAGTACCAAGTAGATGATGTTTGAAAAAGAGATCACAGACTCCATGTGGGTTCCTTGGTCAGAGGTGATTGGATATTTGATAAACATTATCAATCAGAAACCCGCGTTCTTAACCCGTGACCTACCCCGAAAGGCAGCCAAGGTTTTGTAGTCCATTAGACATAACTCAGGTTGATTTCAGTTTTTGACATGGGGTACTTGATTTGATGCATTTTGACTAAACCATGTCAAAAGCAGGTGGGCCCATGCCGTCAATCTGTTTGCCTGTTGACTCAATGACGACAAAAAGCACGGTGTTTGGCAATCCCAAGTGGTGGTTCAAGGCATGCATTGCGGCTCTTGCGCTTTGAATGTCGAACGCGCGTTGCGCGCTGTGCCCGGGGTCAAGCAAGTCACTGTCAATGGGGCCACCCACCGCGCTGAAGTCGTGTGGCGTGAAGACACGGTCAAGCCTTCACAGTGGCTCAATGCACTGCATGAAGCGGGTTACGAAGCTGTGCCAGCCAATGACCACGTGTCACGGGCTGAGGGACAAAAGGAAGTGAGACGTCAGCTCTGGCGGTGGGCTGTGGCCGGGTTTTGCATGATGCAAGTGATGATGTACGCCTTGCCTCCCTATGTCTCGACCGATATTTCATCCGAAATGATGTCGCTGTTGCGCTGGGCGGCTTGGGTATTGACCTTGCCTGTGATGTTCTTCTCTGCAGATGTGTTCACCACATCCGCTTGGCGTGATTTAAAACGCGGCACCATCAGCATGGACTTGCCCGTGGCCATTGGCATATGGGTCAGCTTTTTGGTCAGCAGTGCAGCCATGTTCAACCCGAACGGGTTCTGGGGCAACGAGGTGTATTTCGATTCCATCACCATGTTCGTGTTTTTCTTGCTCACGGGTCGATGGCTGGAAGCCAGAATGCGCGAGCGCACAGCAGGTTCACTGGAAGCATTGATCAACCGACTGCCGCCCGCTGTTCATCGGCAGCGCTCCGATGGCGAATTCGACACCGTTGGCTTGGCCATGGTCAAACCCGGCGATGTATTGCAGGTGCGCCCTGGCGAGGTGTTTGCTGCCGACGGTCAACTGCTCAGTGGACACACCCTGGTCGAAGAGGCTTTGCTCAGTGGTGAATCTGAACCACTGGAGAGACGGGCAGGCGAGGCCGTGCTTGCGGGTTCTCACAACTTGCGCGAAACCGTCACCATGCAAGTCACGGCACTGGGCGAATCAACCCGCTATGCATCCATCGTGAAATTGATGCAAACCGCCTCACTGCACAAACCCAGATTGGCGGCGTTGGCTGACCGGATCGCCAAACCCTTTTTGTTGACGGTGTTGTGGGTGGCTGCTTTGGCGGCCGCATGGGCGTGGGGCGATTCACCCAGCAAAGCCATCATGATCGCGGTGTCTGTGTTGATCGTCACTTGTCCTTGCGCTTTGTCCTTGGCGACACCGTCAGCCATGCTGGCCGCCGCAGGAAATTTGGCCAGACAAGGCGTGCTGTTAAGAGATGTGCAATCGCTGGAAACACTGTCGCATGTGAACGCGGTGGTGTTTGACAAAACCGGTACGCTGACCAGTGACCGCATGGAGTTGCAAAACCTGTTCACGCCTGAACACCCGCAAGGCGTCAGCACTTTGAACAGTTCAGATTTGTATCGATGGGTCAGTTTGACTGCCGCCATGGCAGAACACTCATGGCACCCGTTTGCCCGTGCAGTATTGCAAATGGCACATGCCGTTTCCAACAAGCCCCATGTTCAACAGGTGCAAGAGCATGTGGGACAAGGCGTATCAGCCACTTGGATGGATGGGCCTGAACGGCGAGACTTGCGCATGGGTTCGTTGGTGTTTTGTCAGGCTGGTGCCGCTTGTGCTGAATTGCCGGAAGCGGCACACACAGCGCAAGTCCATTTGTTTGATCAACACGGTTGGTTGGCTTCATTTGCCTTCCGAGAAGTACTTCGACCCGATGCCATGCAAACCATGGATGCATTGCGTCAACAAGGCATCGACATTTACCTGATGTCAGGTGACAAAGCGGTGGCTGTCGACGCTGTTGCAAAGCGTTTGGCTTTGGATCCCATGCATGTGTATGCGGCTTGCAAACCCGACGATAAATTGAGCTACTTGAAGGATTTGCAAGCCGCCGGCAAACGCGTTGCCATGGTCGGTGATGGTTTCAATGACATGCCGGTCATGGCGGGTGCCCATGTGTCATTTGCATTTGGCCAAGCGGTGCCGCTGGCTCAAGCCCGCTCCGATGTGGTGGTGCTGGGACATCAGTTGATGTCGGTGGCTCATACCATTGCATTGGGTCGAAGAAGCATGCGGGTCGTGCGACATAACCTGACATGGGCTGCAACGTACAACGCGGTTTGCGTACCGCTGGCGTTCATGGGTTACATGCCAGCCTGGGTGGCAGGTTTGGGCATGGCGTTGAGTTCGGTGGTGGTGGTCATGTATTCGCTGCAATTGGCGGTGTCACCTCAAAAACCTGTAACGAGCCATTGACCATGGATATTTTGTATTTGCTCATTCCCTTGTCGGTGGTGTTGGTCTTGCTGATCTTGGTGGGCCTTTGGTGGGCCATCCACAGTGGCCAATTCGACCGCATCGAAGGCGAAGCTGAGCGAATATTGCGTCAAGATTGACCTACATCAAAACCCCATGGCCTGATCGATCTGATACTCATCACAGATCTGTGAAAGGCTTGACATGAGTTTGGTTGACAACAATTACAGCGACACCGTGGTTCGCCAATTTTCCATCATGACGGTGGTCTGGGGTGTCGTCGGCATGCTGGTGGGATTGCTGATCGCGGCCCAGTTGGCTTGGCCCGAATTGAATTTCGGTATCCCTTGGTTGAGTTACGGGCGCTTGCGACCGTTACACACCAATGCCGTGATTTTTGCGTTTGGGGGCTGTGCCTTGTTTGCAACCAGTTATTACGTGGTGCAGCGCACTGGTCAAACACGGTTGTTTGCACCTCGCTTGGCGGCATTCACCTTTTGGGGATGGCAAGCCGTTATCTTGGCCGCCGCCATCAGCTTGCCTTTGGGCTACACGAGTGGCAAGGAATACGCCGAATTGGAATGGCCCATCGACATCCTGATCACGTTGGTTTGGGTGTCTTACGCTGTGGTGTTTTTTGGCACCATCGTCAAGCGTAAGGTCTCGCATATCTATGTGGCGAATTGGTTTTATGCAGCGTTCATATTGACTGTGGCCGTGCTGCATTTGGTTAACAGCGCGGCCGTGCCAGCCGGTTGGATGAAATCGTATTCCGCCTATGCCGGTGTGCAAGATGCGATGGTTCAGTGGTGGTATGGCCACAATGCGGTGGGGTTCTTTTTGACCGCAGGTTTCTTGGGCATGATGTATTACTTCATTCCCAAGCAAGCGGGACGTCCTGTGTATTCGTACCGTTTATCCATCGTTCATTTTTGGGCGCTGATATTTACGTACATGTGGGCCGGTCCACACCATTTGCACTACACCGCGTTACCCGATTGGACCCAATCACTGGGCATGGTGTTTTCATTGATTTTGCTCGCGCCGAGTTGGGGCGGGATGATCAACGGCATCATGACGTTATCGGGGGCTTGGCACAAGCTTCGTGATGACCCGGTGTTGCGCTTCATGATCGTGTCTCTGTCTTTCTATGGCATGAGCACCTTCGAAGGGCCCATGATGTCCATCAAGACAGTGAATGCGCTCAGCCATTACACCGACTGGACCGTCGGGCATGTGCATTCCGGTGCGCTGGGTTGGGTGGGACTGGTTTCCATGGGGGCGATGTATTTCTTGATTCCCCGTTTGTTTGGTCAGAAAAAGATGCACAGCATCGCTGCGATTGAATGGCATTTCTGGTTGGCAACGGTGGGCATCGTGCTCTATATCGCCGCGATGTGGATCGCAGGTGTCATGCAGGGATTGATGTGGCGTTCCATCAATGAAGACGGCACGTTGACCTATACCTTTGTCGAGAGCGTGAAAGCCACTTACCCGTACTACGTGGTGCGGGTATTGGGCGGGGCTTTGTATTTGGGTGGCATGCTCATCATGCTGTGGAACGTGTTGATGACAGCCTTCAAAGGACAAGTCCAACCCGTGCCAATTCCCACTGTGGTGGCGCACGCCTAAGGAGCACAGCATGTCTGATAAAAACTCTTTTAACCACGAAAAAATTGAAACGCACAGTTTTCTGATGGTGGTGCTGATTGTGTTGGTCATCGCCATTGGAGGATTGGTTGAAATCGTTCCACTGTTCTTTCAAAAATCCACCACTCAACCGCTGGAAGGCGTGGTTCCTTTGAATGCATTGCAGTTGGCTGGGCGAGATATTTATGTGCGCGAAGGTTGCTACAACTGCCATTCGCAAATGATTCGTCCCTTCCGTTCAGAAACTTTGCGCTATGGTCATTACTCCGTGGCAGGTGAATTTGTGTATGACCACCCGTTTCAGTGGGGCAGCAAGCGAACCGGGCCAGACCTGCACCGTGTGGGTGGCAAGTACAGCGACGACTGGCATCAAACCCATTTGATCAATCCGCGTGACTTGGTGCCTGAGTCCAACATGCCCGCATACCCATGGTTGGAAAAAAACCTGGTGGATGCGGATGCGTTGCCCAACCACTTGAAGGCATTGCGGACTGTGGGCGTGCCTTACACGGATGACGAGATTGCCAAAGCCTCAGATGAGGTTCGCGGCAAGACCGAATTGACGGCGCTGATTGCTTACCTGCAATCTTTAGGTCGTGCGCTCAAGTAAGGAGATACCGCATGGACATCATCACTTTTCTGCGTGTGCTTGCCACCGTATTGAGTTTCATTGTTTTCATGGGCATTGTTTGGTGGACTGTCGATAGACACAAAACCCGCCGGTTTGATGAAGCCTCGCGTTTGCCTTTTTTGGATGAGTAAGGATTGTCATGAGTGATTTCACCAGTTCGCATTGGTCGCTGTACATCACCACCATCAGTTTGTTGGGTATCGTCGCCTGTCTGGTATTGCTGTGGGTGACAGCAAGAAAAAAATCTGTGGGTAACGCTGACAACACCACTGGACATGTCTGGGACGAAGATTTGCGCGAGATGAACAATCCTTTGCCATTGTGGTGGGTGGGTTTGTTTGTGTTGAGTGTCATTTTTGGCTTGTGCTATTTGTGGTTATTCCCTGGATTGGGCAACTACAAAGGCAGCAAGTCTTGGACTTCGCAGTCTGAATACACCTCTGAAATGGCTGATGCAGAAAAAGCGCTTGCACCGCTGTACGCCAGTTTTGATGCGATGACGGTAGAGCAATTGGCGAAAGACCCCAAGGCCTTGGCGATTGGTGAGCGCTTGTTCATGAACAACTGTGCGCAGTGCCACGGTTCGGATGCGCAAGGCACCAAAGGCTTTCCCAATTTGACAGATTGCGATTGGCTGTATGGCGGAGATCCAGCCACCATCAAAGCGACGATCACCCAAGGTCGTCAAGGCGTGATGCCCGTGATGGCGCAGGCCGTGGGCAGTCCCAAAGAAATATCAGAGGTGGCGCACTATGTACTGAGCCTTTCTGACAGTCCGCATGATTCGTTGAAAGCGGCCGCTGGAAAAGCCAAATTCACCGTGTGTGCGTCTTGCCATGGCATGGACGGTAAAGGCAATCCGGCGGTGGGTGCGCCTAACTTGACCGACAAAATTTGGTTACATGGCTGGGGTGAACAAGCGATTACCCAGATGGTGAACAACGGGAAAGTCAATGTCATGCCAGCCCAAAAAGACCGACTCAGCGTTTCACAAATTCATGTGCTGACTGGCTATGTGTGGTCTTTGTCGCATACATCCACCATGGCCAACTGACCTTGCATACGCCCGAACACTCCTCTAAGGTCATACCCATACACCCTTCGGATGACTCGCAGTCGTCTGCATTTTTGTATGCGTCCATGCCAAAAATTTACCCACGCACAGTGCATGGGTTATTTGCGCGATGGCGTTGGATGGGCGTGCTCATCACGCAGTTGGTGTTTTATGGATTGCCTTGG
>RFYK01000095.1 GCA_009925585.1 Betaproteobacteria bacterium | reverse complement strand
TTGGACGGCACCAGCGGCCATGACCTGAACAAGTTTCGCTTGGGCCCCAGCTTTGACATTGGTGAACACCACGAATTGGAATTCCGTTGGGTTCGCGCTTGGGACGCTCATACCCAAGCCCATGAAAGCGACTCATACATTGTTGAATACACCTACAAATTTTGACCCTGCCTCGACCGAAAGAATTGCATGAGTGACACCAAAGTGGCCGCCAATGACCACACCAGCCCGCAAGCCCGCGCGCAGTTGCGCCGCGCCGCATTGGAATACCACGAGTTCCCCACGCCCGGCAAAGTTGCCATTCAAGCCACCAAACAATTGGTCAACCAACACGATTTGTCACTGGCGTATTCACCCGGTGTGGCCGCCCCTTGCGAAGAGATCGTCAAAGACCCGAACAACGCTTACAAATACACCAGCCGTGGCAACTTGGTCGCGGTGATCACCAACGGCACTGCTGTGCTTGGCTTGGGCGACATCGGTCCCCTGGCGGCCAAACCGGTGATGGAAGGCAAAGGGGTGTTGTTCAAAAAATTTGCGGGCATCGATGTGTTTGACATCGAGATCAATGAAAAGGATCCCGACAAATTGGTCGACATCATTGCATCGCTGGAACCCACTTTTGGCGGCATCAATTTGGAGGACATCAAAGCGCCCGATTGTTTTTATGTCGAGCGCCAATTGCGCCAGCGCATGAAAATCCCCGTGTTCCACGATGACCAACACGGCACCGCGATTGTGGTGGGTGCGGCGATCCTCAATGGCCTCAAAGTCGTTGGCAAAGACATCTCCCAAGTGAAGTTGGTGGCCTCGGGTGCGGGTGCTGCTGCATTGGCATGCTTGGGCATGTTGGTCAAGTTAGGCATGCCGCGAGAACACATTTGGGTCACCGATTTGGCGGGCGTGGTGTATGAAGGCCGCACGGAATTGATGGACGAAGACAAGGTCCAATTCGTGCAAAAAACCGATGCGCGCACTTTGAGTGATGTGATCGGCGGGGCAGATGTGTTTTTGGGTTTGTCTGCGGGCGGTGTGCTCAAGCCCGACATGGTCAAGGCGATGGCCGCCAAGCCATTGATCTTGGCGTTGGCCAACCCCACCCCTGAGATCCTGCCCGAAGAGGTGCTGAAAGTACGTGACGACGCGATCATGGCCACCGGTCGCACCGACTACCCGAACCAGGTCAACAACGTTTTGTGTTTCCCTTATATTTTTCGCGGCGCACTCGATGCCGGCGCATCCACCATCACCTCCGAAATGGAAGTGGCCGCGGTGCATGCGATTGCCGAGCTGGCACAAGCCGAACAAAGTGAAGTGGTGGCGGCGGCATACGCGGGCGAGAACCTCGCCTTTGGACCGGAATACCTGATCCCCAAACCGTTTGACCCGCGCTTGATGATGAAAATCGCACCCGCGGTGGTGCAAGCCGCGATTGCCAGCGGCGTGGCGCAACGCCCGATCGACGACATGGACGCCTACCGCGAAAAATTGCAGTCGCTGGTGTATGCCTCTGGCGCGGCCATGAAACCGGTGTTCAGCGCGGCCAAGCGTGGTCTCAAAAAACGCATTTGTTTCGCCGAAGGGGAAGACGAGCGCGTGCTGCGTGCGGCCCAAATTGTGTTGGATGAGGGGCTGGCCAAACCGATTTTGATCGGCCGTCCCGCTGTCATCAGCCAGCGCATCGAACGGTTTGGATTGCGTTTGACCGAAGGCACGGATTACCAAGTGGTCAACGTGGAAAACGACCACCGTTACCGCGACTTCTGGCAAACCTACCACCAAATGACCGAGCGCAAGGGCGTGACCCAGCAACTGGCCAAAATCGACATGCGCCGGCGCCTGACCTTGATCGGTTGCATGATGGTCCACAAAGGCGAAGCCGATGGCTTGATTTGCGGCACCTGGTCCACCCCCGATTCGCATTTGCAATATGTCGACCAAGTGATTGGTTTGCGCCCCGGCGTCAGCACCTATGCCTGCATGAACGCGTTGCTGTTGCCCGAGCGCCAATTGTTTTTGGTCGATACCCACATCAATTACGACCCCAGCGCCGAGCAATTGGCCGAAATCACCATCATGGCGGCCGAAGAAATGAAACGCTTTGGCGTCGACCCCAAAGCCGCGCTGTTGTCGCATTCCAATTTCGGCAGCAGCAACCAACCCACCGCACAGAAAATGCGCCGCACCTTGGCGCTGGTTCAGCAACACGCCCCGTGGCTTGAAATTGACGGGGAAATGCACGGCGATGTGGCGATCGACAGCGTCGCTCGCCATGCCCTGATGCCCAACAGCAGTTTGCTGTCGAATGCCAATTTATTGGTCTTTCCCAACCTGGATGCTGCCAACATCACCTACAACCTGCTCAAAACCGCGGCGGGCGGCAATATCGCCATCGGCCCGGTGCTGCTGGGCGCGGCCAAACAGGTGCAAATCCTGACCGCCAGCACCACGGTGCGCCGGATTGTGAACATGACAGCCATTGCCGTGGCTGACATCAACGCTGTACGCTAAAGCTTTAACCAAAAGTGTGCGTACACTTACATAGCTGGCTTTTCCCTGTCGTCAACGCTGCTTACGCTGTCAATCCTTGCAAATTTGGCGGGTTTGAAAGATAATGCCCCATCGAGTTTTTCGGGTTAACCCGAGTTTGTAAACCGGTTGCAGTCTGACGGAACCGTTTTGTTGACAACTTATCCACAGTTGCATCGTTTTGCAAACTCGACATTTGCAGGAATACCATGGCGATGGACATGCCTCTTCGTACAGTCAAAACCAATATCGTTCAATCCGCTCAGCTGGGCTACCACTTTTTGTACGCCAATTTGGCCAACGCTCAAAGCAAGCAAGACATTTTGGACATGACTGCTCAGCAGTTCACGTTCACACCGCAATCTGGCAAAAACTTTGACACTTTGTTCGACAGCATGAGCGATGCGTTGTACAAGTCGGGTCAACAACCTGGGTTCATTTTGGTGCTCGAGCACATTCCCGCGCACGCCAAGTTTGACAAAGAAGCACGCGAACAATTGCTCGACGTGTTCCGCGAAGCCGCCGAGTTCTGGGCTGAGCGCAAAGTGTCTTTCCGTTGCTTTTATTCTTTCTCGGTGGCACGCGCTGCTGCCGCTGAGCGCAGTGACAGTTTGGAAACCTCTGCCATCGACCTGAGCGACGGCGAGAAAATGCCGACCGACAAACTGGTGGATGTCTCGCCACTGGCTTTGCGCATGAGCAGCCCTTTCAACGCGGGTTACTGGTTGACCGCTGCTTGATTTTTTTAGCGCCTTGGTCTTCTCTTCAAAGCCCCGCTCTGCGGGGTTTTGTTTTTTGGCATTTGAAGACACGCTTAGGCCGACCCGTCCGGTGCGATTTTTTTCTCCGCTTTCGCTCGAAAAAAACACCCCCGCCTGTTCGGCCTCAAGTGGTGTTTATGGTCTAAATTAAAATGAATCGGGGTCTGACCTCAATTAACTCATGATCACGCCGCCGCCCAAACACACCTCCCCGTCATACAACACAGCGGATTGCCCTGGTGTCACGGCCCACTGCGGTTCAGGAAACGACAAAGCATAAGCGCCTTCACCGAGGGTGGCAAAACCACACGCTGCATCTGATTGTCGATACCGGGTTTTGGCAAAACACTGGTTCAATGAAGGTGGTTCACCAGCCGCCCAACTCGCGTCTTCAAACCTCAAATCGGGTGACAACAACCATGGGTGGTCGTGGCCTTGCACCACCCACAAGGTGTTGGTCTGCATGTCTTTGCGCGCCACAAACCATGGTGCGTGGTCACCGCCACCGCGCTGTGCACCTTTGGCTTTGATGCCGCCGATGCCTAAGCCTTGTCGTTGCCCCAAGGTATAAAAACTCAAGCCTTGGTGTTCACCGATTTGTCGCCCTTGATCGGTTTTGATCGGGCCAGGCGCTTTGGCAATGTAGCGGTTCAAAAACTCACGAAACGGCCGCTCTCCGATGAAGCAAATGCCCGTGGAATCTTTTTTTCTGGCATTGGGCAATTTGGCCTCTTGCGCCAAACGGCGCACTTCGGTTTTTTCCAACTCACCCAAAGGAAACATGGACTGCGACAACTGCGCTTGGGTCAAGCGGTGTAAAAAATAACTTTGGTCTTTGCTGCTGTCGACCCCTTTGAGCAGCTCATACCGGCCGGTGCTCGGGTTGTGCCGCACCCTCGCGTAATGGCCGGTGGCCATGCAATCTGCGCCCAATCGCATGGCATGGTCTAGAAAGGCTTTGAACTTGATTTCCGCGTTGCACAAAATGTCGGGGTTGGGCGTGCGTCCGGCTTGGTATTCGCGCAAAAATTCAGCGAACACGCGGTCTTTGTAGTCGGCTGCGAAATTGATGTGTTCGATATCGATGCCGATCACATCGGCAACGGCAGCGGCATCGATGAAGTCCTGTTTGGTCGAACAGTATTCATCGTTGTCATCGTCTTCCCAGTTCTTCATGAAGATGCCAACCACTTCGTGGCCAGCGCGCTTGAGCAGCCATGCCGTGACCGCGGAATCGACCCCGCCACTCAAACCGACCACGATGCGTTGCTTTTTCAATTGGCAAATGCTGCGATGCCAGTGATCGCGCGACCCAATATCAGCGCGTGGATGTCATGGGTGCCTTCATAGGTGTTGACCACTTCCAAATTCACCAAATGTCGCGCAACACCAAATTCATCACTGATGCCGTTGCCACCCATCATGTCGCGGGCCATGCGTGCAATGTCAAGTGCTTTGCCACATGAGTTGCGTTTCAAGATCGAGGTGATTTCAACTGATGCACTGCCTTCGTCTTTCATGCGCCCCAGCCGCAAACACGCTTGCAGCCCCAATGCAATTTCGGTTTGCATGTCGGCCATTTTTTTCTGAATCAATTGGTTGGCTGCCAATGGGCGACCAAACTGTTGGCGGTCCAAGGTGTATTGGCGCGCACGGTGAAAACAATCTTCGGCCGCGCCCAATGCGCCCCAGGCAATGCCATAGCGCGCACTGTTCAAACAAGTGAACGGGCCTTTCAAACCTTGCACTTCGGGAAAGGCGTTTTCCTCTGGCACAAACACGCCGTCCATGACGATTTCACCGGTGATCGACGCGCGCAAACCCACTTTGCTGTGGATGGCTGGCGCACTCAAACCAGTCATGCCCTTGTCCAGCACAAAGCCACGGATGGGGCCCACCGCACCCGACTCGCTCACCTCTTTGGCCCAAACCACAAACACATCGGCGATCGGTGAATTCGAAATCCACATTTTGTTGCCACTGAGTTGGTAACCGCCTTTGACTTTGTGCGCACGGCTCGCCATGCTGGCCGGGTCCGAGCCGTGGTCGGGTTCGGTCAAACCAAAACAGCCAATCCATTCGCCAGTGGCGAGTTTGGGCAGGTATTTTTGGCGCTGGCCTTCGGTGCCGAATTCGAAAATAGGCAACATCACCAAGGACGATTGCACGCTCATCATCGAGCGGTAGCCGGAGTCGACACGTTCGACCTCGCGGGCGATCAAGCCGTAGGCCACATAGTTCAACTCGGGGCCGCCGTATGTCGCAGGAATGGTGGGACCGAGCAAACCCAATTCACCCATTTCACGAAAAATCGCCACATCGGTTTTTTCATGCCTGAACGCTTCGGTGACCCGAGGCAATAACTTGTCTTGGCAATAAGCGTTGGCGGCTTCCCGAACCATGCGCTCGTCTTCGCTTAACTGCTGGTCCAGCAATAACGGGTCGTCCCAATGAAATGCATGCTTGGCCATGGATACTCCGGTTGGCGTTTTGTATGTCAGAAGTTTGGATGTTAAACCTGCGTTGCTTCAAGCTATCAAGAGGCCAAATGCCGTTTCGCCAGCGCGATGTACCAATCCAAACACGCGGGGTTCGCCATCGCGTCACGGTTCAACACTTTCTCCACCGGCTGCCCGAGCATCAATTTCTTGATCGGCAACTCCTGTTTTTTGCCTGACAGCGTGCGCGGGATTTCCGCGACTTGGAATATGTCGTTCGGCACAAATCGAGGGCTGAGCGCCGTGCGGATGGCGCCGTTCAAGCGGTCGCGCAAGGCATCGTCCAGCACCACGCCCGCACGCAACACGACGAACAAGGGCATGTAACTTTCTTTGCCCAAATATTCCAAATCCACCACCATGCTGTCGAGCACTTCCGGCAACGCCTCGACCGCGCTGTACAACTCGCTGGTGCCCATGCGCAAACCGTAACGGTTGATGGTGGCGTCACTGCGGCCATAAATGATGGCGCGGCCCTCGGGCGTGATCTTCAACCAATCGCCATGGCGCCACACGGCACCCGCCTCCGCGGGCAAATCTCCACCGCCGGGTTGTCTGCCTTGGCCCGCCGGGAAGGTGTCGAAATAGCTGCCCAAGTAACGTTGGTTGTCGGTGTCGCCCCAAAAAAACGGGGGCATGCACGGCAAGGGTTGCGTCACCACCAATTCGCCCACTTCGTCGATCACCGGTTTGCCTTGCTCGTTCCAAGCTTCCACACTCACGCCCAAAAAACGGCATTGCATTTCACCGGCCACCATCGGCAATTCGCGGTGTCCGCCCACATAAGCCCCTGCGTCGGTGCCGCCCGAAATATTGCACCACCAAATGTCTTGCACAGGCGCACCGGCCGCCGCATACACCTGATGGAATTGGTCGGTGCCCCACTGCTGCACCTCGGCACTCAAAGGGGAACCCGTGGTACCTAGCGCGCGTATTTGATGCAAACCAGGGATGGAAGACAAGGAGACGCCCGCTTTCATGCAGTTGGCAAAAAACGCCGCGCCGCCGCCAAAAAATGTCACGCGTTCACTGGCGGCATAACGCCACAACACGCCCCAGTCCGGTCGCTCTTTGGTGCCCCCCGGGTTGCCGTCGTAAATCACGCAGGTGGTGCCACTCAACAAGCCACTTAACTGCGCATTCCACATCACCCAACCGGTGGACGAGTACCACATGAACCGCTCGCCCCACGAATTTGGCTCGTAACTGCACGCCACGTCGTAATGCAAATTTTTGTGTGCCATGCCGTTGAGCATGGTGCCGCCGTGGTCATGCACCAATGGCTTGGGCAAACCGGTGGTGCCGCTCGAATACACAATCCACAACGGATGGTTAAAGGGCAACCACATGGGGACAAATGCATGCACGGCCGCGTCATCGCGCTGCACAATGTGTTGCCAATCGGTGCTGTCGGTGATGGGCGGCTGGTTGTCGAGGTTGCGGTAAATCACCACGTGTTCCACGCTGGGCAACGCCTGTCTTAACTCGTCCACCACGGTGTGACGCGCCAAGTCTTTGCCACCGTAAGTGACCCCGTCAACCGCGATCAACACCTTGGGTGTGATTTGCTTGAACCGGTCCACCACCGCGTTGGTGCCCATGTCGGGTGCGCACACGCTCCAAATGCCACCCACACTGACCACCGCCAAAAACGCCACCATGGTTTCGGGAATGTTGGGCAAATACGCGGCCACCCTGTCGCCAGGTTTCACACCTTGTGCTTGCAAATGCAAGGACAGCGCAGCAGCTTGTCGCTTTAACGCTGGCCAAGACAATTCGCGACGCTGTCCGCGTTCATTGCTGCCAATGATGGCAGGCATGCCCGCGGCATGCGCGGCATCGACATGCCGCAATACCTGCTGCGCGTAATTCACTTGTGCCCCGACAAACCAACGTGCGCCCGGCATGGTGTTGCGCTCGAGTACCGTGGTGTGCGGTGTGGGCGAAGTCAAATCCAGATAGTCCCACGCGGACTGCCAAAAATCTTCCAAGTGTGTGACCGACCAGCGCCACATGGCTTGGTAATCATCGAAATGCCATTGGCGATGCTCGGCCAACCATTGTTGGTAAAGGCGAATTTGCGGGACGAACGCGGGTTGGGCAGTCAAAGAAGTGTTCATGGGTCTGGAGGTTATCAGGATGCCGTGCAGGCTGACGTGCGAGACAAGCCCACTAAGATGCCACATCGATTTGAAGGAAACCCATTGTCATGGCGATTTGGACCAAACCCATCAGCACCGACATTCTGACCACGACCCACATTGACACCGCCGCCGAACGACTGGGCATCGAGTTTGTCGAAATCGGGCCTGATTTCATTCGCGGCCGCATTCCTGTAGACCACCGCACACGCCAGCCCTATGGCGTGATTCATGGCGGTGCGAACGTGGTGCTGGCGGAAACCTTGGGCTCGTGCGGCGCCGATTACTCTACACCCGTGGGTCACCGCATCGTCGGCTTGGACATCAACGCCAACCACATCCGCGGTGTGGCCGAGGGCTGGGTCAATGGCATAGCCAGGCCGGTGCACATCGGGCGCAGCACACAAGTCTGGCAAATCGACATGAGCGACGACCAAGGTCGCATCAGCTGTGTGTCGCGGTTGACCTTGTCGGTGTTGGCACCACGTTAAACAGCGATACCCGCTGGAACATCAAGCCTTTGTTTTCAAGGGTCTTTGTGTTTTGACCGCGCATGTGAACATTTCCCTTTTCGGAGATGTCAAACATGTTCAAGTTTCTGCTGTGCTGCCTGTGCCTTTGCCCTTTGTGGGTGTCTGCACAAACCGATGCCATGACCCTGGCCAAAGAAAAAGCGTGTCTGGGATGTCACAGTGTGGATCAGCACACCATGTCGGTTCCGTCTTACCAAAAGATTGCTGAAAAGTACCGCGGCGACCCAGGCGCGGTGGAATACCTGTCAGAAAAAATCCGCAACGGTGGCAAAGGGGTTTGGGGTGGTGGCGGCCGCAGCCTGATGCCCGCTTTTTTGAATTTGAGTCAAAGTGAAATCCGTCTGCTGGTGGACTGGATTTTGTCGATGAAGGAAACACCGGCCTCTTGACCACGGTGTTTGATCCGGGGTTTATTTGCGGTCGCGCTCGGTCTGCGTTGATGCGCCC
>RFYK01000094.1 GCA_009925585.1 Betaproteobacteria bacterium | reverse complement strand
GCCTTTGACCCAAGCCGTGGCACTGGTCAGGCCGCTGTTCATGGACCAATGGCCCAGCCACGTGCTGCTTCACTTAGGGGTACTGACCGCTTACGCATCCGTGGCTTGGGTGATTGCGCTTCATCTGACCCGCAAACGCTTCAAACAATAAGTGCGCGGCTGGCTGGGGCCTAAAACTGCCGTTCAGGCAGGTACACCCGCAAACCGTCCATGAAATATTCCACGACGATTTGACACGCCAAGCGACTGTGCTCTTCACGAGGGATGGCGGTGAAACCCAACATGGCCTCTTCTTCCTCGCTGGGCTCAAACATTTCCTTGGCATGCGCTGGCTCAATGAAGCAATGGCAGGTTGCGCAGGTGCAATTGCCGCCGCACTCGGCCACCAATCCCTCGATGCCGGCTTCTTGCGCTGCACTCAGCAAAGTTTGGCCGTTTTGCGCCATTGCCTCACGTATCGCGCCATCGGGTTGAATGAAAAACAGTTTGATCATCAGTCTGCATAAACCCCAGCCGCTTTGATGACGGGGCCCCATTTGTTGATTTCAGAAAGCACAAATTTTCGATGTTCAGCCCGCGTTGTTCCATTTCATTTGGGTGATGTCCGACATGCCCTTGGGGCCGTAAGCGCCGTGCCAAATGCTGATCTGAAAACCTTTGACACCCAGCTCTTGCATGGTCGGCAATGTGCTGAGCGCAGGCTGGCTCAAGCGTTTGGCACTGGTTACCGCATAGGCTTTGACTTTGCGCGACTCGATGTAAGCCATGGTGTTGCTGGTCTGATCGCACAACAGGTCGATTTGTCCGCCCATCAAATCGGCGATGGCCATGGACACGCCTTTGTAGGGGATGGTCGAGAGTTCGGTTTTCATGGCGGCCTGCCACAGCAAGCCACACAAATGCGACGCCGAACCGACGCCAGCATTGCCTAAATTGACGCGGTCTTTGTTTTTGCCGATCCAAGCGGACAACTGTTTGTAGTCGTTGGCTTCCAACGTGGGCCGCGCCACGATGGTCATGGGCACTTCGTGGATCATGCCCAAAAATGTGAAATCGGTATCGACCTGAAAACCGGGGTTGCGGTTGAGCGCAGGCATGGTGGCCATGCCGATGTGGTGAATCAACACCGTGTGGCCGTCAGGTGCTGCGCGGGCCACTTTTTGCGTGGCGATGGCGCCACCCGCGCCCAACACGTTTTCGACGACGATGCTGTTCACGCCCAAGGGTTTGCGCAATGCCTCGGCCATGTCACGTGCCAATCGGTCGGTGGGGCCTCCCGCCGTGAACGGCACCACGATGGTGACGGGTTTGTCTTTGATCGGGAATGTCTGTGCCAACGCAGCCTGTGCGCCCAGGCACAGCGACAAAGCCCCCACCCACACTCGCCAACTGTGCTTATTTGTAAGAGCGGGCATCTTCAATCACTTTGCCGTCGTTGGGCAAGCTGCCGGGTGGCACGGTCACGATGTCAGCGCGCAATTTGGTGATGTCGCGCACGGCTTGCGCCACGTCTGTCAACCAATCGCTGCCACTGTCGCTGGTTTCCACCATCAGTTTCATCTCGTCTTGCGCCATTTCACCGCTGACCACCAAACGTGCTTTGTGGATTTGCGCAAACCGTTTGACCACTTGGTCGACTTGACCGGGGTGCACAAACATGCCGCGCACTTTGGTGGTTTGGTCGGCCCGTCCCATCCAACCTTTGATGCGCTGGTTGGTGCGGCCCGTGGGACACACACCGGGTAACAGGGCCGTGAGGTCGCCGGTGCCGAAACGGATCAACGGGTAATCCGGGTTGAGCGTGGTGACCACCAATTCGCCCACTTCACCTTCGGCAACCGGGTCACCCGTACCGGGGCGCACGATCTCCACGATGACACCTTCATCCAGCACCATGCCTTCGCGCGAGGCGGTTTCGTAAGCAATCAAGCCAATGTCTGCGGTGGCGTAACACTGGTAAGCCGCGATGCCGTGCTCACTCAACCAATCGCGCAACGACGGGGGAAACGCTTCGCCACTGACCAAGGCTTTGGTCAGCGAGGGCAAGGCCACGCCCGTCTCTGTCGCCTTGTCGACCAAAATTTTCAAAAAACTGGGCGTGCCGCAATAACCTGCTGGCCGCAACTCCGCCAAAGCAGACAACTGTTGCTCGGTCTGTCCTGTGCCAGCGGGGAAAACGCTGCAACCCAAGGCATGTGCGCCACTTTCCATGATGGAGCCGGCGGGTGTGAAGTGGTAGCTGAAGCAGTTGTGCACCAACTCGCCCGCGCGAAAACCTGCCGCGTACAACGCACGCGCCACACGCCAATAGTCAGAGCGCGTGCCCTCAGGTTCGTAAATGGTGCCGGGTGAAGCAAACACACGCGGCATGGCTTTGCCAAACGACAACGCAGAGAACCCACCAAACACATCGTCAGCCCGATGCGCTTGTTGGCGCGCGAGCAATTCGTGTTTGCGGGTGACTGGCAATGCCGCCAAGGCTTGGCGCGATGTCACGGTCGACGCATTCACGCCTTGTAACAAGTTGGCAAAGGCACGGGTGTGTTGTTGCGCATGGGCGATCTGCCGCGGCAATGCCGCCATCAAATCCGCTTCGCGAACAGCCGGGTCCCGGGTTTCTAACGCGTCATAGCAATCGGTCATGAGGTTCAGGCAAGCCAGCGCTTGCGTCGTTTGTAACTTTTCACATCCTTGAAGCTTTTGCGCTCACCGCCGCCCATGCCCAGGTAAAACTCTTTCACGTCTTCGTTGCTGGCCAAATCGGCCGCCGCGCCGTCCATCACGATCCGACCTGACTCCATGATGTACCCAAAGTCGGCATAGCGCAAAGCCATGTTAGTGTTTTGCTCGGCCAACAAAAACGTGACCTGTTCTTTTTGGTTCAGGTCTTTGACGATGTTGAACACTTCTTCGACGATTTGGGGCGCCAACCCCATGGACGGTTCATCCAACAACACCAAACTGGGGTTGGCCATCAACGCCCTGCCAATCGCACACATTTGTTGTTCGCCACCAGAGGTGTAGGCGGCCTGCGAACCTCTGCGGGTTTTCAAGCGAGGAAAGTAGTTGTAGACCTTCTCTAAATTGGCGGCGATCTCGCCCTTATCGCTGCGGGTGTAGCTGCCCGTCAAGAGGTTTTCTTCGATGGTCAAGTGGGCAAAGCAATGCCGCCCTTCCATCACCTGCACCACACCACGCTGCACCAAATCGGCTGGCGTCAAGTTCTCAATGCGTTCGCCGCGCAACTCGATGCTGCCCTTGGTGACTTCGCCGCGCTCGCCTTTGAGCAAGTTGGAAATGGCGCGCAAGGTGGTGGTTTTGCCCGCCCCGTTGCCACCCAGCAAAGCGACGATGCCGCGCTCAGGCACTTGCAGCGACACCCCTTTGAGCACCAAGATCACATGGTTATAAATGACCTCGATGCCATTGACATTCAGTACGACAGAGGGGGTGCTCATGGACAACTCGCTGCGTTAAACAGGGGATCAGGACTGGCAGTCTTGCCCGGTACGGCGCGTGAGTTTTTTCTCGGCAGCGTACTTGTCGGCAGTGGCTTTGACCAGCGGCTTCAAAATTTGTTCGTCGGCTTGCATCCAGTCGGAGGTGAACTCCCACGCCTTGCCGTTCCACGTGTGCACACGTGTCCATGCCGCACCCATGTGGTCCATGCAAGAGGTGCTGATCGGACGCATCACGCCTTTGAAGCCCAGCGCATCCAACTTCGCTTGCGTCAGGTTCAAGTTCTCCAAGCCCCAACGCACTTGCTCGCCCGTCATGACTTTGCCTTTGCCAAAACGTTCTTGCGCGGAGCGAATGCCTTCAATGCCGATCATGGCGCTCATCACACCACGCAAGTACAAGACCTGTCCCACTTCTTCTTTCGGGCCGGTCCCTTGGCCTTTGCCATGGATTTGCGTGAGCATGGTTTTGACGATGTCTGAATTCGGTTCGGCGCCGTGTTGGATCGTGATCGCGTTGTAGCCCTTGGCACCTTCAGCCACGTCTTTGACATCGGGTTCGGCACCGGCCCACCACACGCCGTACATTTTTTCGCGGGCATAACCCGTGGCTTGCGCCTCTTTGATGGCGGTGGAGTTCATCACGCCCCAACCCCACAACACCACGTAATCGGGCTTGGATTGACGCACTTGCAACCAAGTGGCTTTTTGCTCGACACCAGGTGGTGTGACGGGCAACAACTGCAACTCAAAACCGTGGTTGCGCGAACGCTCTTGGATCAATGGGATCGGCTCTTTGCCAAACGGGCTGTCGTGGTAGACCAGCGCGATTTTTTTGCCTTTGAGTTTGTCCCAACCACCTTCTTTTTTGGCAATGGCTTGCAAAATCGTGTCAGCTGCCACCCAGTACGTGCCCGCGATCGGGAAGTTCCACTTGAACACCGCACCGTCTGAACTCTCGCTGCGGCCATAGCCAATCGTCAACACAGGAATTTTGTCGCCAGGCGCTTTTTCAGTGATGGCAAAGGTCGCGCCGGTGGACAAGGTTTGCACAAAACTCGGGTTCTTGCTTTTCAAGCGCTCGTAGCACTCGACGCTGCGCGCGGTGTCGTAGCCGGTTTCGCATTCTTCGTAAGCGATCTTCACGCCGTTGATGCCGCCTTTGGTGTTGACCAATTTCAGGTAATCGACAAAACCGTTGGCCCAAGGCGTGCCGTTCGGCGCATACGGGCCCGTGCGGTATGACAGCACTGGCACAAATTGTTCTTTGGATTGGGCCCAAGCTGACGATGTGGCAGACAGCCACACAGAGGTCAACAGGGCAGACAACAACAGGACTGGTTTTTTCATCTTCGTCTCCTTCAGATTCGATTCACACAACACCCACGTCAATACGGGAAAGGCCAGACGCGCATTTTCTGCTTGCCAATGGCCCACAAGCGCGCCAAGCCATGGGGCTCCACGATCAAGAACCACACGATCAGCGCGCCAAAAATCATCAACTCGGCATGCGACACCACGGTGGTTGACATGGACATGCCCAACCAAGAAGCCAGCACGGGCAAAAACTGGTTGAGAAAAATCGGCAGCACCACAATGAAAGCGGCGCCCAAAAACCCACCCATGATCGAGCCCATGCCGCCAATGATGACCATGAACAACAAACGAAACGATTGGTCGACGGAGAACGCGCTGGGCTCCCACGCGCCCAAATAAATGAAGGCCCACAACGCGCCAGCCATGCCAATGATGAACGAACTGACCGCAAACGCGCTCAGCTTGGCGTACATGGGGCGTATGCCGATCACGGCCGCGGCCACGTCCATGTCGCGGATCGCCATCCATTCGCGGCCAATCGCACCGCGAACCAAGTTTTTGGCCAACAACGCCACCACGCACAACAAAATCAAACAAAACAGGTATTTGCTGACATCGCTTTCAATGGGCAGGCCAAACACTTGCAAATTCGACACCGACACCGAGCCTGATGGCGTGTCCAAGGTGAACCACTTGATTCGCAAAAACATCCAGTCTGCAAAAAACTGCGCAGCAAGTGTGGCGACTGCCAAATACAAGCCGCGCACACGCAAACTCGGCAAGCCAAACAACACCCCAAACACGGTGGCACACAAGCCGCCCAGTATGAGCGTGGGTATCAACGGCAGACCCGGCACACGCGCAAAGAAGTTGTAGGCACCATACGCACCGACAGCCATGAACGCACCTGAACCCAATGAAATTTGTCCGCAATAGCCGACCAATATATTCACGCCCAATGCCGCCATGGCCATGATGACAAATGGAATCAGAATCGCGCTGAACATGTAATCGGTAGCGAACCATGGCACACCGATGAATGCGATCAGCAACAACACCAGCATGAACCAGCGGTCCTGCACGATCGGGAAGATCTGTTGGTCAGCTTGGTAGCTGGTTTTGAATTGGCCGTTTTCTCTGTAGAACATGGTCAGACCCGGTCGATGATCTTTTCCCCGAACAGCCCTTGCGGGCGAACGAGCAAAAACAACAATGCCAACACATAGGCAAACCATATCTCGATGCCACCACCGACATAGGGACCCAAAAACACCTCGGAGAGTTTTTCGCCGACACCAATGATCAAACCACCAATGATGGCGCCCGGCACCGAGGTCAGACCACCCAATATCACCACAGGCAAGGCACGCAACGCCACCGTGGCCAAAGAGAATTGCACGCCCAACTTGCTGCCCCAAATCATGCCGGCCACCAACGCGACGACACCGGCCACGCACCAGACGATGACCCAAATGCGGTTGAGCGGAATGCCAATCGATTGCGCCGCTTGGTGGTCATCCGCCACGGCGCGCAAGGCACGACCAGTGCCTGTCTTTTGAAAAAACAAAGACAACGCAGCGACCAACACCGCAGCGATCAATGCCGCGATCAGGTCTTCTTGGTTGATCAAAATGCCGCCCTCGAACACCGACTCGAAAGCCATCACCGGTTCTTTGGGCATGCCAATGTCGATCTTGTAGATGTCACTGCCAAACAGCGATTGGCCCAAGCCTTCCAGAAAGTAGGTGATGCCCAAGGTGGCCATCAGCAAGGTGGTGCCTTCTTGGTTGACCAACTGTCGCAACACCAACCGCTCGATCAACCAGGCCACGGCAAACATGACGACCGCCGCCATGGCAAACGCGATCACATTGACCATCCATGCGCTGCCCACACCCGAAGCGCTCAACCATTCGGAAAAACGCGCCATGGCCAAAGCTGCAAACAACACCATCGCGCCTTGCGCGAAATTGAACACGCCCGATGCTTTGAAGATCAACACAAAGCCCAAAGCGACCAGCGAATACAACATGCCGGCCATCAGGCCTCCGAGCAGTGTTTCAAGAAAGAATCCCATGGCAGTCAATGTCCTGTACCGAGGTAGGCGCTGATCACCTCGGGGTTGTTGCGCACGTCATCCGGCGTGCCGTCGCCAATTTTTCTGCCGTAGTCCAGCACCACCACCCGATCGGAGATGTCCATCACCACGCCCATGTCATGCTCAATCAACACCACGGTGGTGCCGAACTCGTCGTTCACATCCAAAATGAAACGACACATGTCTTGTTTTTCTTCCACGTTCATGCCGGCCATGGGTTCATCCAACAGCAGCACCTGCGGTTCCAGCGCCAGTGCGCGACCCAAGTCAACACGCTTTTGCAAACCATACGGCAGTTGTCCAACCGGCGTTTTGCGATAAGGCTGGATTTCCAAAAAGTCGATGATTTCTTCGACCCGTTTGCGGTGTTCAATTTCTTCACGCTCGGCAGGGCCGAGTCGCAGGGCTTGCCAAAACAAGTTTGACTTCATGCGCAAATTGCGCCCGGTCATGATGTTGTCCAACACACTCATGCCTTTGAACAAAGCCAGGTTTTGGAAAGTGCGCGCCACCCCCATCACCGCGACTTGGTGGCTGTCCATGTGACTGAATGTTTGGCCCCGAAAAGTGATTTGCCCTTGCTGCGGCGTGTACACGCCGTTGATGCAGTTCAGCATGGACGATTTGCCTGCGCCATTGGGTCCGATGATCGCGCGTATCTCGTGTTCGCGCACATCAAAGCTGATGTCCGACAAGGCTTTGACACCGCCAAAGCTGAGCGAAATGTTTTGCACATTCAAAATGACGTCGCCAATCTGCTTGCTCATGCGGCACGTCCCACGGGCGCGAACACTTTGGCGTCTGCCAAGGTCAAGGTGGCACTGACACTGCCGCTGCGGCCATCTTCAAACTTGACGGCCGTTTCGATGTATTGCTGCGAGCGGCCTGCGTATAACGCGTCAACCAACACAGCGTATTTTTCTGCGATGTAACCACGTCGCACCTTGTTGGTTCGGGTCAGTTCCCCGTCATCCGCATCGAGCTCTTTGTGCAGCACCAAAAACCGGCTGATTTGCGAACCCGCCAACAAGGTGTCCGCTGACAAATCGGCATTGACTTTTTCCACGCACTCCAACAGCAGTTGGTAGACCTCGGGTTTTTGCGCCAAATCGGTGTATCCGGCATACGGCAGGTTGCGCCGCTCGGCCCAGTTGCCCACGGCATCGAAGTCGATGTTGAGCATGACGCACACCCTTTCGCGGCCATCGCCATACGCCACGGCTTCTTTGATGAACGGGAAGAATTTGAGTTTGTTCTCGACGTATTTGGGCGCGAACATCGCGCCATCGTTGGCGCCACCCCGAATGCGTCCAACATCTTTCACGCGGTCGATGATCTTCAAATGCCCACGGCTGTCGATGAAACCAGCGTCATTGGTTTTGTACCAACCATCTGCACTCAGCACCTCGGCGGTGGCTTCGGGGTTTTTGTAATAGCCTTTGAGCAATCCCGCCGACTTGACCAGGATTTCGCCGTTCTCAGCCACTTTGATTTCCACGCCATCGCAAGGCACCCCCACCGTGTCGGCATACGCTTGGTTGTCGGGTTGCAAACACACAAACACCGCGGTTTCTGTGGAGCCATACAACTGCTTGAGGTTGATGCCTATAGACCGGTAAAAGCTGAACAAGTCAGGACCGATGGCTTCGCCTGCGGTGTAGGCCACGCGCACCCGCGACATACCGAGGTTGTTGCGCAAGGGCCCGTAAACCATCAAATTTCCGAGACCGTACATGAATGCATTGAATGCCCCGATGGACTCGCCGTCCATACGGCGGGGTCCGACTTCGCGCGCCAAGTCCATGAAGTACTTGAACATGCTGCGCTTAGGCGCGCTGGCATCTTCCATGCGGATCATCACTTGCGTGAGCAAGCCTTCAAACACGCGCGGCGGCGCAAAGTAATAGGTGGGTCCGATTTCTTTCAAATCGATGGTCACAGTGTCTGTCGACTCCGGGCAATTCACCACATAACCACAGCACAGCCATTGCGCGTAACTGAAGATGTTTTGCCCGATCCAAGCCGGCGGCAAATACGCCAGCACTTCTTCACGGCTGGTCAGTTTGTCAAAGTCGGCACCGGCTTTGGCGCGGTC
>RFYK01000093.1 GCA_009925585.1 Betaproteobacteria bacterium | reverse complement strand
TTTCATCCGGAAAGAACACAGACAGACCCTTATCACAGTTCTTTTTTCTGGACATGCGAGTTCAAGCCCCAATCAGGCACAGCAGCATCCGCCGAAGAATTAACCGCAGCGTACCGATTGCAGATCAAAGAGATTTTGTTCAAGAAGGTTTTGGACGAATCCAATACGGCACTCGCCACGCTCATGTCATCTGTTCGTTACGCGCGATTGATCCAGCAAGCACAATTGCCACAAGCCCTGCACATTCGAAACAAACTCAAAGACTTTGCGGTTGAATGGCATCCCAGAGACACCATAGGGGGAGATTTTTGGTGGTCCCATTACCACTCCCCTACCCAATCCTTGGTGATTGCGTTGATTGATTGCACTGGACATGGCGTGCCTGGCGCCATGTTGTCTGTCTTGGTCAACTCACAGCTAGACAAAATTTTCACGACCGAACCCACCCTGAATTTATCTGACGCTGCCGAACAACTCGATCAACTGGTTCGCAAAAGTTTGCGCCAAGATTTCAATGACAGCGAAAGTGACGATGGCTGTGACGCTGCGCTGATTCGACTGCACCTGTCCACTCGCACCATGGAATATGTCGGAGCCAAAATCAATTTGTATGAGTTGAAGGCCCAGGGCGATATTGAACTGCACAAAGCAGATCGCATCAGTCTGGGCTACCGTGATGCACCTCATCATCCACCCGTCACCCGTTCGTGGCAAGTTGCCCATGGCAGTCGATTCGTGTTGGTGACAGATGGTGTGACCGATCAACTGGGCGGTCACGACGGCACACCCGTGGCGTTTGGCTACAAAAGACTGTTGAATGCGTTGACAACTTCAGCCAAAGCAGACGCCACACAAACCGCTCACAGTCTGCTTCAGGCGGTCACTCTTTGGCAAGGCTCTCAAACCCGGCGTGATGACTTGACCATCATCGCGCTGGATGTATGAGCATCCACGTTTCCAGCTCAAGCCTCTGAGAATTCAGCCATTTCTTGCGTGATGAGGGGTGAACGGATCAAGTGATCGAACGCACTGAGCGCTGCTTTGGCACCCTCGCCAGCAGCGATCACGATTTGTTTGTAAGGGACGGTGGTGGCGTCGCCAGCTGCAAACACGCCGGGTATGTTGGTGTGGCATTTGTCGTCCACAACAATTTCCCCGAACCTGCTCAATTCCAAGGTGCCTTTCAAAAACTCGGTGTTGGGCACCAAGCCAATTTGAACAAACACGCCCTCTAAGGGAACCGATATTTCCTCAAGTGACTGGCGGTCTTTGAAACGCAAACCATTCACACGTTGACCATCGCCCGTGATCTCCGTGGTTTGCGCATTCAAAACGATGTCGACATTGGGCAGGCTTTTGAGTTTGCTCACCAAAATCGCGTCTGCTTTCAATGCGTCTGCATATTCAATCAGTGTGACATGTGCGACCACGCCAGCCAAATCAATGGCGGCTTCCACCCCAGAATTTCCACCCCCAATGACAGCCACGCGCTTGCCTTTGAACAAAGGGCCATCGCAATGCGGGCAGTACGCCACGCCTTTGTTTTTGTAAGTTTGCTCGCCCGGCACATTCACATTGCGCCATCTGGCACCGGTCGACAAAATCACACTGCGAGCTTTTAAAACTCCGCCATTTTCTGTGCGTACTTGAATGAATTCCCCCGCGCGTTCGGCAGGTACCAGTTTTTCGACCCGCTGAAGGTTCATGATGTCCACTTCATACTGACGAACTTGCGCCTCCATGGCGGCTGCAAATTTGGGGCCATCCGTCTCCAGAACTGAAATGTAGTTTTCAATGCCCATCGTGTCGTTGACTTGACCGCCAAAACGCTCAGCCACCACCCCGACTCTGATGCCTTTTCGCGCGGCATACACCGCGGCAGCTGCACCGGCAGGACCGCCGCCCACCACCAACACATCAAAGGCTTCTTTCTCAGTCAATTTGACCGCTTCACGCGCCGCTGCATTCACATCAAGCTTGCCCACGATTTCCTCTAAAGACATGCGACCCGAACCGAACACTTGATCGTTCATGAACACCATGGGCACGGCCATCACTTGCCTGTTTTCAACCTCTGCTTGGTTCAATGCTCCATCAATGACCGTGGTTTCAATCTTGGGATTGAACACCGCCATCAAGGTGGCCGCTTGCACAACATCCGGGCAGTTGTGGCATGACAAGGACATGTAGACCTCGAACTTTAAATGGGTGTCAATGTGTTTGATTTGTTCCAACACAGCGGGTTCTACCTTTGGCGGATGGCCGCCAGTCCAAAGCAAAGCCAACACCAATGAGGTGAATTCATGGCCCATGGGGATGGCAGCGAATCGAACACCTCTGGATTCACCCTCCTTGGCAACCACAAAAGACGGTTTGCGTGCATCGTTGCCAGTGGTGTCGACACTGACTTTGTCAGACAGCGCGGCAATGTCCCTCAACAGTTGGTGCAATTCTTGGCTCTTGTCGGTTTCATCGAGCGAGGCCACCAAGCGGATGGGATGACGCAGGTTTTGCAAATAACTTTGCAATTGGGATTTCAATGAATCATCAAGCATGGCAATTCTTTCAAAGGCTTCAAAGGCTACTTAGATCTTGCCGACCAAATCCAGTGACGGCGTCAATGTTTTGGCGCCTTCGTTCCATTTGGCAGGGCAAACTTGACCAGGGTTGTTGGCGACATATTGAGCTGCTTTGAGCTTGCGCAATGTTTCTTTGACATCGCGTGCGATAGCGTTGTCGTGAACTTCCATGGTCTTGATGACGCCTTCAGGGTTGATGATGAACGTGCCGCGCAAAGCCAGGCCTTCTTCTTCAATGTGCACGCCGAATGCGCGAGTCATTTGGTGTGTGGGGTCGCCGATCAAAGGGAACTTGGCTTTGCCAACCGCAGGCGATGTCTCATGCCACACCTTGTGCGCAAAATGTGTATCGGTGGTCACGATGTAAACCTCTGCACCTGCTTTTTGGAATTCTGCATAGTTGTCAGCAGCGTCTTCGACCTCTGTGGGGCAATTGAAAGTGAAAGCGGCTGGCATGAAAATCAAAACAGACCATTCGCCTTTGAATGTTTCGTTGGACACTTGAACAAACTTGCCGTTGTGAAAGGCTTGTGCTTTGAATGGCTGAACTTGCGTGTTGATGAGAGACATGGTGGATTCCTCTTTTGGTTGAATAAAACTATCGAATGAGTTGAACTCATTGAGAGGAATCATAACCAGGTTTCGGGTTAACCCTGATTGTTTGTGTCAATGACAGTCATTGAAAGTCTCTAAGAATCCGCCCATAAATAACCCATTCAGTCTACAAATGGGTTTCCTAATGAACCATTGAGGATTCAAGCTTCGATGATGGCTTGCACAAACGGGGGCAGTGCAAACAAAGATTGGTGCATCACGCCGGAGTAGTGCTGCAAACCATGAATGCCCCTGTCACTCAAACGTCGATCAATCTCGCTTGGTGAAACTTCATCGACACGGGTTGAGTCTGAGCACACACACATTGACCACAAAGTGCCATACAAAGGAATGAACACGGTGCACAAAGCAACATGCTCAAACAGTGCAGACAAACGCTGATGCGCATTTCTGACCCGTTCAGGGTGAGCCCAAGGCGAACCGGTGTGAATATTGAGTGTGCCTGTCGCCGAGAGCCGCTTTTTGCAATCTCGCAAAAAAGCTTCTTCGTAGAGCAGTTCAGCTGACCCCAAGGGGTCGGGTAAATCCAAGACGATATGGTCATACACGCCTTGGTCATTGGCGATGAAATTCAGACCGTCTTCACACAGCACCCTCAACTTGGGGTGATCGAATACCCCCTTGTGTATGTGTTGCAAATGCAATTTGGCAGACACAATGACTTCGGGGTCGAGTTCAACCAAGGTCACACGCTCAACACTGGGGTGCTTGAGGATTTCTTCTGCTGCGCCGCCATCACCACCACCAATGATCAACACATGCCGAGGGTGTTGCTGCGCACACAGCGCGGGGTGAATCATGGATTCGTGATAAACAAATTCTTCTTTTTCAGAAGTCATGAAGCAATCATCCAAACGCAACAATTTTCCAAATTGCGGGGTTTGATGAACTTCCAATTTTTGAAAACGTGTTTGTCGGGATTCAATGACCTCAGAGGAACGCGTGAAAAAGCCATACGCTGGGTTCATGTATTCGTACAAAAATTGATGGTCGCGAGGGACTTCATGAATGACTGAACGTTCTGGTTTAAGCAAGGCCAAAAAGTCGTTCATCACTTGTCGCGCTTTGTCTGTGTTGTCTCGGGTGTAGTTGCATGCGTAAATGTCTAGCGTGACACTTTTCAATTCTGGCCAAGTATGGATGGCCAAATGTGATTCAGACAAAACCAAACAACCCGTCACACCCCCATTTTCGAAAGGATGGAACACGTTTTCCACCATGGTCAATCCAGCGCGAAGGATGGACTGGATACAAAAATCTTGAAGAGGCTGCTTGTGCAATAAAAAAGCCTCATCGCCTTTGCAATCGTATAAATTTGCAACTATGTGTATGCCTTGCAATTTTCAATACCTTCTAAAACCTCTAATCCCCTATTTTGGCATCAATCGCTGATGACATCTGAAGACGTGCAGCAACGCCAACGCCATCCAACCATGTGTTTCATGGATGCCTTGAATATCTCAATTTCTTAAAAAATACTGGGGACTTGGCTTGGTCTGCGTACCAGCGGTCGGCGCGGGAATGGAAAGCACATCCAAGTACCTGCTTCAGCATTGGCGCAATGGGTTGACGCTGGCACAGTGAACTTCAGGCTCATGGTTCGCACTGCTTTTTGTAAGCTTCAACCTCTTTAGGCAAAGGCCCGTTGTCTGGACGAGCCTCCAGTGATTCGCAGCGTTTCAACACTTTTTTGCAATAGTCCAATTCACGCATCGGGTTGCCAAATTCTTTGGCCAAACAGGCTTGGTATTTGGGCTCACATTGGTTGGCGAGTTGGATGTCTGCTTGTAATTTGTCTTTCCACTCGGTGCACTCCAAGCCATGAACCCATCCCACCGTCATGCACATTGCCATGGCCAATAAGTAGTCTTTAGTGGTCATCATGAGGAATCTCCAGCAACCATAGATAGAGACATTGTGACGCAGTTTGCGATACCTAGACAGTGGTTTCTGCCACCGCGAAAAAGAGAGCGATTTCACCCAGAAATCCTCTCCTGCGCATAGAATGAATTTGTGAAATCAGTGGTTCATACATACCGATATGCACGGCATCCACCACCTGCATAAAACACCCAAGGAATCCATGCAATGAAAAAACTTATCGCCACCTTACTGGTACTGTGCAGCTTCTCTGTGTCTGCCGAGTGGGTACTCGTCAAAAGCAATGCAGAACATGACAAAACGTTCTTCGATCCGAAGACCATCGGCATTTATGAGAAATATCGAAAAGTATGGGTATTGGTCAATTTTGCGACACCCACACAAATGGGTACAGACAATGCCATGTCGAAAAGCACGTACTACAAATTTGACTGTAAAGATTCACGATACGCCGTGGTTGCAGAGTTGTTCAGTTCTGAACCTGGGGGTGGAGGCAAAGTATTGAAAAATGTGTCTGAATCAGAAGACAAGTGGATGAGCGCATCCAAAGGCAGTACGTTGCATTCGGCCCTTGAATTGGTTTGTGCAAAATAATGTCGATCGGTAACAGCCATCACTTTGCCATTCACCACTGTTTGACATTCCGCTTGCAACTTGCTGGGTCTGTCATTTTCGCCGCGCTGCTGCCGTTCCCCATTGCAGCCCAGCAGGTGGACACCGCCTTACAAGCATACAAGTTATGCATGAATACTTGCACTGCCAATTCGTGCTCTGGTCCGGCATCGGTGGTGGAGAAAAACTGCGCCAAAAAGTGCGCTCTGCCTGCCAGTGCGATTGAAACCGTCCCATCTCATGGAACCCGCGTGGCGTGCCAAGAAACCAAGCGCAATTGACCCTCGCTTTTTTGCCAAACACTGAGATAACGAAGCACTAACTTCAGGGGTTTTTGGCCAATACGCACGTCGTATTTTCCCAAGCCCGTCAGCATGGCCACGCACCCGTCAATGCGAACCGTCTCATTTTCGTGCTCAATCCATTCGTAAACAGTGTCACCTTTTCGCATGGAGTCGATGTAACTGCGCTTGCTGTCCACCACTGCGCTGTTGCGCACATATACCAACTGATCATCTAAAAGTTGCGACATTTGTTCCAAGTCGTTTTGCATTTGCGATTGCAAACGTCGCCGCTCTGCCTGCAAAACTTCGTCTGCTTGCACAGGCTCGCATGCCGCGGCTGACAATGACTGAACTGCACACATGCCCATCGCCACAAAAAGCCATGTTCGCCAAAGCAAACTGTTCATCCTTGTCTCCTTGAATACCCTGGTAATGATGCGAACCCACAAACGAAATCAATAGTGTTATAAAAATTTGACGGGATTCACCCATTGACGCACAAGCAAAGTATCCATAAAACCATCATGGAATTACCGTTCAAAGTTTGCTTTATGAATTACAAAAAAAGTATTTTTTTCGCTGTCTTGGCCTGTGTGGTTGGGCCTTGTTTGGCATGGGCACAACCCGCATTTGAAGTCACCCACCAAACTGGCATTGAATTCAGCAACAAGCATGTCGTTGTGTTGGAAGACAGCACCCAGCGGCTGACTGCAGAACAAGCCATGCAGCAGCTGGATCGATTTGTTCCAGCGTCAGAGATAACCAGTTTCAAACCCAGCGTGAATTATTGGATCTACCAAAAGCTGGTCAGTAAGTTGGACAGTGACCGAGCGTTTCGAATTGAACCGACTGGCTGGAAAAATCTGACTGCGCACATCTATTTTGCCGACGGAAAAATCACGACATTCAAACCCATAGGCTTTGTCGGGACCCACAACCCCTTCCTGACCCAAAGTCCTCAGAACACCGCCATACATCAATTCAGTAGCCAATTTCCTGTTTTCACGCTGCCCCAACATGAAGAAGTTCAGGTCCTGACACGTGTCAATTTTCAGCCCATCTTTCCAGCCAAAACCTTCTCCATCAGCTTCACTGACAACCAATTGTTTTCAGAATTCCGCAGGTTCAGCTTGTATGTTGAAGGCCTTTTGTTGGGCATTCTTTTCGCACTCACCATTTTTGCGTTGTTCAATGCGTTTCAAAGCAAAGACAAGGTGAATTTTTATTACGCCCTGTGGATATCCATTGCATTCTTCTCAGTCTCGTCGCTCAGCATCATCGACGGACACCGATTGTTTGAATTTTTCATTGATATCGAACATAAACAAACCGATGCGGCTGAAAATTTGGCCTACATCATCTCCATTGGGCTTGCTTTCAGTCAATCCATCAGTTACGTGTTTTTTGCCAGACAGTACCTTGGCATCAAAACCCATTTCCCCAAAATTCAATGGATCTCAAACATCTGGATTGCATTTACGCTGTTTTATGGTTTCTTGGCCCTGACAGGCGCTTTTTACCCGGCTGACACCCCTTTCTCGGTCAACGGGTTCACTCGGGTTTACAGCGTGAGCGTTGGCCTGATTTTGCTGATGCTGTTCGTCTGCAGTTACCGAAGATACAAAGCGGGATTTGGATTCGCCATCTTTTTCACCTATGCCGTGGTGCCATATTTGATTTTTCGCGTGGGTTTTCTTTTCGGCATCGTTGGCTTGCCCTCGCCGTTTTCATACTTGCCAGACCATGCTTTGGGATATTTCCTTAAAAATCCTTGGACAAACCAAGCATTTGGTGTGTGCTTAGAAGCGCTGATCATGGCGTTGGCCGTGATCAGCCGTGCGAGGTGGTTGCAATCTGAGCTCACCGCCAGCGCACGCAAACAAACCGAATTGATTGAACAACAAAACACTATTTTGGAAGCCAAAGTGCATGAACGCACACAAGAGCTGTCTGCCAAACATGAATTGGTGGTGAGCTCTGTGAATTACGCCAGCAGGTTGCAACGCGGGCAATTGCCACGCGCGATTCGAGTCGAGGGCAGGTTCGAGTCATTTGCCACCATTTGGGAACCGCGAGACACCATAGGAGGTGACCTTTATTGGATTTCATCCTCTCAGCACGAAGGCCCCTTCGTCTTGTCCGTGGCAGACTGCACCGGGCACGGTGTACCTGGTGCAATGCTCTCTTTGTTGGTCAGCAATTCGTTAGAAAGAATTTACGCAAACGATTCTCTGGAAGACCCATCGTCTGCGCTGAAGTCGCTGGACCATTACGTGAGAACCGGTTTGAACCAAGACCGGCCAGACGCTGAAAGCGACGATGGGTGCGATGCGGCGATTTTGAAAATCGACAGACGCCTTCAACGAATTGAATTTGCCGGGGCAAAAATTGATTTGTTTCATGTAGACAACGCTGGGCAATTTCATCGGTATGCATCCAAACGCATCAGCCTTGGGTATCAACACAAACTCAACCCGGCTGACATACCGCAGACCACAGTCATCTCTTACAACAAAGGAGATTTGTTTGCGATCGTGACCGATGGGTTGACTCAAGCAACTCGAGCAGATTTTGACCACGCACCGCCATGAATCAGCTGATTCAGTGGTTGAAGAACTCAAACAATGTTTTGCAGCTTGGCACGGCACACATGCAAGACGCGACGACGTGACCGCATTGGTGTTCAAGCTTTAGATTTTTTGATGCGCGATACGCGCATGCAATCGGATGAATATTCATCTCGCTGACAAACAGACCAGCGTGTCGTCTGGTTGCCTGCGCATGCCTCAATCAAACTTGGGGAATCACCAATCCACTGACGCTATGTGATGGATTGAAAGAATAAATTAAATGGTGCGTGGTGAGGGTTTCGTGACCTGCCCCCTGCCAGCCGTACCAGCATAAAGTTCGTGAGGTCCGTCACCATGGAGAATGACGGGCATGAAGAAGAGCAGATTTACCGACGAACAAATCATTGGGTTCTTGCGGCAAGCCGAAGCAGGCATGCCGATCAAGGAGTTGTGCCGCAGCGGCGGTTTT
>RFYK01000092.1 GCA_009925585.1 Betaproteobacteria bacterium | reverse complement strand
GTCGCGCATGCACGCTCGCACGCCCGACGGATTGGTGCCCATCGATTTTGAAATTCCACAAGAGCCTGAATTTGAAATGGGCGGTGGCGGTATGTATTCCACCGTCGGCGACTACCTGAAGTTTGTCCAAATGATCTTGAACGACGGCAAGGGCAACGGTAACCAAGTCTTCAAAAAATCCACGGTCGAATTGATGACGAAAAATGCCATGGGCAAAACCCGCGTGACCATGCTCAAGCCTGCTGGCGTGGGTTCTTCTAACGACGCCGAGTTCTTCCCGGGCGTCCCCAAAGGCTGGGGCCTGTCTTTCATGACCAACGAAGAAAAAGCGCCCACCGGCCGATCTGCAGGCAGCGTGGCGTGGGCAGGTTTGGCCAACAGCTTTTATTGGATCGACCGCAAAAAAGGCGTCGGTGGTGTGCTGGCCACGCAAATCCTGCCATTTGCGGATGTCAAGGCATGCCAAGTTGGCGTTGCCTGCGTTGACCGCGGCGGGCGGCACATTTTTGGCGCGAGGCGTGCCCGCCAAAGTCAAAGAGAGCGGCAAGATGCAGCGCACAGTGCTGATTCAATTTGAAAGCTTGCAAGCTGCTTTGGACGCGTATGACAGCCCGGCTTACCAAGCGGCCATGCATGAACTCGGCGACAACGCCGTGGTGCGCGATATCCGCATCATTGAAGGGGTGTGATTGATGACGCAGTTGAGTCAACGCGCCCTGGGCTTGGGCACTGAGAACGCATTTGTCGTGTTGGCCGAGGTCAACAAGCTGATCCGCGAAGGCCGCGACATCATTTCGTTTTGCATCGGTCAGCCGGATTTCCCGACACCGAAAAACATCCAGCAAGCCGGCATGCAAGCCATCACGGGTGGCAAGCATGGTTACACCCCGTCCGCAGGCATTCCCGAACTGCGCCAAGCAGCAGCCGATTATTTTTCCCGCACCCGTGGCATCCAAGTTGATGCAGATGACGTGGTGGTGGGCGCGGGCGCCAAGCCGTTCATTGGTTACACCATCCAATCGGTGACCGATTTCGGCGCGAGCGATGAAGTCATTTACCCGGTGCCGGGTTTTCCCATCTACGAGTCGCAAATCAAGGCCAATGGCGCGGTGGGTGTGCCAATTTATTTGCGCGAAGACCGCAACTTCAGTTTCGACCCGAAAGAGTTGGCCGCCAAGATCACGCCACGCACCAAGCTGCTGATTTTGAATTCACCGCAAAACCCCACCGGCGGCATTTTGACGCGGGCAGATTTGCAAGCCATCGCGGACATTCTTCGCCAGCACCCGCAAATTTGGGTGTTCGCCGATGAGATTTACGGTCAGTTGGTGTACGACGGCGAGTTCCATTCCATTGCCGCCTTGCCAGGCATGCAAGAGCGCACCATCTTGTCTGACGGTTGTTCCAAAACCTGGGCCATGACTGGATGGCGTTTGGGTTTTTGTGCCAACAAACAACTCGCGCCTTATTTCACCAACTGGATCACCAACACCGAGTCCTGTGCATCGCATATCACGCAATGGGCGGGTGTCGAGGCATTGAACGGTCCGCAAGACGATGCCAAACACATGCGCGAGGTGTTTCTTCAAAGGCGTAATTTGATCGTTGGGTTGCTCAACGAATTGCCTGGCGTGACTTGCAAAACACCGGGTGGTGCTTTTTACGCATGGCCCAACGTGACAGAGGCTTGCCGTTTGACCGGTTGCGCCGATTCAGAAGCGTTTCGCAAACGTTTGTTGTTGGAAGCTGGCGTGGCGGTGTTGGCTGACATCCACTTTGGCCCACGCGTGGATGGCGATGGTCAACACATCCGCTTCAGCTATGCCGCGTCAGACGAGGCGATCAAAGCTGGCTTGAAGCGCATGGCGGATTTCATTGCAAACAATCGCGCATGACTCCAGCGCAATCACCCAAACACAGGCAGCGTCTCGAATCTGCCGTTGAGTAACGAGGCGCTGTCTGCCCCCATCCACTGTTGCATGACCGTGGCATACACGCGGCGAAAGTCCACGGTGTGGGTGACATTGCCGTCGGCGTTCAACTGGCCCAAGTCGGGCGGGTCGCCATAGTGCCCGCCTTTGACCGGTTGGCCAATCAGGTACACATGGTTGGCCGTGCCGTGGTCAGTGCCGAGGCTGGTGTTTTCTGCGGGGCGACGGCCAAATTCGGAATACACCATCACGGTCACGTCTTTGTCCCGGCCAATGCGTTTCATGTCTTGCATGAAACCGGCCACGCCATCTGACACATAGGTCAGCAAACGTTGGTGCAATTCAGCTTGGTGCACATGCGTGTCGAAGGCGTTGTGACGGTAAGCCGTGTGATAGATGCGTGCAGGCAATTTCGCATGGATCATGGCCGCGACTTTGGGCAAGTCCATCGACAAAATGCCGTAGTCGATCGGCGTTTTGTAATCGTTCCACGCTTGTCGCACTTGCACCGATGCTTGCCTAGCGCTTTGCGCGACTTGTTCTAAAAATTGTTGCGATGCGTTTGATGGTGTGCTTGCCGCATCAGCCCCGTGGTCGAGCAAGGGGCGGCTCTGGTACAGGCCTTTGCGGCCAAAGCGTTGCGGGTCGTCAAACACCACGGGCACATGGCGTGCGGCGCGCACCGCCAAAGATTGGCGCTCGTCAATGTTGATCAAAAAATTGGGGGTGAGTTGCGGGTCGATCGCGTCTGCCAAACGCCCCAACCAACCATACGGTTCGCCGCTGTTGGGCGCGCCAGTGTGCCAATAGGCTGCGGATGTGAAATGCGAATACGACGGGTTGTCGTAACCGCAACCGTGGATCACCGCCATCTGGCCGTTTTTGTACAAACGCTCAAACCCTGCCATGCCGGGGTTGAAGCCGTGCATGTCGTCGATCTTGCGTAACTTGGCGGGACGGATGCCGAGTTGCGGGCGCAAACGGTAATAGTGGTCATTGCCATACGGCACCAAGGTGTTGAGGCCGTCATTGGCCCCAGTGAGTTCAACCACCACCAAGATGCGGTTGTCCTCCGCGGTGGTTTGCTTGGCGTGCAAGGGCAGGGCGGCGCTCAGGCTCATGGTGCTGAGGGCTTGCAGCAGTTCGCGGCGAGACAGGTTCAAGGGGTTCATGTCTTATCCCAATTGGTAGGCAGGCAACGACAAAATGACATGCAACAGGTTGCGCAGAGCGTCTTCCATGTAGCTGTCAGCGTGCTTCAAATCGTTGGTGCCCAAATCTTGTGTGAGCAGGTCGATCAGTTGTTGCCGCACTGTGTCTGACACAGGTACCGATAAAAACCGATTCAACAAATGGTCAACCGCTTGCGCTGTGGTGTGGCATGACGCTTGTCGCACCAAGCCAGAAACATCGAGTTGCGCAGTGTCGCGCGGTATGGGTTTGACTTTTTCAATCGCTTTGCGCCACGCGTGGTAACTGGCCAGTCGGGTGTTGAAATCCTCATCCCGGTCGGTTTGCATCGACATGGACATCTCGCCCATGGTTTTGCCCTCGGGCAGAGTGGCGGTGGTCACGTCCATGCCTTGCGCGAGTTTGTCGGCCACCGGCACGATTTGGTAAAGCCCGTTCGGTGTGCGGTCGGGGGCCACAAAGTCGATCGGCGGGAACACCGTGTCGTAAATGACATTGGCTCTGGCGAGCAACAAACCGGGCGTGATCCAACTGCGTCCATGCGCCCAACCCGCAACGTTTGGCGGGTAAAACAATTTCTGGCCCAGCATGTCGGTTTGTTCGTTGAAATCGGGTATGCCCGGCACCGAACGCAAGGCCATTTTTTTGTAGGTCGAGACCAGCAATTCCACGGGCGGTTTGATGCGTGTGGCCATCGAAGCTGGGCTGTAAAAGTCTTGCGACATCAGCACGGTTTCCATGAAGGCAGCGATGTCGTAGCGGGATCGTCGCAGCAGTTGGCCCAGTGCTTGGTTCAAGTCGGGCGAGAGGTCTTCTCGCACAAAGTAACGGTAGAGCTTGGCCGCGATGAAGTCAGCGGTCGCGGGTTGTGCGAGCAAGATGTCAATGACTTGCACGCCATCGAAACGCCCGGTTTGACCCAGCACGGTTTTGGGGCTGTCGTCATGTTGCTGGGGGTTGACGACGAAGGACAGCTTGTCGTAATTCCAACCGGTGAAAGCACGCGCGGCTTCCTTGATGTCGTTCTCGCTGTAATGGCCCACGCCCATGGTGAACAGCTCCATGATTTCGCGTGCAAAGTTTTCGTTGGGTGCGCCTTTGACATTCACGCCAGCGTCCAAAAAGGCCAGCATCGCCGGGTCTTTGGCCACCGCGATCAACAGGTCACGAAAATTGCCATTGGCGTGTTTTCTCAAAGTTTCGTTTTGGACGTAGAGCTTGCGGTAGTCCCGGACTTTCTCTTCGCTGGTGGCGAAATGGCCGTGCCAAAACAAGGTGAGTTTTTCTTGAAACGGGCGCGGGGTGGTGAGCATGCGGTTGGCCCACCAATAGCCCAAGCGGTGGGTTTCCAAGCGCGAGGCACGCAGCCAGTACAGGTACCGGTCGGCCACTTGCTGCACGCGGCGGTTACCCTCGGGTTTGACATTCACGCCCAACGACTTGCCCGTGGCTTTGGCCAAATCGGTGGCGGCAGGGCGCGAGCTCGCGAACGGCTCTAAGCCATCGTCGTGCGAGCCGGAATCGTCAAATGGCACAAACTTGTCTGGGACGCGTTGGTAACGGACCAAGGTTTGCACCGCCTGCGTCGGTGTCATGCGTGCAAATTGCGCGACCTCTTGTGGCGTGGCGCCGAAACCCGCACGTTCCAACAGATGCCGTGCTTTGTCTGCGTTCCAATCTTTGGCCGAAATGGCGCTCAAGTCATTGGCGGGGTTGGGTGTGGCGCAAACCATGCCCATTGCCAAGCAGGTGACAGTGCCCACCAAGGCTTTCACCCATGTGTGATTCAATGCGATATTCATCCTGAAAATCATAGCGCTGCCTGAATTGACGCACTCATGAAAATCGCTAGCCGAACCCTGTTTGTTTTCGCCTGTGTGACAGCTGCGCTGTCGGTCTTGACCGCGGCTTATGTGGCCCATCAGCACGCGCTGACCGATGCGGCCGTGCGGTCCTTGCAATCGTCGGTTCAGATGCAGCAAATTCACGCGCTGGCTTTGTGGGTTTGCGCTTGGATGGCCATTCGCAGCCGTTTCACGCCTGGTTTGGCGGTTGCCGCCATCGCATGGGTGCTGGGCTTGGTGATGTTCAGCTTCAATATCCAACTTCTGCATTTGGCCGGTGTAGAGATGTTCAGACCTGCAGTGCCTTATGGCGGCCTGGCCTATGTACTGGGCTGGCTGGCCATGGGGTATGCGGGTGTCACGCACCCCGCATCAGACCATTGAGGGCTTGGCGGTGCGGGTCATGGATACGGGTTTGCCACCCATCGCGAAACCAGTGAATGGGTTAACCTCATTCGGTGTTCACCCTTCTTTCATTCACAGATCAACAGCCCCATGAGTTCACACGCCCAAGCCATTGTGTTTGATGCCCCGCAACAGTTGTCCATCAAAACGCTGGAAGTCAAAGCGTTTGAAGCGAATGACATTGAAGTCGATGTGACATTCAGTGGCATCAGCACAGGCACCGAACGTTTGTTGTGGGACGGCACCATGCCACCGTTTCCGGGCTTGGGCTATCCCTTGGTGCCCGGCTATGAAACCGTGGGGGTGGTGCGCAAAGTGGGGGCCGACGCCACGCTGTCCGTTGGGGACCATGTGTTTGTACCGGGTTCTTACACGTTCCAAGGCGTGCGAAATATTTTTGGCGGCGCTGGTTCTCGCTTGATCGTCGCGCACGACAGGGCGGTCAAAGTTCAAGCCTCGCTCGGGCCCCAAGCGGTGTTGTTGGCTTTGGCAGCCACGTGTTATCACGCGATCGCTTTGGGCGGTGAGCGCCAGCCGATGGTGTTGCCTGAGTTGATCGTGGGTCATGGCGTGATGGGTCGGTTGTTGGCGCGCATCACCGTGGCATTGGGCGGGCCCGCACCGACCGTATGGGAAACGCAAAGCCAGCGCCAAACAGGTGCGGTCGGCTATGCGGTGGTGCACCCGGATGACGACCCGCGCAAAGATTACAAAGCCATTTATGACGTGAGCGGCGACAGCGGTTTGCTCAATGCGTTGATCATGCGACTCGCACCCGGCGGCGAAGTGGTGTTGGCTGGTTTTTACAAGCAGGACTTGAGTTTTGCGTTTGCCCCTGCGTTCATGCGTGAGGCGCAAATCCGAGCCGCTGCCCAATGGAAAAAGCACGATTTGCAGGCGGTCACCCACATGGTGGAAACCGGGAAATTATCCTTAGAGCAGATGATCACGCATACGTATAAACTGGGGCAGGCGGCAGACGCTTACCAAGTGGCTTTCTCTGACCCTGTGTGCTTGAAGATGATGCTTGACTGGTCATCTTGAACAACGAAAGACAACCTACCATGACGAAAACATTCGAGGAATTCACCGCTGTGTCTGTTGAAGAGGGCTTTGACGAAATGCTGGTGCGTGAATGGCAACCCAATTTGGTGATCGACACGCACACCCATCCTTTTGATGTCAGCGCGTTGGTGGTGCGCGGCGAATTCGTGTTGACGGTGGGTGAAAAGGTCATCACCCTCAAAGCAGGCGATCCGTTTCGGCTGGCTCGCGACATTCCCCACACCGAACAGTATGGCCCTGAAGGCGCGACGGTTTGGGTTGCGAGGGCCAACTGATGGAAGACCCCCTTGTTTCAAAACCCAGCTTTGAGGACCGCGCCCTCAAATTCATAGGCCTTCACACCAAAGCCATTTAGTTGGCGATCGGTGTGTTGGCGGTGGTGGTGGTTCTGTTCAAACGAGTTTGAAACTGCCGGGCTTGAGGGTTGCGGTTGGCATCTTGAGTTTCATGTCTTCCATGGTGGCCACCAGCAACTCTGCCAAGAAGCGGTTGCGGTCCGACTTGTCGTCTGCAGGAATGATGTACCAAGGTGCATGGGCGGTGCTGGTGGCTGCCAAGGTTTGTTGGTAAGCCTTCATGAACGCTGGCCAGAGTTTGCGGTCTTCAAAATCGGAGGCTTGCAATTTCCATTGCTTTTGCGGGTCGTCCAGACGCGCTTGTAACCGCTTCTTTTGTTCGGCCTTTGAAATGTGCAAATAGCATTTCAACACCGTGATGCCCTCGTCATGCAACAGGGCTTCAAAGTGGCGAATGTGGGCAAGTCGCTTTTCGATCTGCGCCGGTTTGAGCCAGCCCCTGACTTGCGAAAAAGTCGTGCCGTTTTTCTTCCTCGGTGGGCGCGGCAAATGCTTGGGCACGCACGCCCAACGGACTGACATGGGTGAACACATGCCGGATCACGCCGTCCTTGCCGGCGGTGTCCATGCCTTGCAACACCAGAAGTAAGCCGCGCGATTTCGCGGCATACAAGGTGTTTTGCAGTTTGTTCAAACGCTCAAACAACCCACTCAGCAACTTGGCTTCATCTGGTTTGGCCAATTTTTCAGGCAGGCGCGTCGAAATGTCAGACAGCTGAAAACGGTCGTCGGTTTGAATTTTCCAAGGGGCGAAGGGTTTCAAAGGGTATTGAACCTCTTGACGATCTCTTCTTCGGACATCAGTTCAATCTCGTAGGCGCGTCGCTCGCTGACCCATTTGCGCTGAACCATCATTTTCAAAATGGCTTCGCGCGTGGCTGGCGCATTGGATTCTTCGGTCAAGCTCTCGCCAAACAGCAGCACCATGATGGTTTTACCGACGATGTTCAACAAAATACCAAACAGTACCAAGCCCATCAACATCGTGATGCCTGCGATCACCCTTCCGCCAAAGGTCGTAACCCGTGGTGGTCAAGGTCACGATACACCACCACATGGCGGCTGGAATGGAGGTGTAAAAACGCTTGTCTTCAGGAATCGGGTTGCCACTGATCGGATCGACCGGCACAAACTTGTCCGATCCCGCAGGGGCATCTTCAGGCAACGGATTGGCCTTGAGTTCTGCATCAAGAATGGCTTGACCTTTGGCAATGGCTTCTGGCGAATACAGGTTGCCTTCGACGTAGTACATCAAGGTGCTGGAAATCATCACCACCGAAAACAGGGCAATGAAATAGATCTTCAGGTTGGTCAAGATCGGGTTGGAGCTCTCCAGCTTGTGCTCCAAGGCTTGCAGGGCAATGCGTGCCATTTTCAGTACCCGCAGCACCCGAACCACACGCAACACCCTGAACACCTTGCTGCCTTGCAAAGCAGTCAGGTTCATCATCATCAGGTAACTCGGCAAGATGGAAATCAAATCGACCAAGCCCCAGAAACTGAAGAAATATTTCACACGGTCTTTGGCGAAATACAAATTACCCAAATAGTCGATGGTGAAAAAGAACACCGCGAAATATTCAATCACCTTGAACAAACCTGCATGCTCACTGGCGTAGGGTTCAACGGTTTCACCAGCCAGCGACAGGCAAGAAATCAAAATCCAAAAATTGATGATGGCCACCCAGCGGGTAAAGGCACTGCTTGTCGGTTCGGTGAAGATGCGGCGCATCAGGCCTTGGTTTTCATTCGTTGAATCAGCGGTGGTGCTCATGCAATTCCTTTGGCAGTCAAATTGATAAAAAGTTGATATTTATTAAACCATATCAAATTTGGGGAATTGTGAAATTTGACCGAAAACCATGGGAAACCCTGATGCCGCCTGACCACATGGCAGGTGTTACACACGACGCAACCCGCTTTTCGTGGTCGCTTCCTGAGCCCCAAAGCCAATCCATGTGGCGAATTGGCCTGTGTCAGGGTTGACACAGTGTTTGGGATATTTTTTCGTAAGCGCTGCCGGGCTGGGGAAATATTTTCATGGTGCCTGGCGAGGTGTTGCGCAAGATCGAGCCTTTGGCCATTTGGTCGTTGAACACCAACAACGAAATTTCTCGCAACCAACCCTCTTTGCAGTCGGTTTGCACCAAGGTCTTGACCGAGCGCACGCCAAACGCACCGACGGGTGTGCGGTGGTCAAACAAGGTCCAGATGCGGGGTTGGGCGTCACCGGTTCGGGTACTTTGGTCGATGTACCAGGTGCCGTCCTCCATCTCCATGAAGGGTGTCCATTCGGCATGGCAGTTCATGCAAAAAACCATCAGGGCGCAGACAAAAGCTGTTTTCATAGCCACTTTTCTTGAAAGAGAGCAGTCTATCCGCTGGCCCAGCGCGGGAAAAGCCTCGAATTACACTGCCAGTCAGTTGCATTGCATTCGGGAGTTGCGCATGTCCAGTCACCGTTATTCGTCTTTGACCGAGGTGTTGTTGTCCGCTTGGCGCGAGGGTCGCCATGTGTCGGATTGGTCGCAGGTTTCGCCCTTGCCGCAAA
>RFYK01000091.1 GCA_009925585.1 Betaproteobacteria bacterium | reverse complement strand
CAAGGCAGACAAAGGGACAAACTCAAGGCGATGCCCATTTGCACCATCTCAACATCGCCTTGCACCGGTGCTTGAAACAAAGCGCGTCCAATCACGCTCCATGTGGTCATGGCGCCAATGACCAATGCAAAAGCCGCACCCACCATGGCAAATACAGCGCTGAGGGATTTCAGAATTCGCATCACTTGCGGTGTTTGGCCAGCAAGTCAGTGGCATCTTGCAACAGTTGGCGCCCATTCAATCCACGGCGACCCACTTCTTCAATCCACTCCTCACGCAACGGTGCAGCGGCCTTCATCCAATTGTCAGTTTCAGCCGCTGACAACACCAAAATGGTGTTGCCACGGGTTTGAGCAGATTTGCGTCCAACGTCTTGGCTTTCGTCCCAAATCTTGCCAATCTGTTTAGAGTAAGCGGCGCCACTGTTATGGTCAATCACTGCTTTCAAATCAGCAGGCAAGCTGTCATAACGGGCTTGGTTCATCGCAAAGATGAACACAGCCGAGTACATGGAAGGTTTGGATGGATGGGTCTCGGTATGGAACTTGGTCATCTCTTGCAGTTTGAAACCAGGGATGACTTCCCAAGGTAACAAAAACCCATCGATGGTGCCTTTGGACAATGCGTCTGCCACCGCAGGTACCGGCATGCCCACAGGCGTGGCACCCAATTTGGCCAACAGCTTGTTGGTCAAGCGAGTGGGTGCGCGCATCTTGAGGCCTTTGAAATCGTCCAAGGTTTTGATTTGCTTGGTAGCCGTGTGAGCGTATCCCTCGTCATGCACCCACACCGCCAAAATTTTGGTGCCTGGAAATTCTTTGAGCGCATTTTTTTGCAAATAGTCCCAAGCCGCAGACGCAGCCACTTCGGCGGAGTTGGTCAAAAAAGGCAACTCGAAGACTTCCATGGCGGGAAAACGACCAGCGGTGTAACCGGGCAAAGTCACAACCAAATCATCGACGCCATCACGTACACGGTCAACCAGTTGCGCTGGTGTGCCACCGCCGGACATGGCCGGCAGCAATTGGCATTTCAAATGGTTTTTGGACTCGGCTGCAATCTTCTCGCACCAAGGCCCGATGACGCGCACGGGTGCCATCGCTGTGGTGGGCCAAATATGGTGGAACTTCAACACCACTTCTTGTGCAGTGGCCGCCCAAGGGGCGGTCAGCATTCCAATCAACAGCACCGGTATACGCAAGTGTTTCAGCATGGACGACTCTTCAAATGAGGGAGAAAATTGTGGGCTGCCAGCGTAGGCTTTGGCAGCGCAGACTATACCGGCTTGAGGCTGACGCGAGCCTGATCCCAAATCAGACAAGCGACTGCGGGTTGAGGCACGCCGAGAGGGATTCATGCCCGGCTTGGCCTGATCAATTTGACCCCAGGCAACTGCGCGTCGTGGGTGCTGCGAACGGCATTGCTCAAATTGCGTTGCGCCAGTCGCGAGTGTTCTCGCATGATGGCTTCAGCGCGGGCGCCTTCCCGTTGCTCAATCGCTTGCAACACTTGGCGGTGCTGGTCTTGCGCCACGATCAACATGTCGCGCGCTTGAGGGCTGTTGGCTTGACTCACCACAAATCCAGACGGTGACGCAAACGGCAAACCGACCACACGCTCCCACTCGCGGCGCACCACAGAACTGCCGGCCATGTCTTGCAAAAGCGCATGGAACTGTTCATTGCGAGCGACGTACGCGCTGAAAGCCTCTTCATTCAAACGGTCAGCGGCCAAAAGCAAGTCAATGCTTTGCAAGCATTCACGCGCGCGTGACAACATGTCAGGCGAACAGCCGCGCTCGGCGGCCAGTCGAGCCGCCAAGCCCTCTAGCGTGCCGCGCAATTCGATGGCATCGGACACATCATGCTCGGTGAATGTACGCACGGCATAACCGCCATGGGCCAATGACTCCAGCAAACCTTCTTGCTCTAGCTTCATCAATGCCGTGCGAATCGGCGTGCGCGACACACCCAATTTGTCTACCAATGTCAATTCAGCAATGCGCGCACCCGCTGGCAACTCGGCGGCCAAAATCATTTCTCGCAAACGCAGTTGCGCACGCACGGCTTGGGAATTGCCGGCAAGGGACTCAACGGTCAAATGGGGGGGCGGAGAATGGATCAAGGCGAGGCAACCAGAGACGTCAACACATGAAAACAACGGAGAAATTGTATACAACCAAGCCTAAAAAAACCATGAAAATGATCAAATAACCGATTTTCGGGGTGTTTATGTATACTTCGCCCGGTTTAAATCCGAACCACTGCCCAGGAGCCTCCATGACCACGCCCCACATTCCCGCACGTTTTGACCATGTCGGCAGTTTTTTGCGCCCCGCCTACTTGCTTGAAGCCCGCGAACAAAAAGCCAAAGGCGTGATCACTGCGGCGCAATTGCGCGAGGTCGAAGACAAAGCCATCACTGAGATTGTGAAGTTTCAAGAAGATGTCGGTTTGAAATCCATCACCGACGGCGAGTTTCGTCGCACGTATTTCCATATCGATTTTTTAGAGCAAATGGGCGGCGTGAAAACCGACATCCCCGTCACCATTGAACGCTCGGATGGCACCCAAGAATTGGCGCCGCCCGTGATTCGCGTGATCGACAAAGTACGTCATGTCAAAGACATTCAACTTGCTGACTTCAAGTACCTGACATCCCAAATAGCCAAAGGCAGCACGCCCAAGGTGACCATCCCCTCGCCCACCATGCTGCACTTTCGGGGTGGCCGCGCTGGCATCAGCAAGGAGGCCTACCCAGAGCTTGACCCATCGTTCTATGACGACGTGGCACAGGCTTACGGTGATGAATTGCGTTCATTGGCCGCGGCAGGCTGCACCTATGTGCAAATGGACGACACCAACCTCGCCTATTTGTGCGACGACAAGATGCGCGAAGCAGCCCGCGCCCGTGGCGACGATCCCAATGAATTGCCACACCGTTATGCGGCCTTCATCAACAAAGTGGTGGCACAAAAACCCGCGGGCATGACATTGGCCATGCACTTGTGCCGTGGCAATTTCAAAAGCACGCACGCAGCAGCTGGCAACTACGAACCGGTGGCAGAAGCCTTGTTATCCGAGATGAACATAGACGCGTATTTTCTGGAATACGACGATGACCGCAGCGGCGACTTCCGTCCTTTGCGTTACTTGGCCAAAGACAAATTGGTGGTACTGGGTTTGGTGACCACCAAATTTGGCGCGATGGAAAGCAAAGACAACCTCAAGCGCCGCATCGATGAAGCCGCGAAATACGCGCCTCTTTCACAACTGGCTTTGTCACCGCAGTGTGGCTTTTCCAGCACGGTGCACGGCAACAACATCGCGGTGGACGATCAACGCAACAAATTGCGTTTGGTGGTCGAAACAGCCCGTGAAGTGTGGGGCGACGCGTAAAGGCCGCGTCACGCGGGGTGCAACTTAACTGCCTTTGAAATCGGCTGGCCTGCGTTCTTTGAACGAGGCCAAGCCTTCTTTCAAGTCGTCAGTGAATGCCACGTCGCGAAATGACCGCGACTCCCATTGCAAGGCTTCGTTCATGTGCATGCCCACCGAACGACGCACCACTTCTTTGGCGAACCGGTGTGACAACGGCGCGCGACTGGCCAACATCTGCGCGTAGTCCAAGGTTTTGGACAACAACTCGGCTTGGGGGTAAATGCGATTGACCAGTCCGATGCGGTACGCGTGCTCAGCGTCAACCCGTTCGCCAGACAAAATGATTTCCATGGCGTGTCCCATGCCCACGATTTGGGGCAAACGTATCAAGCCGCCGTCACACGCATGAAAACCCCACTTGGCATCTTGCAGCGCAAATTCCGCGTTCGGTGAACAAAACCGCAAATCGCAGGCCAAGGCCAATTCGAAGCCGCCTGAAATGGCAAACCCGTTGACCGCCGCCAGAATCGGTTTGTCAATGTCTAAATTGCGCGTGATGCCACCAAAGCCCGGGCCATTGGTGAATTTGCGCCGGAACTCAGGCGCTGCAGCTTGCGCGAATGCCAAGGTGTAGGTTTTCAAATCTGCACCCGCGCAAAACGCTTGGTCACCCGCTCCGGTGATCACCGCGACCCGAGCATCATCGTCTTGGTCAAATGTGCGCCAAATCTCTGTCAATTCATCGTTGGCCGCAAAGTCCAAGGAATTCATTTTGTTTGCGCGTTGAATGGTGATCAATCGCACACCACCGTGCTTGTCGTAAGAAATATCAGCCATGTCAGGTCACCTTGAAAACAGGAATGTCGGGTGCAGTGTCGCTGGGTGTGACCGCGACAACGCGCTCACCGGTGGGGTCTGCGCTGTCGTGAAGCAAACGGCCAGAGATGCGCATGCCGTTGTCCAGATCAACGATACCCACGTGGTAGCTGCCTTCATTTTTGAAACGCAAAGGCGGTTTGCGCACCGTGGTCCAACTGGCGAGTCGGCCTGTGGCAGTCACTTCCACGGTTGAAAATTGCCGACCGAGGCAACGCGCGCACACCATCGGTGAACGCTGCGTGATGGTTTGACAGCCCACACATTGGTAGGCGGTCAATGTCGACAATGGGGCATGCGCGGTCATGCTTCACGACCCAAAATATGCACGGTGCAAGCCACTCCGGTTCCACCCAAATTGTGGGTCATGCCGATGCGGGCGTCTTTCACGGGGTTGCTGTGTTCACCCCGCAGTTGCAGCACCACTTCGACAATTTGCCCCACACCTGTGGCACCCACTGGATGCCCTTTGGCCAACAAACCGCCACTGGGATTGATCACAATGTCGCCTTGCATGCCAGTGCGGCCTTGGGCCGCCCAGCGCCCGCCTTCACCACGCGGCACCAAGCCCAAATCCTCGCTGTCAATGATTTCTGCGATCGAAAAACAATCATGCAGCTCGACCAAATCAATGTTCGATGGCTTCAAACCGGATTGTTGATAGGCTTGCTGCGCCGCCGCCACGGTGGCTTCAAATGTGCACAAATCGGGATGCTGCGAGACACGCGCTGAACCGCTGGTTTGTGCGCTGGCCATGACGCGAATCAGCGCTTGATGCTGCGCATCGCCGAGCATGTCTTTGGCGCAAACCACCACAGCCGCAGCGCCATCGCTGGGTGGACAGCAATCAAACAATTGCAACGGGTCCGCGATCATGGCGGACGCACACACTTGGTCCAACGACAAATCGGCGCCCATTTGTGCCAGCGGATTTTTCAACCCATGGGCTTTGTTTTTGATCACCACCGCCGCAATGTCCTCGCGAGTCGTGCCGTATTGACGCGCATGCGAACGCCAAGCCAACCCAAACAGCCCCGGGAAGGTCAAGCCACTCATGCCGTCGTATTCGTTGTCCATGGCGCAATTGAGGGCGGTGGTCATGTCCGTGGTGCTGGCATGCGTCATGGTCTCAACGCCCACGACCAAGACCGCATCACACACGCCTGTGGCCACCATCAGGCAGGCGTGCCTGAACGCAATGCCACCTGAAGCACACGCCCCTTCTACCTTGGTGCAGGGTATGCCAGACAAGCCCAACTGCTCGGCCACCAAGCCTGCCAACACCTCTTTGCCGTTCAACGGCCCGCTGATGAAGTTACCCAAATACACCGCGCCAATGCGATCGCGCGCAATGCCCGATTGCACCAAGGCCTGCGCTCCCGCATCCACTGCCAATGCTTCAATCGGGGTTTGCGGGTGCTTGCCAAAACGTGTGGAGCCTGTGCCGGCGACGAATACTTGACGCATCATCTGCCCCCTTGTTTGAGTTGTTGCCGCAAGGCGGTTTTCAAAATCTTGCCGTAATTGTTCTTGGGCAAATCAGTGACAAACATGTAGTCACGCGGCCGTTTAAAGCGAGCCAAGTTGTCTAAGCACAAAGCATCCAAGGCATTTGGGTCGACAGTTGCACCAGGTTTGCACACCACAAATGCCACCGGCTCTTCACCCAAGTCTGCACTGGCCGCACCGATGACAGACACCTCGGCCACAGCCGGATGGCGCAACAACACCTCTTCAATTTCACGCGGGTAAATGTTGCTGCCGCCGCGAATGATCAAGTCTTTCGAGCGGTCGCGCAAAGTCAAATAACCTTGCGCATCCAATGACCCGATGTCCCCTGTCCATAACCAACCATCGCGAATCGCGGCGGCAGTGGCTGCAGGGTTGTTCCAGTAACCCAACATGCGTGTGTCGCTTCGGGTGACCACTTCGCCCGGTTCGCCCAACGGCACATCACGCCCCGATTCATCCACCACCCTCACCTGCACACCGGTGCGTGCTGTGCCACATGAGGCCAGCCGCGCCAAATGCGCTGCATCTTGCGGGCCTTCGTGGTCATTCTTTGACAAGGCAGTGATGGTCATGGGGCTCTCGCCTTGGCCGTAAATTTGCACCATGCGCGGACCAAACACCGACAAGCATTCCAACAAATCGGACACGTACATCGGCCCGCCGCCATAGGTGATGGTTTGCAACTGTCCGGCCGGGTTGCTCAGGCCTTGGCTGGACCGCAGCATGCGGGTCAACATGGTGGGTGCCGCAAAAAAGGTGACACGCGGATAACGCTGCAAGGCGTCGAACACCACCTCTGGGTTGAAGGCCGGCTCAATCACCTGATGCCCGCCGTTGAACAAATGCGGCAAGCTGTACAAACCGGAGCCGTGGGACAACGGTGCCACATGCAAATGGGTGTCACCGGCTTGAACACAATCAATGTCTGCACCGTACTGCACACACATTTGCATCAAATTGCGGTGCGACAGCATCGCACCTTTGGGAACGCCAGTGGTGCCGCTGGTGTAAAAAATCCAAGCGATGTCATTGGGCGCAAACTCGGCGGCATCCACCGCAGGGTGTGATTGCATGTGGGCATAGTCAGCGTCATCCACACACACCAAGTGCAACGGCTCCAACTGATCAGCCAGCGACTGCACCAAACCATCGCGCAAGTTGGCACTGCAAAACAAGGCACTGGCGCCCGAGTCATCCGCGATGTGCCTCACTTCTTTGGGGTGCAATTTGGCATTCACTGGCACAGGACACAAACCCGCCACCCAACAAGCCAACAAGGTTTCAAAAAATGCACGCCGGTTTTCCATGCAAAGAATCACCCGCTGGCCGGCGCTCAGTCCCAAGCGATGCCGCAACGCACCAGCGATCTGCTGACTGCATTGCGCGAGCTCACCGTAGGACGTGGTGTGGCCACTGCAAGTGATGGCCCATAAGTGGGGGTGACTGCGCGCCCGGTTTAAAAAGGGTTGGGCGATGTTCATGCCAGTCAGAGACGGGGCGGCACCCGACTGTGCCAATCGGTCACTCGCTGGAATGCACTGCCTGCACGTACCAATGTGGCTTCGTCCAAATGGGCAGACACCAGTTGGATGGCTACCGGTGTTTGCTTGGCAGTGAATCCTGCAGGCAAAGTGATGGTGGGGTTGCCGCTCATGTCAAACGGTGCGGTGTATTTGATCAAGCGCGCCAATTCAGAAGGCACTGTGCCAATCACTGTCATCTCTTGGTGGGTAGGAGAGGCCATGGGTTGCGCGGGTATCAACAGCAAATCGCAGTCTTGGAAAAACCCGCGCACGGCTCCGGTGAACGCACGGCGACGCAACCAAATTTTTTGCATCTCCACCGCAGGCACGGAACGGCCAAATTCAATCAAGCCGCCCAAGCCAGGGCCATACAGGTGTTTGTTTTTCGGATGCCAAGGTTCGTGCGCGACAGCTGTTTCAACCGCACAAGCCGTGCCCCAGTCAGCAACGGCGTCAGACACATCCGGGAAACGGACATGCCGCATGTCTGCGCCCAACGATTGCAACACCTTGTAGGCGGACTGCACCGCGGTTTGCATGTCAGCGTCCAAGCCCGCGCAATAGGCCTCGTCAAATCCGATGCGCAAGCCAGCCAAACCCGAGGTGTTGCCCGACACATAGTCAGGCACCGGCGCATGCAACGCCACCTTGTCGTCGGGGTCAGCACCTGCAATCAAACCCAACATGTGCCCGCAATCCATGGCGGTGCGCGCCATGGGTCCGATGTGGTCGAGCGAGGCGGCCAATTCAAACGCACCATGCACAGGCACACGCGCCCAAGTGGGTTTGAGGCCTGTCACACCATTGGCTGCAGATGGAAAACGGATCGAGCCACCGGTGTCGGTGCCAATCGCCGCAAAACACAAACCTGCGGCCACTGCCACACCAGAACCACTGGAAGAGGCGCCAGACCAATGGTCTTCGTGCCAAGGGTTGATGGGGGGCGGCACATCTGGGTGATGGTCGGCAAACGCCGCCTCGGTCATGGTCAGTTTGCCAAGCAACACCGTGCCCGCGTCGCGCAACCGCTTGACCACGGTGCCGTCGTAGCTGGGCACAAAATCGCGCATCATCGGCATGCCTGCCGCGGTCACGGTGTCTTTGGTGTAGCAAAGATCCTTGAGCGCAATCGGTACACCATGCAACGGACTGAGAATTTGCCGACGCATGATCATGGCCTCGGCCTCTCGCGCTTGCTTTAACGCCACATCGTGCGAGACAGTGGCATACGACAACAAACGCTTGTCAACCCGCTCAATCCGGTTGAGCATCATTTGGGTGAGTTCTACCGGCGAGAGTTTCTTGCTGTGCAACAAGCCAGCCAACGAATAAGCATCCAGGAAAGCAAGTTGATCGTCTGTCACTGTGCGCTTTCCGTGTCAATCACTCAGGCGGTTTGCGGCGAACGCAAACCGAGTTCTTCGATCATGCGTTGGCGCATTTGGAATTTTTGCGGCTTGCCCGTCGCGGTCAGAGGAAATTCGCGCACCAACCGAACATGGCGAGGTGTTTTGAAATGCGCCAAACTCGCACGACAAAAGTCGATGAACTCATTTGGCTCAGCGGTTTGACCCGGCTTGAGGATCAACCATGCTGCAATTTCTTCGCCGTACTTGGGGTCAGGCACACCAAACACCTGCACATCCAACACCTTGGGATGCTGCATCAAGAAATGTTCAATCTCGCGCGGAAACACATTTTCACCACCGCGAATCAACATGTCTTTCACGCGACCCACGATGTTGCAATAGCCATTGGTATCGATGGTGGCCAGGTCACCGGTGTGCATCCAACCCGCGTCATCGATGGCAGCGTGGGTTTGCTGTGGGTCTTCCCAATACGAGCGCATGACCAAATACCCTCGCACGCACAATTCACCGGCGGTGCCCACAGGCACCATGCGACCGTTTTCATCCACGACCTTGGCTTGCACATGCGGTTGAATGCGCCCAACCGTGGCAACGCGTTTGTCCACCGGGTCAGAGACATGCGATTGAAACGACAAAGGCGAGGTTTCGGTCATGCCATAACCAATCGTGATCTGCTGCATGTGCATGGTGCGCATGACGGCTTGCATGGTTTCCACTGGGCAAGGCGCCCCTGCCATGATGCCGGTGCGCAGTGAACTCAAATCCAACTGATGCACGACAGGCTCTGCCAACATAGACACAAACATGGTGGGCACACCATGTAAAGCAGTACAGCGCTGTTGCACTACCGCGCGAAGCGTTGCTTGGGAATCAAAACCTTCGCCTGGAAACACCATGGCCGCGCCTACCGCGGTCGCGGTGAGCACACCCAACACCATGCCAAAACAGTGATAGAGCGGCACCGGAATA
>RFYK01000010.1 GCA_009925585.1 Betaproteobacteria bacterium | reverse complement strand
GCAACCCAGCGCGAATCATTGAAGCGCAAACCGATGCAGTGCGCGAGCAAGTCGCCTCGAAAATGGGTTTTTCAGCCTATGGCGTCACGCAAAACGACGACCCCTTGAGCCAAGCCATTCGCGGGTTGATCGACTACACCGCCGAGCAAGACAAGCAAATTGCCATGCTGTGGCAAGCCCTGGAAAAATTGTCCAAGGGCGATGTCAATGGTGTTGATTGCGTGCCAATGGATGCAGCCAAAACAACCGTGCATGCTGACATTGAAAAGCTCAACAAGTTGATCGACTGATCCCAAGCGGTCAAGCCCGCCCGACTTCATCCGATCTTTTCACCATGCCAGCCTTCATCAAATTGCATCCCCACAGCATGGTGTTCAACCAATTGCCGGATGGCGCCTACCGCGCCGATTTGTCGTTCAGTATCGAGCAATACGGTTTGATGGTGCGCGATTGCTTGGTGAGTTTGCAACTGTTTGCGCCCAACCAATTCCATTCTCATTGGTGGATGGTTTGTGAAGACCCGGCTCAAATCAAGGTGCCGGGTTTTGTGGTGTTTTTGAGGTCGTTGGAGAAATACGTGTTCTCGACTTTGCATTTCTCGCCCGAAGACGCCCTCATGGACAACCCACCGACAGCCAATTTGCGTTTGGTGGGCAGTGGCTCAGCGACTTGCGAATTGTTTTTTGAAAAAATGTATTTCGATATTGACCAAGTGGCTTTTCACTTGGAGAAGACCTGATCTCACGCGTTCGCGGGATACGGTCTTTGCGCGGTTTTGGGTCTGAATGCGTTGCAAAACGCGTCACGTGTTTGCAAGTACGGCCCGCCAATCAAGTCGATGCAATAAGGCACCGCTGCAAAAATACCGTCAACCAGTGTGGCGCCTTGGGCATCTTTCAAGCCACCCAAGGTTTCGGTGATGGATTTGGGTTGACCCGGCAAATTGATGATCAAACTCTGGCCCCGTATGACAGCCACTTGCCTTGACAAGATGGCGGTGGGCACAAAGCGCAAGCTGATTTGACGCATTTGTTCGCCGAACCCGGGCATTTCTTTGTGCGCCACGGCCAATGTGGCCTCTGGCGTCACGTCTCGAACGGCAGGACCTGTGCCACCCGTGGTCAGCACCAAACTGCACCCGGCATCAACGAGTTCAATCAAGGTTTGGCTGATGCGTGCTTGCTCATCGGGAATCAAGCGGGCTTCAAACTGCAAAGGGTTGTGCAGGGCTTGTTCCAACCATTCGCGCAGCGCAGGCAAGCCTTTGTCTTCATAGGTGCCGCTGGACGCTCGGTCACTGATGGACACAATGCCAATGCGAACAGGTTCAAGCGAGGGATCTGCATTCATTCGGGGGCGACCTTTTGCGCGGAAAGTTGATCGCGCACGATTTTGAAAATATCTCGATAGGCGCGGCCTTGTCTGGGAAATGCGCCTTGTGAAACCGCGGTTTTGTCGGGCAAACCGTCTTTTCGGGCTTGTCGGATCAAGGCGCGCAATTGCTGGCTGTCAGTGTCGGGGTGAGCCGCCAGCCAGTCGGCCAATGCCGTGTCGTCTTTCAGTAAGCGGTCGCGCCAGTGCTCACTCATGTGAAGCGCCAGGGTTTCTTCGGCGCTGCCGTTGTGTTGGACATCAAGCGCATCGCGTATGGCTTGGACTTGTGTCTCGTCCAGCTTGCGCATGAGCTTGCCCACAAATTGCATTTGACGGCGCAGTCCTTCAAAGTTGGTGATTTTTTTTGCGTCGCGGATGGCTTCAAATAACAGCTCGGGCACGTGCTGTTGCGCCACCAGTTGTTGCATGGCGTCGGCGCGCAGTTGCAACAAGTCTTCACCGAGCTTTTGCAGCTCAACACTTTCGCGTTTGAGGTCGGTTTTGCTGGAACTGTCAGTGCCCTTGAGTTCGCGCTTGAGCTCAAGATCGAGGTCGCTGCCCTCGGCAACAAAATGACCTTTGACGTAATAACCTTTGGTGGGTTTGCGTGACATGGCGTGGGGTTAATGGTGTGGCAAGTATCATAGCCCTCGATATGAAACCCTATTCAATACCCCCGACCACCCACGACAAACCCTTACCCGGATTCAGCCACAGCCGCGCCCAATTCGAAGCCTTGGTTGACAGCGCACTGAACCACGCTAAACGGCTCGGCGCCACCGATGCCGCCGCCCAAGCTTCTGAGGGCTGTGGTTTGAGCGTGTCGGTTCGCAAAGGCGAACTCGAAAACGTTGAACGCAACCGCGATAAATCGTTGGGCGTCACGGTTTATGTCGGCAACCGTCGCGGCAACGCGAGCACCTCGGATTTCTCCAAAGCTGCCATTGAACGCACGGTGCAAGCTGCGTTTGACATCGCCCGTTTCACCGCAGAGGACCCGATGGCGGGCTTGCCAGAAGAAGAGCTCATCGCCCAGCATCAACCCGATTTGGATTTGTTCCATCCTTGGGACATCACCAGCGAGCAAGCCGCCCAGTTGGCATTGCGTTGCGAGTCGGCGGCGCTGCAAACCGATGCAGGCATCACCAACAGCGAAGGCGCGGCGGTGTCTGCGCAACAAAGCCATTTTTTCAGTGCACACACGCATGGCTTCAGAGGCGGCTACGCCAGCTCACGGCACAGTGTGTCGGTGGCGCCCATCGCTGGCACGGGCGAGGACATGCAGCGCGATGCCTGGTATAGCTCGATGCGGCACCCGAATGAGTTGGCGTCCCCGGAAGTGGTTGGTCGTTATGCCGCAGAACGCGCACTCAGCCGTTTGCATGCGCGCAAAATCCGCACGGTCAGTTGCCCGGTGTTGTTTGAGTCCCCCTTGGCCGCAGGTCTGTTGGGCGGTCTGGTGCATGCGCTCAGCGGTGGCGCGCTCTATCGCAAAAGCAGTTTTTTATTGGACTCACTTGGCAAGCAAGTGTTGCCTGCCCACATACAAGTGCATGAAGACCCGTTTGTGATGCGTGGCAAGGGCAGTTCACCCTTTGATGAAGAAGGTGTCAAAACACAGCCGCGCGACATCATCCGCGATGGCCAGGTTCAAGGCTATTTCCTCAGCAGCTATTCCGCACGCAAGCTTGGCATGCAAACCACGGGTAACTCGGGTGGCTCTCACAATTTGGTCATGCGATCCACACACACCCGCAGCGAAGATGACCTCAAAGCCATGTTGAAAAAATTGGGCACAGGTTTGTTCGTCATTGAACTCATGGGACAGGGCATCAATTACGTCACTGGCGACTACTCTCGCGGCGCGAGCGGTTTTTGGGTAGAAAAAGGTGAGATTGCTTACCCTGTGCAAGAAATCACCATCGCCGGGAACATGAAAGACATGTTGATGGGCATCGATGCCATTGGCTCTGACGCTTACAACTACGGCGCCAAAACCATCGGTTCGGTGCTGGTCAACCGCATGAAAGTGGCTGGCGCTTGAACGCTTAGCGGTCCAATACCACCATGGCGTTGTCTTGCCAATGGGCCCACAGTGGTTGGCCAATGTCGATGTTTTCGTGGTGACGGTCGGTGTTGGTCACCCATGCTTGCAACATCTGGCCATTGGCCATTTTCAAGTGGTAACTGGTGTAGCTGCCAAAGTATGACAGGCTGTGTACCGAGCACGACACTGTGTTGAAAGCTTGCGTTGGTTGCTGCAAGCTGAGCAAGATTTTTTCTGGCCGCAACGCCACGGTGACGGGCATGCCCAAATGGCCGGAGATGCCATGGCCCACCCGGAATTGACAGGCCGCGCTGCTGACCAATGCGTGATCGGGCTCATCGCCAGTCAACTCGCCATCCAGCAAATTGACGTTGCCCACAAAATCCGCCACGAAACGACAGTTGGGGTATTCGTAGACTTCGCTGGGCGCACCCACTTGCAGGAAACGGCCCTCGCTCATGACAGCGATTCGGTCAGCCATGGTCATGGCTTCGTCTTGGTCGTGCGTGACCATGACGCAAGTCACACCCACTTGCTTGATGATGTTCACCAACTCCACTTGGGTTTCTTCGCGCAATTTTTTGTCCAACGCGCCCAGCGGTTCATCCAACAACAAAAGTTGGGGGCGTTTGACCAAACTGCGCGCCAACGCCACGCGCTGTTGTTGCCCCCCAGACAATTGGTGAGGGCTGCGCTTGGCAAACTTTTGCAACTGAACCAGTTGCAACATGTCTTGCACCCGCTGCTGAATTTCCGCTTTGGCCACACCGTCGCGCTTCAAGCCAAAGGCCACGTTTTCCCACACATTCAAGTGAGGAAACAACGCGTATGACTGAAACATCATGTTCATAGGGCGCTCGTAGGGCGGCAAATCGGTCACGTCTTTGCCATCTAACCAGACGCGGCCGCTGGTGGGCGTTTCAAAGCCTGACAGCACCCGCAACAACGTGGACTTGCCACAACCCGAAGAGCCCAGCAGGGCAAAAATCTCGCCACGTTCAATGCCCAAACTGACGTCATTGACAGCGACGGTTTCGCCAAAACGCTTGGTGACGTGATCTATGCGCAAATAAACAGAGGAATCGGCCACGGTGTTTGCTGGAATGGGTTGGCGGGGGTGGCGTGCTGAAAGCGACGCGGCGTGATCTGGGATTTTAGGCACGAACCCCATGCCGCTCATCGGGCATGGGCGGGTGATGGATGGGGGTTATTTGCTCAGTGCCGCCTTGACCGCCGCACTGACTTCGCCCATGTCCGCTTTGCCAGCCAGTTGGGCTTTCACTGCACCCATGACTTTGCCCATGTCACCGGGGCCGCTGGCGCCGAGTTCAGCAACGATGGCGTTGACGGCTTGCTGTACTTCTTCGGCCGACAAACGCTGGGGCAGATAGGCTTGCAGCACCGCCATTTCTGCGCTTTCAATGTCTGCCAAATCTTGCCGCCCCGCGCTTTGGTAGGCCGCCACGGAGTCTTTGCGTTGTTTGATCAATTTGTCGACGATCGCGATGACCATGATGTCGTCGAGTTCAACCCGTTCGTCGACTTCTTTTTGTTTCATGGCCGCTTGAAGCAAGCGGATCGTGCCAAGTCGCGCGCTGTCTTTGGCGCGCATGGCTGTTTTCATGTCTTCGGTGATTTGGTGCTTGAGGCTCATGGACAGTGTCTCCAATGCAAATGAAAAAGGCCCGCGCGGTCTGGGCCGGGCGAGCCTGGTCAGGCCGGGGCCTGAGGCAAATCAGTAGAGCTTTTTGGGCAACTGCATGCTGCGAACGCGCTTGTAATGGCGTTTGACAGCGGCAGCTTTTTTGCGTTTGCGCTCGGCAGTGGGTTTTTCATAGAACTCACGGGCGCGCAAGTCGGTCAAAAGACCGAGTTTTTCAATGGTGCGCTTGAAGCGGCGCAAAGCCACGTCAAAAGGTTCGTTTTCTTTTACACGGATGGTGGTCATTGACAACAATTTTCAAAAATGTGCACGCATGGCAACTGAAGAAGATCGGACTTCAACGCCTGCGAAGCGGTGGTCCCCAACGGTGGTTTGGGCTGTCGGGGGGTGGCCGGAAAATCCAACATTATAGCGGTTTGAGGCGGGCTGCCAAGCCCATTGCGCAAGCGTGGGCGCTGGACCAGGCCCATTGAAAGTTGTAGCCGCCCAGCCAACCGGTGACATCGACGACTTCGCCAATGAAATACAGCCCCGGTTGCTTGGATTCCATGGTTTGTTGGGATAAATCCCGGGTGTCTACGCCACCGGCAGTGACCTCGGCCTTGGCATAGCCCTCTGTGCCCGAGGGCGTCAGCGCCCAAGCTTGCAATGCATTGGCGATTTGCTCAAGCGCTTTGTCGGGGGTGTCTGGCAGACTGCGCTGCCATTGGGGCTGAGCCGCTGTCCACGTGTCCGCGACCCTTGCAGGCAGCCAAGCCGACAGCGCATTGGGCAAGGTCTTTTTGGTGGACTGCTTGGCGCTGATCAGTGCCGCCGCCAACGCCGTGTCGGGCAACAGGTTGAGGCGGATCTCGCCGTTAGGTTGCCAATAGCTGGAAATTTGCAGCACCGCAGGCCCAGACAAGCCGCGGTGCGTGAACAGCAGGTCTTCGTGAAAGCGAATGGGGGATTTGCCAGTGCCAGTTGAGACGGTGACCGGCAGCGACAGTCCGGCCAAAGCGACGTAGGGCTGCCATTCGGCGGCAGAAAAAGTCAACGGAACCAGCGCGGGTCGAGGCTCAATCAAGTTCAACCCAAATTGCCGAGCCAGCCGGTAGCCCAAGTCGGTCGCACCCATTTTGGGGATGGACAAGCCGCCCGTGGCCACCACCACCGCTGAGGCGGTCACGTCGCCTTGACTGGTTTGAGCCGTGTAATGTGCTTGCGGACTGTCACTGAACTGCAAGCCCAGCAAGCGACAGGGCTGCCAACGGGTGACCGATCCGCCTTTTCGTGAAAACCGATGCCATGCTTTTGCACCAGCGAGATGAAATCTTGTGCGGTGTAGCGGCTGAGTGCGCTGCGGGCAAACGCCGGGTTGTTGCCCAAGAAATGGGTGTGCGGTGAGCGAATGTCGATGTCTTTGTTGGTGAAGTTGCTGCGCCCACCGCCAGAGATGCGGATTTTTTCAGCCACTTTGGGCGAATGGTCCAGCAACAGCACCTGCAAGCCTTGTTGAGCCGCCACGCCAGCGCAAAACAAGCCAGCTGCGCCCGCGCCAATGATCAGCACATCAAAGCGGTTCATGGCAACTGCAGAAATGATTCGATGTGCTGTGCCAATATGTGCGGTTGATCGTGGTGCATCATGTGACCCGCGTCTTCGATGGTCACACTGCGCAGGTCGCGTATGGATTGGAGTCGTTCGTGGAATTCAGGCAAGGTGTATTTGCCTTGCCACCATTTGTCCAAATCGTTTTGACTGGCTTCGACATTCAGCACGGGCGCGCTGATGCTTTCATACAAAGCCAACATTTCTTCGACCCGAAACAAATAGGGGTTGATCACTTTGTGGGCTGCGTGCCCCAAGATGTGCCATTCGCCTTGTGCATTCGGGCGTGCCCAATGTTGCGCCAGCCATTGCGCTTTGTCCGCGCTCAAGCGGGGATTGGTTTTGATCAAGCGTTGCGCCACCGCTTCGCTGTTGGCATAAGCCCGTAAATTGAGTTCGCCGGCCCGCGCCGCTTTGACCTCGTTCAGCCATTTGGCATACCGCCCCGGCGCTTGCGCAGGGCGCGTCGCCGCCAGCCCAAAACCTTCAAGGTTGATCAATCGGCGAATGCGTTGCGGGCGAATACCGGCGTACATACAAACCACTGTGCCACCCATGCTGTGTCCCAGCAAATCGATTTGTCCATCGGGTTGGTAATGGTCAATCAGCGCATCCAAATCAGCCAAGTAATCTGGGTACCAAAACGTGTCGACGACGCCCGGATCGGTCAACCCATATCCGCGCCAATCCGGTGCAATGATGTGCCTGTCTGCTTGCATGGCATCGACCACAAATTGAAACGATGCACTGACATCCATCCAACCATGCACCATGAACAACGGCAATTCCCCTTCGCGGGGTGTGCCCCATTCGCGAACGTGGTAGTTGAGGTGACGCAACGGGATGAAGCGCGTGCGAGAGGTGTGTTTAACTTGGTACATTCGGCCAATCATAAGGACGAACCCGATGACCGCCGGTCGCTTATCAGACAACCATGCCCGCATGCACAGCCAGTTTCGCTGGTCGGTGCCAGAACATTTCAACATGGCGCAGGTGTGCTCGCGTCGTTGGGCCGCATCACCCGCATACCGTGTGGCCAGCGCGGTGGTACAGCATCACACAGATGCTTCGCAAGTGGTTGCGTTCAGCTTTGCACAGTTACAAACCGCAGCGGATGCATTGAGTCATGTGCTGGCGTTGCAGGGTGTGAAAGCCGGTGACAGGGTGGCGGTGGTGTTGCCCCAGCGTTTCGAAACAGCGGTGGCTTACATGGCTGTGTTGCAAATGGGCGCGGTGGCCGTGCCCTTGTCTCAATTGTTTGGCCCAGAGGCATTGTTGTATCGCTTGCAAGACGCAGGCGTGGTGTTGGCTGTGGTGGATGCGGTATCTGCCAACACGGTCTGCGAATTGAAAACCCAATGCCCAGCATTGCGAATGTGTGTCGGCATGGACCCGAATTGCGGTGATGTTTTTTTTGATGCGCAACAAGACCACAGCCATGCGCCACCTTGGCCGTTGGTTCGCACCAAAGCCACAGATGCGGCGGTGTTGATCTACACCAGCGGCACGACCGGACCGCCCAAAGGCGCCTTGATTCCTCACCAAGCCTTGATGGGCAACCTGAGCGGGTTCGTCTGCAGCCAAAACTGGTTTGGCTTTTCGCCCTCGGGTCACGGTGCCCTTGGGCCAGATGATTTGCCCACAGGCAGCCACGCCGTCATGTGGTCACCTGCCGATTGGACCTGGACCGGTGGACTGATGGATGCGCTGTTGCCGACGTTGTATTTCGGTCGGCCGGTGGTGGCTTGGTCGGGAAGGTTTTCTGCAGAGCTTGCGTTCAGCTTGATGCAACAACACAGGGTGACCCACACGTTTTTGTTTCCCACGGCGTTGAAAGCCATGATGAAGGCTTATCCTTTGCCGCAGTCCCAATTTCAGTTGGATTTGCAAGCCATCATGAGCGCAGGCGAAGCGGTTGGCGATGCGGTGTTTGCCTATTGCCGCGATGAATTGGGCGTGACGGTGAATGAAATGTTCGGGCAAACCGAAATCAATTACATCGTCGGAAATTGTGCGATGAATGGTGACACCGCAGACGGCGTTGGCTGGCCCGCCAAGCCCGGCAGCATGGGCCGTGCATACCCCGGCCATCGCGTGGCAGTGATTGACGAGGAGGGTCAAGAATGCGCCGATGGTGTGCCCGGTGACGTGGCGTTGCATCGTTGTGATGTGCATGGCGACCCCGATCCGATTTTCTTTTTGGGCTATTGGAATCAGCCTGAGGCCACCGAGCGAAAGTACACCGGCGACTGGTGCCGAACCGGTGACTTGGCCACCCGCGATGCGCAGGGGTATTTGTGGTACCAAGGTCGCGCTGACGATGTGTTCAAGTCGGCGGGCTACCGCATTGGCCCGAGTGAAATTGAAAACTGTTTGGTCAAACACCCCGCCGTCGCCAATGCTGCCGTGGTGCCCAAGCCCGATGCTGAGCGCGGCAACTTGGTGAAAGCCTATGTGGTGTTGTCAGCCGGTCATGTGGGGACGGATGATTTTACCGATGACGACCACCGGGAAGGTGCAAAGGCGGGTGCTCAGGTTGCGCGAGGCGCAGTTGGCACCTTAGATTTGAAAAACTCTGGCCAATCCTTATCCACGTAACGCAGGCAACCCCACGCCAGTGGCATCAAACCCGCCATCGACCGCGATCATTTGGCCCGTGAGATAGCTGGCTTCTTCGGACGCCAAAAAAACGATGACACGGGCAATTTCTTGTTCACTGCCATAGCGGTTGAGCGGAATCGCGTCGTGATAGGCGTTGACGATGGCGGGTGTGTGAACCGCGGCGGCCAACTTGGTGTTGACCGGGCCCGGTGACACGCAATTCACGCGAATGCCCCATTCACCGAGCTCGGCGGCTTGTTGTTTGGTCAGGTGGATGACCGCCGCTTTGGATGTTCCATAAGCCACGCGCAGGGTGGAAGCGCGCAGTCCCGAGATGGAGGCGATGTTGACAATGCTGCCTCGAGTCTCGCGCAACGCCGGCAACACCGCTTGCGAGCACAAAAACACGCCGTCCAAGTTGGTGTTCATGACTTCTCGCCAGCGCGCGAAACTGGTGTCTTGGATCGGGCTGAAATCGGCGACACCGGCGTTGTTGACCAAGACATCAATGCGGCTGGCCCACTGTGTCACGGTGTGCACCATCTGAGCCACTGCCTGTTCATGCGAGACATCACACACCACTGCCAAGGCGTTGTTCAACCCATGGGTGGACCTGTGCAATTCGTCGGAGTCTCGGTCAACCATGGCCACCCGGTAGCCTTTGGACAAAAACAAGTGGGCAGTGGCGAGTCCGATGCCACGGGCGGCGCCAGTGACGATGGCGGTGAGGGGAGGGGTGGAACGGGTCATGGGAGAGGCTTGGTATTGGGCAAAATGGGCTGTCGTAGTCTAGGGCGATGCAAGCTGTACATTCTCAACAATGACCCACGTAAACTCCCACCCATGAAAAAACTTGACCTCAACCCTGTTCGCTTGGGCCAAAGCGATTTGCATGTCACCCCGATTTCTTTGGGCACCATGACATTCGGGCAACAAGTCGACGAGCCGACCTCTCACACCATCATGGACCACAGTGTGGCACGGGGTGTCAACTTTTTTGATACCGCAGAAATTTACGCGGTGCCGCCAACAGCGGAGTCGTATGGCAAAACCGAAACCTACATCGGCAATTGGCTGTCCAAACGACCCGGCATGCGACAAAAGATCGTACTGGCCTCCAAAGTGGCCGGGCCTTCCCGTGGCATGCCATGGGTACGCGCAGGTGAAGGCATGACCCCAGCGGACATCCTGGCTTCATGCGACGCCAGCCTCAAGCGCTTGCAAACCGATGTGATTGACCTCTACCAAATCCACTGGCCCGAGCGCCATGTGCCCATGTTTGGGGGGGTGTATTACGAACCCAAAAACGAAAAGTCCACCACTTCCATTCATGACCAATTGGACGCCTTGGCCCAACTGATCAAGCTCGGCAAGGTGCGCTACATCGGGCTGTCAAACGAAACCCCTTATGGCGTTCACGAGTTTGTCCGTCTGGCCGAACAACACCAGTTGCCGCGAATTGTCAGCGTGCAAAACGCCTATTGCTTGGTCAACCGTGTGCCTGAAAACGGGTTGGATGAAACCATGCACCGCTTGAACGTGTCGTTGTTGGCGTATTCACCTTTGGCGTTTGGTTTGTTGACCGGCAAATACGATGAGTCGGGTTTCTTGGGCGCCAACGCGCCCCAAGAAGGGCGCATCACCAAATACGAAAGCGTTCGCAAACAGCGCTGGGCGCGCCCCGATGCACTGGCTGCCGCCAAGCGATACAACCAACTCGCCCGCGACAACGGCATGACCCCGACTGAAATGGCTTTGGCGTTTTGCTACACGCAGTGGCGCGTGGCCAGCACCATCATCGGTGTCACCTCTGTTCGGCAGTTGGACGAAGACATCGACGTCTGGGGCAAGCAGTTGTCGCCTGAGGTGCTCGCCGCCATTGACGCGATCCGTTGGGAAATGCGCGACCCTGCGATTTGATGCCCATGTTGTTGTCTTTCGAATGGGTCAACGTCTTGCTGGCGACGCTCGCAGCGTATCTGGTGGGTTCCTTGTCTTTCGCGGTGTTGGTCAGTCGCATCATGGGTTTGGCCGATCCACGCTCTTATGGCAGCCACAACCCGGGGGCAACCAATGTGCTTCGCTCAGGCAACAAACTGGCGGCCGCGCTGACCTTGTTGCTGGACGGTGTCAAGGGCTGGCTGCCCGTGTGGTGGGTGACGCAGCATGGCGCTGTTTGGGGCCTGGCAGAGGGGACGCAGGCCGCAGTCGCGATGGCGGCATTTGCGGGGCATGTCTGGCCCGTGTTTTTTCGCTTCAAAGGGGGCAAAGGCGTGGCCACGGCGGCCGGGGTGTTGTTTGGCATTGAGCCTTTGTTGGGTTTGGCAACCATGAGCACTTGGTTGATCGTGGCGTTTTTCACGCGTTATTCGTCACTGGCCGCATTGGCCTGCGCCGTGTTTGCGCCCGCCTATTATTTTTTGGGACACCGCGTGGTTTGGTATGTCGACAACCGCGTGTTGTTGGCCACGGTGCTGATGAGTGCGGTGCTGATTTGGCGGCATCAGTCCAACATGGCCAAGTTGATACGCGGCGAGGAAAGCCGCATCGGTAAAAACTGATCAGTCGCGGAAATTGTCGAAGCTGAGTGGCAAGTCGGGCATCTCTTTTCGGATCAAGGCCATGGCCGCTTGCAAATCGTCGCGTTTGGCGCCAGTCACGCGCACCGCTTCTCCTTGAATCGCGGCTTGAACTTTCATCTTGCTGTCTTTGATCACGCGTTGAATTTTTTTGGCGTCTTCGCTGGCAATGCCATTGCGAACTTTCACAATTTGTTTGACTTTGTCGCCGCCCATTTTTTGCACATCGCCTTTGTCCAAAAAACGGATGTCCACGTTGCGTTTGGTCAATTTGTTGCGAAGTATGTCGTCGATTTGGGCCAATTGGAAATCGCTGTCGCCAATCAAGGTGATTTCCTTGTCTTTGAATTCGATGGCGGCTGAGGTGCCTTTGAAATCAAACCGCGTGGCGATTTCTTTGGCCGTGTTTTCAACGCCGTTTTTCACTTCGACCACGTCGGCTTCACACACAGTATCAAAAGAAGGCATGGCAAATCTAAGTAAGTTCAGGGTGCGACAATTCTGACATGATTATCGAGACACAAGTCCCCCTGCAACCGCACAACACCTTTGGCATCGCTGCCAAAGCTGAGCGTTTGCTGCGATTGCGCAGCATGACCGATGTCGAGGAATTACTGACCGACCCGGTTCGGCTTGAACCCCATTTCGTGTTGGGCGGCGGTAGCAACATCGTCATCACGGGTGACATCAAGCCGCTGGTCATCAAAGTCGAACTGCTGGGGAAATCCTTGGTGTCGCAGGATGACAAGGCTTGGATCGTGGAGGCGGCCGCCGGCGAAAATTGGCACGACTTGGTGGAGTGGACCTTGCAACAGGGTTGGCCGGGTTTGGAAAATTTGGCCATGATCCCCGGTTCCGTTGGCGCGTCGCCCGTGCAAAACATTGGGGCCTATGGCGTGGAGTTGCAAGACCGTTTTGAATCGCTCGATGCGGTCGATTTGCACACCGGTCAGCATTTCACGCTGGACGCCGCGCAATGCGGTTTTGGTTACAGGGATTCGGTGTTCAAGCACCAGGCGGCTGACCGGCGTGACCTGGGACTGTTGGGCCGCGCCTTGATCACGCGGGTGCGTTTTCGATTGCCCAAACAATGGAGGCCCGATTTGGGTTACGCCGACCTCACCAAAAAACAGCAGCAGCATGGCATTGCCAACCCCAGCCCGATGGAAATTTTTGAATGGGTGTGTGAGATCCGTCGCGCCAAATTGCCCAACCCCGAGGTGGTCGGCAACGCGGGCAGTTTCTTCAAAAACCCCACTGTGTCCCCTGAACAATGCGCGGACATCATTGCGCGCGAGCCGAAACTGGTGCACTACCACCTGAGTGATGGCAGCATCAAACTCGCTGCGGCATGGTTGATCGACGCATGTGGTTGGCGCGGCAAGTCGGTGGGCAATGCCGCGGTTTACGATAAGCAAGCGTTGGTGATCATCAACAAAGGCGGGCGGGACAGTCCTTGTACCGGCGGCGAAGTCGTGACGCTTGCCAAGGCGATACAAACCAGCGTGTACGAACGTTTTGGTATTCGGCTTGAACCTGAACCGGTGGTGGTCTGATGAAACTTTGGACAAGTCAACGCATGGTCAAAACTTTGCTCGCATGGGCATGTGTATGCACGCTGGGCAGCGCATTCGCGCAAACCTACCCGTCTAAGCCCATTCGCTTGTTGGTGCCTTTTGCGCCGGGGGGCAGCACCGATTTGATCGCCCGCATCGTCGCAGACCCGTTGGGCAAAGCGTTGGGACAACCCGTGGTGGTTGAAAACAAAGCCGGTGGCGGCGGCGTGATCGGCGCTCTGGAGGTTTCACGCGCGGCACCCGATGGCTACACCTTGGGCTTGGCCACGGCGTCAAGTGCGGCGACCAACCCAGCCATCAATCCAGCGATTGCTTACAAGCCATTGACCGATTTCACGCCGGTCATCAACATGGTGGCCACACCGAATGTGCTCGCCATTCACCCTTCGTTTCCCGCCAAAGACATGGCCGGTTTTTTGAAAGAGTTGCGAGCCAAACCTGGGCGATACGATTACGCATCCTCTGGTACAGGCGGTATTGGGCATTTGCAAATGGAGTTGTTCAAACAGTTGAGCAACACATTTGTGGTGCACATTCCGTATGCAGGCGCCGGACCTGCGTTGCGCGACACGGTGGGTGGCCAGGTGCCGATCATTTTTGACAACCTGCCTTCTGCGTTGCCTCACATCCAAGGCAAGCGCTTGGTGGCATTGGCGGTGGCCGCGCCCGAACGGGTGGCTGAACTGCCCGATGTGCCCACGTTCAAAGAACTGGGCATGGCGCCCGTGAACCGGCCTGCGCTCTATGGCATTTGCAAGACCCGGCCGTGATCAAGCGGATTGAAGCCACCGGTTCTCGCGTGGTGGCCAACAGCCCGTCAGAATTTGCCGCGCAACTCAAGGCCGAATACGAGGTCTACAAGAAAGTGGTCGATGCGCAAAAACTCAAGCTCGACTGACGCCATCGATCCACTGATCGATGCATTCATCGACAGTGTGTGGTTAGAAGATGGTTTGTCGGCCTTGACCTTGGCTGCTTATCGACGTGACTTGAATGCATTGGCGGGTTGGTTATTGACCCAGCACACCGATTTATCCCGAGCCACCGAGTCTGATCTGCAAGCGTATTTTGCGCACCGCCATGACAACACACGCGCCACATCGGCCAACCGGCGCATGACCGTGTTTCGACGGTTTTATCGCTGGGCGCTGCGCGACAACCGCCTTCTGGAAGACCCCACATTGAAATTGCTGTCAGCCAAGCAACCGCTGCGTTTGCCTGAAACACTGACCGAATCGCAAGTTGAAGCGTTGTTGAATGCGCCAAACACTGACACCCCGTTGGGTCTGCGTGACCGCGCCATGCTGGAGTTGTTGTACGCCAGTGGTTTGCGTGTCAGTGAATTGGTCAACTTGCCGTTGTTGTCATTGAACATTCGCGAGGGTGTGTTGCGAATCACGGGCAAGGGCGACAAGGAACGCTTGGTGCCTTTTGGTGAAGACGCGGAAGATTGGGTGCAGCGTTATTTGGCCCAATCGCGCGCCGTGTTGCTGGGTGGCAAGCACAGCCCTGCGGTGTTTGTGACCCAGCGCGGGGTGGCCATGAGCCGCGTGATGTTTTGGATGCTGATCAAGAAATATGCATTAGCAGCAGGCATCCGTGTGCCGTTGTCGCCACACACATTGCGCCATGCGTTTGCCACACATTTGCTAAACCACGGCGCAGATTTGCGCGCGGTGCAAATGTTGTTAGGCCATGCTGACATTTCGACCACCACGATTTACACACATGTGGCGCGCGAGCGGTTAAAGCAATTGCATGCGCAACACCACCCCAGGGGTTAGGTCAGGCGCTGAGCCAACAACCAATCGATTTCTTGCGACGTGAACCCGGCTTGCAAGCGGGCTTCGTTGTTGAATGGGGGCTTGAGCCGAGGTGCTGCATAGCGTTCCACCAGCAAGGGATAGTACTCAAGTGGGTCTAACTGTTGTTGCTCACACAGCCAGCGGTACCAATGGTTGCCGATGGCCACATGACCAACTTCATCTCGCAAAATGATGTCCAGCACAGGTTGCAAAGCTTTGGCATGGACCGAATCACTCAAGCACAATTTGGCTTGAATCAGCGGTGTGGCGTCGAGTCCTCGCGCTTCCAGTGTGCGCGGCACCAACGCCATGCGTGCCACCACATCATGGGCGGTCTTCTCGCACATTTGCCACAGGCCATCGTGCGCGTCAAAGTCGCCATAGGCGTGGCCCATGTCTTGCAACAATTGGCTCAACAACACAAAGTGGGTGGATTCCTCATAAGCGACTTTCAGCCAATCTTGGTAATACGCGACGGGCAGACCTTCAAACCGCCAAATGGCGTCCAGCGCCAGATGGATGGCGTTGAATTCAATGTGGCAAATGGAATGCACCAGACCTGCCAAGCCCTGCGCCGTGTGCACCGACCGAGACGGCACTTGATGGGGCGGTTTGAGCAAAGGTTTTGCCGGGCGTCCCGGCAAGGCGACAGCAGGTGTTTGCAGCACCCGTGGCGTTTCAATCGTGTCATGGTCACGCGAAGCCCACAGCGACTGCACCGCCGCCACCTGTGTGCGTAGGTCAGGTTCGCACAATGCACGCAGCGCAGCGGTTCTCAATTCCATCCCTACAATTGTAGAAACACTGCACGGACACCCCATGGCCATCTACCAACTCGATCAACACACCCCTGACATTCATCCCAGCGCTTGGGTGGAAGACAGCGCGCATGTCATGGGGGCCGTCAGTTTGCATGCCCACACCAGCGTGTGGTTCAACGCTGTGATCCGTGGTGACACCGAAACCATCACCATTGGAGAGGGCAGCAATATCCAAGATTTGGCGGTCATTCACGCAGACAACCATTTGCCTGTGGTGGTGGGAAAGCATGTCACCGTGGGGCACCAAGTGATGTTGCACGGTTGCACCATCGGAGATGAAAGCCTGATCGGTATCGCAGCGGTGGTGCTCAATGGAGCGCGCATTGGCAAGCATTGCGTGGTGGGTGCGGGCTCTGTGGTTACCGAGGGCAAAGAATTTCCTGACGGCAGTTTGATCATGGGCACACCTGCCAAAGTGGTGCGGCAACTCACCCCCGAGCAAATCGAAGGATTGCGCATGAGCGCCAAACATTACATGGGCAACGCCGTGCGGTTCAAACAAGGTTTGAAAAAAATCGCATGAGCGAATTGCACAAGTTCATCTTTGAAGGTTTGCCAGTGCGAGGCTTGTTGGTGCGATTGACCGACAGTTGGCAAGACATCTTGCGCCGACGCGCTGACAACCGAGAAACGGGTCCTTATCCGCCAGCCGTGCGGCATTTGCTGGGTGAGATGACCGCCGCCGCTGTGTTGATGCAAGCCAATATCAAGTTTGACGGTGCGCTGGTGTTGCAGCTGCATGGAGAGGGGCCGCTCAAGCTGGCGGTGGTCGAAGTGCAGTCAGATTTGCGTTTGCGATCCACCGCCAAAACCGTGGGCGAAGTCACCCCCGGCATGCCTTTTGAAGACATGGCTAACCAGAACAACTTGGGGCGATGTGCCATCACTTTGGACCCGATCGGGCGACGGCCTGGCCAGCAACCTTACCAAGGCGTGGTGTCGCTGTATGACGACCACAAGCAGCCGTTGAAGAAATTCAGTGATGTGTTGGCGCATTACATGCTTCAAAGCGAACAACTCGACACCACGTTGGTGTTGGCCGCCAATGACAAGGTGGCTGCGGGTTTGTTGATTCAGCGCTTGCCCATGGGGGGCATCGCGAACTTGGCAGGTGTCAAAACCATGGCTGAGGAAGACGCGATTGGCCGCAACGAAGACTACAACCGGATTGCCATCTTGGCCAACAGTTTGACGGCTGATGAATTGTTGCAACTCGCGCCAGACAAGGTGTTGCACCGCTTGTTTTGGCAAGAACAAGTCCGACATTTCGCACCTGAGCCGGGTCAAGATTCACCACGGTTTGTATGCTCGTGCAACCGCGAACGCGTGAGTGCCATGATTCGAAGCCTAGGGCGCGATGAAGCCGACAGCATCTTGGCTGAGCGCGAATTGATCGAAGTGGGTTGCGATTTTTGTGGCCAGCAATACCGCTATGACGCGATCGATGCAGCGCAATTGTTTGTGTCCGGCCAACCGCCGGTGCCCCCGCCAAGTTCAGCTTTGCAATAGTCGCCCGAACAAGCGTTGTTCGCACTCAGGATCGGCGCAGCACTCACACACACCTTGCCAGCGGCTGTCCATGGGTGGGCGGGCCAACCCGGTTTGACGACCATTCACCAAGGCAAACAAGGCTTGTTGCAACACATTCTCTTTGTCAGCATGCAGTGTTTGGTAGGGCCGTTGCAGTTCGTGCAATTGCGCTCGCCATGCGTGGTGCGCCGGGGGTGATGTTGGAAGGTCTGGAAGTCGCCACAGCAAGTGGATCGCTTTGGCAGGTGTGTCTGCCAAGCCATGGGGTTCGGCAGGGCACAAAAAATCAAAGGCCAGCGATTCGCGCAAAAGAGCGGTTTGTAATGCTGCAATCAGTGATTGACGGGCGCTGACACTTTGACCGACAAGGACAACAGTGCGCTCTGCAATGCGGTTCACTTAGATGATTTCGCTAATTGAACAAAAATTTCGTTGGGTTTGACCATGCCTATTTCGGAGCGGGCACGCTCTTCCACCATTTCCAAACCGTCTCTGAGGTCGCGCAGTTCGGCACGCAATCTGGAGATGTCTTGCTCGGAGCGCATGTTGGCGTCGAGTTGGTGTTGGTATTGCTGACGAAGCCGCCACACATCAGGGATACTGCCGCGCCCGAACCACAACTGCAGTTGCAAAACAACCAGCAAACCTAACAGTATCAGTGGAACGGGACGACGCATGTGTACAGCTTTGTTGTTGTGTCAGCTGCGCAGATTGTAGAAAGCCGCGCGGCCTGGATAACTGGCGATGGTACCCAAATCTTCTTCAATACGCAAAAGCTGGTTGTATTTCGCCAACCGGTCAGAGCGACTCAGTGAGCCGGTTTTGATTTGCAAGGCGTTCGTGCCGACCGCAATGTCTGCGATCGTGGTGTCTTCGGTCTCGCCTGAACGGTGGCTGATGACCGAGGTGTAGCCCGCACGCTTGGCCATTTCGATGGCCGCAAAGGTTTCGGTGAGGGTGCCAATTTGGTTGATTTTGATCAGAATGGAGTTGGCCACGCCTTTGTCGATGCCTTCTTGGAGAATTTTGGTGTTGGTGACAAACAAGTCGTCGCCGACCAATTGCACTTTTTTCCCCATGCGGTCGGTCAGGTGTTTCCAGCCGTCCCAATCGCCTTCGGCCATGCCGTCTTCGATGCTGATGATCGGGTACTTGTCAGCCCAGGTCGATAGCATGTCAGTCCATTGCGCGGCATCCAGCACCAAGCCTTCGCCTTTGAGGTGGTACTTGCCATCCACATAAAACTCGCTGGCGGCACAGTCCAGCCCAAGCATGATTTGCTCGCCGGCGGTGAAACCGGCTTTGTCGATGGCTTCCAAAATCATTTGGATGGCTGCTTCATGACCGGGCACATTGGGCGCGAACCCACCTTCGTCTCCGACGGCTGTACTCATGCCTTTGTCGCCCATGATTTTTTTCAATGCATGGAAGACTTCAGCGCCATAACGCACGGCTTCACGAAAGGTGGGCGCGCCGACGGGGATGATCATCAGCTCTTGCAAGTCGAGGTTGTTGTTGGCATGAGCGCCGCCGTTGATGACATTCATCATTGGGACAGGCAACTGCATGCGGCCCATGCCACCGAAATAACGGTACAAGGGCAAACCCGCTTCTTCGGCCGCTGCGCGGGCGACCGCCATGGACACCGCCAAAATGGCATTGGCACCGATGCGCGCTTTGTTGTCGGTGCGGTCGAGTTCGATCAGCGTATGGTCTAAAAAAGCCTGCTCGGAAGCGTCCAAGCCAATCACGGCTTGCGTGATGTCGTGATTGATGTTTTCTACGGCGGTCAACACACCTTTGCCACCGTAGCGGTTGGGGTCGCCGTCGCGCAACTCAATGGCTTCACGGCTGCCGGTGGATGCGCCTGAAGGCACCGCAGCGCGGCCCATGACCCCGCTTTCCAGCAACACATCGCACTCGACAGTCGGGTTACCCCGGCTGTCCAGAATTTCACGACCAACGATATCAACTATGGCACTCATTTTCTAACTTTCTTCAAGAAAAACACGCAGACCTCTGCGGCCTGCAAGGAACAAGGTATCAGGCGGAAAAATGGTTTTCCAGCCAAGGCTGGCTTTTGGCGGCTTGGTCCAGCGCCTGAAGGGTTTGCAGCAACGCTTTCATGTGCTTGAGCGGCACCGCATTCGGCCCGTCGCTTTTGGCGTTGGCCGGGTCTGGATGGGTTTCCATGAACAAGCCCGCCACACCGACTGCCACAGCGGCACGCGCCAAAACCGGCACCATTTCGCGCACACCGCCACTGCTGGTGCCGTTGCCGCCGGGCAGTTGAACAGAATGGGTGGCGTCAAACACCACGGGGGCTTGGGTTTCACGCATGATGGCCAAGCTGCGCATGTCGCTGACCAAGTTGTTGTAGCCAAAGCTGGCACCGCGTTCGCAGGCCATGAAACGGTCTTCGCTCAAGCCAGCCGCTCGCGCGGCGTTGCGGGCTTTGTCGATCACGTTTTTCATGTCGTGGGGCGCCAGAAACTGGCCTTTTTTGATGTTCACTGGCAGACCGGACTGCGCCACAGCCGAAATGAAATCGGTTTGGCGACACAAAAAAGCCGGGGTTTGCAACACATCGACCACCGCGCTGACTTGGGCGATCTGGTCCTCGCTGTGGATGTCGGTCAACACGGGAATGTGCAACTCGCGTTTGATCTTCGCAAGTATGTCGAGACCTTTGTCGATGCCCGGTCCGCGAAAACTGCTGCCGCTGGAGCGGTTGGCTTTGTCGAAACTGCTTTTGAAAATGAACGGGATGCCCAGCGCCGATGTGATGTCTTTGAGCGTGCCGGCGGTGTCCATTTGCAATTGTTCAGACTCGATGACACAAGGGCCAGCGATCAAAAAAAACGGGTGTTCAAGGCCGACTTCAAAGCCGCATAACTTCATGCCACCACCTTGAGCTTTTTACGCTCAGACTGGTAGGCGTGGGCCGCATGGACAAAGGCATTGAACAACGGATGACCGTCCCATGGGGTGGACTTGAACTCAGGGTGGAATTGCACGCCCATGAACCAAGGGTGAACGCTTTGTGGGAGCTCGATGATTTCGGTCAGATGCTCTTGCTGGGTGAGGGCGGAGATGACCAAGCCGGCTTGCCGCAAAGTGTCCAGGTAATTGACGTTGGCTTCGTAGCGGTGACGGTGGCGTTCGGTGACCAAATCGCCATAAATTTCATGCGCGAGCGTGCCTTTGGCGACGTTGGAGGTTTGCGCGCCCAAACGCATGGTGCCGCCCAAGTCAGATTTGGCATCGCGTTGCTTGATGCTGCCGTCAGCGTCTTTCCATTCAGTGATCAAGGCGATCACGGGGTGTGGGCAATGGGGTTCGAACTCGGTGCTGTTGGCGTCTGTCAAGCCAGCCACGTGGCGCGCATATTCGATGGTGGCGATTTGCATGCCCAAGCAAATACCCAAGTAAGGCACTTTGTGTTCACGCGCATAGCGGGCTGCGCAGATCTTGCCTTCGATACCGCGCTTGCCGAAGCCACCGGGTACCAAAATCGCATCAAACCGCGACAGTTGGCTGGTGTTGTCGGCTGTCAATGTTTCGGAATCGATGTATTCGATGTGCACCCTGGCGTGGTTGCGGATACCGGCGTGTCTGAGTGCTTCGTTGAGCGATTTGTAGCTGTCTGACAAATCGACATATTTGCCGACCATGGCGATTTGCAATTCGTATTGCGGATGCTCTACCGCGTGCACCAAATCGTCCCAGCGCTTGAGGCTGGCGGGTGGTGTGTTGAGTTTGAGTTTTTCGCAAATCAATGCATCCAACCCTTGCTCGTGCAACATGCGTGGCACTTTGTAAATGGTGTCCACATCCCACATGGAGATGACACCCCACTCGGCGACGTTCGAGAACAAGGAAATTTTTGAGCGCTCTTCTTGCGGTATGGGGCGGTCAGCACGGCACAACAAGGCATCGGCTTGGATACCGATCTCGCGCAGTTTTTGCGCGGTGTGTTGTGTGGGTTTGGTTTTGAGTTCCCCTGCAGCAGCGATCCAAGGCACATAACTCAGGTGGACAAACGCTGTGTTGTGTGGCCCCATGCGCAGGCTCATTTGACGAACGGCTTCAAGGAATGGCAAGGATTCAATGTCGCCCACGGTGCCACCCACTTCGACAATCGCGACATCGACCGCATCCGGTGTGCCCAGGCCTGCGCCGCGTTTGATGAAGTCTTGAATTTCGTTGGTGATGTGTGGAATGACCTGAACCGTCGTTCCCAAATAGTCACCGCGTCGTTCTTTTTCCAGCACGCTCTTGTAAATTTGACCAGTGGTGAAATTGTTGGTGCGCCGCATGCGCGTGTTGATGAAGCGTTCGTAATGGCCCAAATCGAGATCGGTTTCAGCGCCGTCTTCGGTGACAAATACCTCGCCGTGTTCGAACGGGGACATGGTGCCCGGGTCGACGTTGATGTAAGGGTCTAGTTTGATGAGGGTGACTTTGAGGCCCCGCGATTCGAGAATCGCGGCAAGAGAGGCTGCGGCGATTCCCTTGCCCAGGGAGGACACCACACCGCCGGTGACGAACACAAATTTGGTCATGTCGGGTTGGGAGGGCCGGGCTCCCCAGAGGTGGTAATTCCAAATTATAGGCGCTCTGCTACATTGCGCCCCATGAGTGAACTCCTCGATAAACACATTGTGCTGGGACTCAGCGGTGGCGTTGCCTGTTACAAGGCTGCTGAATTGTGCCGTGCATTGGTCAAACAAGGTGCAACTGTTCAAGTGGTGATGACCGAGGCCGCCGCCCAGTTCATCACGCCAGTGACCATGCAAGCCTTGAGCAATCGTCCCGTGTTTGTGTCGCAATGGGATGCCAGAGAGCCCAACAACATGGCGCACATCAACCTCACTCGCGAAGCCGATGCCATGTTGGTGGCACCAGCGAGTGCAGATTTCATGGCCAAACTGTTGCATGGGCGAGCTGACGATTTGCTCAGCCTGATGTGCTTGGCCAGACCCATCGACAAAGTGCCGTTGCTGTTGGCACCCGCCATGAACCGAGAGATGTGGTCGCATCCCGCCACACAACGCAACATGTCCCAATTGCGGGCCGACGGCGCCCATGTGCTTGGCGTGGGGCAAGGCGAACAAGCGTGTGGTGAAACCGGCGATGGCCGCATGCTTGAGCCAGATGAACTGTTGCAAGAAGTGGTGAAGTTGTTTCAGCCCAAAGTCTTGCAAGGAAAAAACGTCTTGGTGTCTGCGGGCCCGACGTTTGAAGCCATCGACCCGGTCAGAGGTATCACCAATTTATCCAGTGGAAAAATGGGTTTTGCGCTGGCGCATGCCGCCCACCAAGCCGGAGCGAACGTGACCTTGGTGGCTGGCCCCGTCGCTCTGACAACGCCTTATGGTGTGCGGCGTTGGGATGTGCGTTCTGCTTTGGAAATGCACGCAGCGGTGATGTCGCATGTTGATAAGGCAGATGTGTTCATTGCCACGGCTGCCGTGGCAGATTGGCGACCCGCTCAAGTGGCGACTGAAAAAATCAAAAAAGCAGCCTCAGGCCACATGCCTGCCATCGATTGGGCTGAAAACCCAGACATCTTGGCCCAAGTGGCGTCGTCTGCCAGGGCGCAAAACGGTCAATTGTTTTGCGTGGGTTTTGCTGCCGAGAGCCACGACTTGGCTGCACATGCCCAAGCGAAGCGACAACGCAAACAGGTTCCTTTGTTGGTGGGCAACATTGGCGCCAACACCTTTGGGTCGGACGACAACACCTTGATGCTGGTGGATGAATTCAGTGTCATTGAATGGCCCAAAGATGCCAAATTGAGATTGGCTCGCAAACTGGTGGCAGAGATCGCTGCCCGGCTGCCTTCGTTCAGGAAAACCACATGAAATTGGATGTCAAGTTGTTGGATGCGCGTTTGCGCGACATGATGCCCGCTTACGCCACCCCGGGCAGCGCGGGTTTGGATTTGCGCGCTTGTTTGGAGGCACCATTGACCTTGCAACCCAACGCATGGCAACTCGTGCCCACCGGGATGGCCATCCACTTGAAAGACCCTGCATATGCCGCGTTGATATTGCCGCGCTCAGGGCTGGGCCACAAGCACGGCATCGTGCTGGGCAATTTGGTGGGATTGATTGACAGCGATTACCAAGGGCAGTTGATGGTCAGCGCTTGGAACCGAAGCGAGGTGGCGTTCACCATCGAACCGATGGAACGGATTGCGCAGTTGGTGATCGTGCCCGTGTTGCAGGCCGAATTTCAAGTGGTCGATGAATTTGCCCAAGCCAGCGAACGCGGCGAGGGCGGTTACGGCTCGACGGGTAAGCGCTGATCAATGCAGCAAATCGCTGCCGGGTGAGGGCGGCAGGCTGAAAAAGCCTGAACCACAGGTGCCATGCTTTTTTTCTTCGCTGGTGGCCATTCGCACACCGGTGATCGTCAGCGAAATTCGCAAAGCCATGCCCGCCAATGGATGGTTGCCGTCAATCACCACATGTTCCGGGTAGATATCTGTGATGGTGTAAATCACCTCTTTGGGTGCTTCAGGGCTGCAACCGGCGGGCAGTGCATGGCCCTCGATGGTCATGCCTTCTTCAATTTCAGCTGGAAACAAGGCGCGCGGCTCGAGAAAGACCAGCAATTCATCGAAATCTCCAAACGCTTCTTCGGGTTCTAAATGCAAGTCCAAACGGTCGCCGATGGCGTGATCTTGTAAAGCGTGTTGGATTTTTTCCAGTAAATCATGGCCGCCCAGGTAAAACTCGACGGGATCGTCCAATTCGTCAAGCACTTCGCCTTGGGCATCTTTCAGTACCCAAGTGAGGGCAACAACGCTGTCTGTGGTGATGTTCATGCGGCAGAATTGTCGCAGTTTGGAGATGCGCATGAAAAAACCCGATTTGCCCGATGTGCTCGCGGGCATCAGCCCGCACGTGTTCATGCGGGATTACTGGCAAAAAAAACCTTTGCTGATCCGACAAGCCTTCCCGCAAATGCAGCCTTTGATCACGCGGCGAGAGTTGTTTGAGTTGGCGACGCTGCAAGATGTGGAGTCGCGTTTGGTGTTGGGAGACGGCGTTAAACAACCATGGCAAATGCGTCGCGGTCCGTTCAAGACCAGACATTTGCCAGCCTTGAAGCAACCCCATTGGACTTTGCTGGTGCAGGGTGTCGATTTGCACCACGACGCTTTGGCTGCACTGCGTGGGCGTTTTCGCTTCATTCCCGATGCGCGCTTAGACGATGTCATGGTCAGTTACGCCAGTGACGGCGGCGGGGTGGGGCCGCACTTTGACAGCTATGACGTGTTTTTGTTGCAGGCACAGGGACAACGGCGCTGGCGCATCGGGTCGCAAAAAAAATTGTCATTGCGCGACGATGTGCCTTTGAAAATACTTGCGCACTTCAAACCGACACAAACCTTGTTGCTTGAACCAGGAGACATGCTTTATTTGCCGCCGCACTTTGCCCACGAGGGGGTGGCTGTGGGTGAATGCATGACCTATTCCATTGGCTTCAAAGCCGAAACCGATCACACGATGGGCGCTGTGCTCATGGGGCGTTTGGCGGACACCGAGCCGCAAGGCGCTGCGCTCAGTTACCAAGACCCCGATCAATTGCCCACCCGTCATCCCGCCCAAATTCCTGCGGCGCTGCAAGCCTTTGCTCGCCACAGTGTGATGCAGTTGTCGCAACGCGACGCAGACATTCGCTGTGCCTTGGGGGAATGGCTGAGCGAACCGAAATCTCAAGTGTGGTTTGACAGCCAACCGCCGCCACGTCTGTTGATGGGCGTTCGCCTGGACCGCAAAACCCAAATGCTCTATGACCAAGATTTCGTGTTTGTCAATGGTGAAAGCTGGCGCTGCCGAGGCAAAGACGCGTCTGTTTTGCGCCAATTGGCCGACCAACGGCAATTGTCCAAAGCCGAGGTTCACGCAGCTTCACCAAAGGTTCGGGAATGCTTGTTGTCATGGTGGGAAGCAGGTTGGCTGAATTCCCTTCCGGTGAAAAAGGGCAAATAATGGCCCCTTCGGGAAATCACCTATAATCGGAGGCTGAGTTGAAGGAAATTGAGTCCATCGGCTCGGTCACATGTTCGAATTTATTCTGGCATCTGGCATCCCTTGAAACGTTTTAGTCTCTATTAAAGGAAATACCCCCATGAAAAAATCACTCCTCTTGGCAACCGCCGCACCTGCTGAAGAGAAGAAGTAATTTTTTCTGCTTCCGAAAAAATGCCACCCTCGGGTGGCTTTTTTTTTGCCTGCGTCAGGTGTGAATCTGCCAGCGGTTCAGCGGATGGTCAATGAACCGAATGCCAAGGCGTGCCGGTGACTGGGTCTGCCACTGGGATATCCGACGCCGTGCAGCCTGTGGCTTTCGCCAAGAGGTCTTGCGCCAAATCGGGGCGGTTGTTTCGCTCACTCAAGTGCGCTGCCACGATCAAATTCAATGTCGGGTGAACCAGTGCTTTGGCCAAGTCCGCTGATTCCTCATTGGACAGATGACCTTGCGGGCCCGCAATGCGTTTTTTCAAAAATGGCGGATAAGCTGAATTCGCCAGCAACTCTCGGTCATGGTTGCATTCCAACAGCAGTGCATGGCAGTGTTGCAAGGCTTGCACCACATGCGCGCTGCCGTGCCCCAGATCGGTCAATATGCCCAAGTGGTGTGATCCATCGCTGCAGCGCAACTGCAAAGGCTCTCGGGCATCGTGCGGAACGGTAAAGGGTTTGATTTCCAGGCAACCCACTTCAAAGGGCTGGTTGTCACTGGCCATCTGACATTGCGCGTTTGACAACCCCCAATCAAACAATTGACTTGCCAAGGCGGTGCCACGGCTCATCCATACAGGTTTGCCAGTGCGCAACGCAAACGATTTGGCGTGCCCAATGTGATCAGCATGCTCATGGGTGATGAAGACAGCGTCAATGTCGTCGATGGACAAATCAGCCACCAACAACCGACGGGTCAGCTCACGCACACTCAAACCACAGTCGACCAGCAGGCGAGAGACTTGCAGTCCACACGTGGCTTCGACCAGGGTGGCATTCCCAGCGCTGCCGCTGCCTAAATTTTTAAACCGAAGCACAAATCATTGCAATTCGTTGACCAGCAGTTGCGCAATTTTCTTGGCGGTTTCGGAGCCGTCGGGTTTGCCTGACGAATTCAAAATCAAAATATGGGACTGTTGCTCTTGGGTGCTGTCGATTTTGATGCGGAACTGTTGCGGCTCTTTCACGGGCTTGGCCTTGCTGAAGATGCGGCTGAAAAACCCGGGTTCTCCGTCTGCATTCACTTCGACATAGCGTACAAAATAGATGCCCAATTTGCGGTCCCGGTCTTCCACGGTGAAGCCGTTGCGGTCTAAGGTCAACCCAACCCGACGCCAAGCAATGTCAAAACCTTGGTTAAAAGATACCGCAGGCGTGCCATCAATGCTGATCAAACTGCTGGCACTGTTTTTGTTTGAAGTGGCGGCTTCAGCCACTTTGTCGCTACCTGCTGAGCTGGGGTCGAGCTTGACCATCAATCGGCGTAAAAACTCTTTTTCGAGTTCCGGGTCGCTGGGTCGTGGCTGCCAAATGGTCTTACGCGCCATGCTGTCTGCATACACCTCTATCAGACCACGGTGAGAAATGTAAATTTCTGTTTTATTGTCAGCTGTGCGCTCCAAGCTGATGCGAAATTTGTCGCGCTCTCCCGTTGAGTAAAGCGAATCTAAGACTTTTCCGATGCTTCGGCGAATGAAATCCTGTGGCAATTTGGCCCTGTTCTCCGCCCAGTCGGTTTCCATCAAACCCAATTTTTGCTCTTCGCGCGCAAGGGTGAAACCAGACTCTGTCCAAAAGGTTTTGACCAATGGCCACAGCACGTCAGGCGACCGGCCGACTTCAAGCCAAATTTGCCCACCACTTTTTTTGATTTGCAAATCTGCCAACTTCAACGGACTGGTTGATTCAGTTTCAGTGGCGGCGGCGTCACCAGTGAGTGTTTTGGCACTGACGCTGTTGCCAGGCAAGTCGTAACGCTTGTTGGGCGACATTTTGGTCAGGTCTGGCGGAACCTCTAGCGGTGCTGCGCTTTTTTCATCCGCGGCAGACTTGTAATTGAGTTTGTCGGTTTCCAGCACCGAACCGCAGGCTGCCAAAACAAAGACAAGTGCGATCAGACTGCTTGACCGTAAAAAGTGAATCGCAAAGGGCAACATGTCGTCAATCCTAGAAGGAGAATTCAAATCAAGCCGCAACTACGCAGCGCGGCTTCAAGGGCGGGTTGGTGCGAGGCCGACAAAGGTGTCATGGGTAACCGCATGGTGCCGCCACACAAGCCCATGCGGGCCACGGCCCATTTCACGGGGATGGGGTTGGCTTCAGTGAACATGTGCTTGTGTAAATTCAGCAAAGCGTTTTGGATCGCCATGGCTTCGCGGGCTTTGCCAGCGATGGCAGCCACACAGAGTTCGTGCATCAGTTTGGGTGCGACATTGGCGGTCACGCTGACATTGCCTTGGCCGCCGCACAGCATCAAAGCCACGGCCGTTCCGTCGTCGCCTGAGTACACCGCGAATCCTTCAGGCGCATCATGGATCAACCATTGGGCGCGCTCAAGGTTGCCGGTGGCTTCTTTGATGCCGATGATGCCGTCAACCTGTGACAGTCGCATGACGGTATCGTGTTGAAGATCAGCCACGGTGCGGCCGGGCACGTTGTAGAGCACCATGGGCAAATCGACTGCTTCTGCGATGGTGCGAAAGTGTTGGTATTGGCCTTCTTGTGTCGGCTTGTTGTAGTAGGGCACGACTTGCAATTGGCAATCGGCACCCACCTGCTTGGCAAAACGCGCGAGTTCGATGGCTTCGGCCGTGGAATTGGCGCCGCAACCCGCCATGATGGGCACTCGGCCAGCAGATTGTTCGACCGACATGCGAATGATTTCGCAATGTTCTTCAACGGTGACAGTGGGGGACTCGCCGGTCGTTCCCACCACACCGATGCAGTCAGTGCCTTGGCTGATGTGCCAATCAATCAGTTGTCTGAGGTGAGGGTAATCGATGCTTCCATCTTCGAGCATCGGGGTGACCAAGGCCACGATACTGCCTGTGATAGGTGCCATGGAATTCAGTGGGTTCGTGACAAAAGAAGCATTCTAGCTTTAGGCATGCCACGGCTCGGGCCCAGCGTCCGAATCAGTGGCGCAATGAATAGCGATGTGGTGTCGAGACCGGGCTGGGTTCATGCACAGCCACGATGCGTTGCACAAAACGGTCTGGTTGCGCGGCAAAGCCATCTTCATAAGCAATCACGTGCAAGCCCTTGCAAAGGCTCAGCAATTCGCCCGGTTGGAGCAAGAAAGCGGGGTTCGAAGGTTTGCCAACCGTTTCGTTTCCGCGTGCAAAAGTTTCATAAATGAGCACGCCACCCACGGCCAAGCTGTTGAGCAAATCGGGCCAAAGCGCACGCCATAAGTAATTGGTCACCACCACGCCTTGAAAATGACGGTCAGCCAAGGGCCAAGCTTGGTTTTCCAGATCGGCTTGCATCACCTGGCCATGTGATTTGGCAGATTGCAGTGCAATGGGGTCGCGGTCCACGCCCAAACACGCAAAGCCTTGTTGACCCAGCCATGCCATGTGTCGCCCGTGTCCGCAGGCCAAATCAAGTACGTTGCCTTGCTGGGGGATCAAGTGCGCCCAACGCATGACCCAAGCCGACGCATCGGCTGTGCTGTGCAAAACGCCACTCATGGGTGAGGTCGAAAATCTGCTTTGACCGCCGCCATCGCCATGCGGTCTACCAAGCTGGGAACCCAAAGTTTGAGCCATCGGCCCATCTTGCCTTTGGCGGTCATGACCACTTCTCTGCGTCTTCTGACCATGGTGTAGATGATGAGCCTGGCGCATTCTTGCGTCGACATGGCGTTGTCTTCGTGCAAACCACTGACCCCGGCGATCTCGCCGTGTTCGTTCCAGCCGTGTGTGCGAATGTCTGTGCTGACCACGCCAGGGTAAGCGATCGTCACGCTCACGCCACTGTCTTTGAGTTCGCTGCGCAAGGCTTCAAAAAACCCTGTCATCGCAAACTTGCTGGCGCAATAAGCCGTGCGCCCGGGCACACCAACCAGCCCCGCCAATGACGACACGGCCACGATGCGACCGTGGCTGGCTTTCAAGTACGGCAATGCGGCATGGGTGCAGTAAACGCTGCCCCACAGGTTCACGCGCATGAGTTGTTCATACCAGTCCAGTTTGTCTGCGGGAACATCCTCCAGCAACGCGTGTGCTGAAATGCCCGCGTTGTTGATCAGGATGTCCAAGCTGCCACATTCACGCACCGTGGTTTCAATCAAGTGAATGCATTGGTTGGCATCGGTGACATCGGTGGGCATGATGAGCGTGCGTGCGCCAAGCGCCTTGCATTCCGCAGCCACGGACTGCAGTTTGTTGGCATTGCGCGCCGCCAGCACGAGCATGGCTTGCAAACCATGACGCCTGGCCAGTTGCCTGGCCATTTCTGCGCCAATACCGTCAGACGCGCCGGTGATGATGATGTTCGGCATGTCAGGCACACCCCCAGAACAAATCAGACAACGGGACCACAAACCCTGGTTGGCGATAAAGCCAGAAAACGCCAGCCAGCACCGCAATCATGGCCAAGGCCAACAAGCCCTGAACAGGATGCCATCGTTGCCATTTCATCATGCGACCACCGCTCGGCGCAAGATGGGTTGTTCACGCACCGGCAGATTGATCAAGGCCGCGAACACGCTCAAGCCAATGCACAAATACCAAACCAAGTCATAGCTGCCGGTGCGGTCATACACCCAACCGCCCAACCAGACGCCCAGATAGCTGCCAAACTGGTGGCTCATGAACACAAAACCGCTCAACATGGACAAATGCGAGATGCCAAATATTTGCGCAATGACCGCATTGGTGACAGGCACCGTGGACAACCAAAGCAAACCCATCGCAGCCGCAAACAGGTACACCGTGGTGGGTGTGATGGGCATGCTGATGAACAGGCTGATGAACACACCACGTGCCACATAAATCGCGGTGAGGATCAAATTTTTGGGCAAATGTTGGCCCAAATAGCCCGCGGTGTAGGTGCCAAAGATGTTGAACAAACCTATCAGGGCCAATGCCGTGCCTGCCACTTGCGGGTCCAGCCCTTGGTCTTTCAAGTAGCTCGGCATGTGCACCCCGATGAACACCACTTGAAAGCCACACACAAAATAACCCGCCATCAACAACTGAAAACTGCGGTAGCCAAACGCCTCGCGCAAGGCTTGCAAAATGCTTTGCTGACGCACAGGGGCTTGGCCATCGGCAAACGCCGGTTCACGCAAGCCCCACAGCAAGGGCATGACCACGATCAACGCCGTGGCCAACACCACCAAGGCTTGGTGCCAGCCGATCTGCTGAATCAAATAAGAAGAGGTGGGTACCAACAAAAATTGACCAAACGAACCGGCGGACGACACCACGCCCATGGCCCAAGAGCGTTTTTCAGCGGGGATGTTGCGTCCGATGATGCCAAACACAATGGCAAATGTGGTGCCCGCTTGTGCCGCGCCGACCATCACGCCGGCGGTCAATGCCAACCAAGCCGGTGAGGTTGCATGCGCCATGCCCCACAGCCCAGAGGCATACAGCAAGGCGCTCACCACCATCACGCGGAATGCGCCGAAGCGATCGGCCAGCATGCCCGAGAAAATGCCAAACAACCCCCAGCAAATGTTTTGGATGCCGATGGCGGTGGCGAAATCCTCGCGTCCCCAGCCCATTTCCTGTGTCATGGGTTGCAACCACAGACCAAACCCGTGGCGTATTCCCATGGCCAGTGAGACGATGGCGGCGCCGCAAAGCAGCACTTGCCACAGGGGAAGCGTTTTGTGAGGGTTGTTCATCCGAACAACTGTAACGATTTTGCGAAGCCGAGGCCTTGGCGACGGTTTGAAGAGTGCCTACTGTGCATTTATCCAGTGTGGGTTTGGCGCCCTGTCTACAATCGCGCCCCATGGCAAGCAAACAATCCGAATACTCAGAAGGGTCGATACGGGTTCTCAAAGGACTCGAGCCGGTCAAACAACGGCCCGGCATGTACACCCGCACCGACAACCCGTTGCACATCATCCAAGAGGTGATTGACAACGCGGCCGACGAAGCCTTGGCTGGCTTTGGCAAAAAAATCTCCGTCACCTTGTTCGCTGACGGCTCCATCGGCATTGATGACGACGGACGAGGCATTCCGTTTGGCATGCACCCTGAGGAAAAAGCCCCTGTCATTGAACTGGTGTTCACGCGGCTGCACGCCGGCGGCAAGTTTGACAAAGGCAGTGGCGGTGCTTACAGCTTTTCGGGTGGCCTGCACGGCGTGGGTGTCAGTGTGACCAATGCGCTGGCCAAGCGCATGGAGGTCACGTCCTACCGCGAAGGGCAAGTCGCGCACTTGGTGTTCCAAGGCGGCGACGTGGTTGAAAAACTCAAGCTTCGCAAAGCAACTGAGGGTGACAGAAAACAAGGCACTTTTGTGCGTGTATGGCCGGACGCCAAGTACTTCGAGTCCTCAACCTTGCCCTTGAATGAGCTGATCCACTTGCTGCGCAGCAAGGCGGTGTTGATGCCCGGGGTCAGCGTCACACTGGTGCAAGAAAGAGCCAAGGACACCCAAACCTGGTTGTACAAAGGGGGCTTGCGGGACTACCTGATGCAGACCTTGCACGCCGACCCGTTCATTCCTTTGTTTGATGGCGAAGGTTTTGCTGACGGCGGGCATGAGAGTTTTGCCGAAGGCGAGGGCGCGCAATGGTGTTTGGCCTTCACCGAAGACGGTGCGCCAGTGCGCGAGAGTTATGTCAATTTGATTCCTACCAGCGCGGGCGGTACGCACGAAAGCGGTTTGCGCGACGGTTTGTTCAACGCCGTCAAAAGCTTCATCGATTTGCATGCGTTGCTGCCCAAAGGGGTCAAGCTGTTGCCCGAAGATGTGTTTGCGCGCGCGAGTTTTGTGTTGAGTGCCAAAGTGCTCGATCCGCAATTTCAAGGACAAATCAAAGAGCGTCTCAATTCACGTGATGCGGTGCGTTTGGTGTCGAGTTTTGTGCGACCAGCCTTGGACCTGTGGTTGAACCAGCATGTCGACTACGGCAAAAAGCTGGCTGAATTGGTGATTCGTGCGGCGCAGTTGCGCCAAAAAGCCGGACAAAAAGTAGAAAAGCGCAAGGGTTCCGGTGTGGCGGTGTTGCCGGGCAAGCTCACCGATTGCGAAAGCCGCGATCTGGCGCACAACGAAATTTTCTTGGTCGAAGGCGACAGCGCGGGCGGCAGTGCCAAGATGGGCCGCGACAAAGAATCGCAAGCCATCCTGCCGTTGCGCGGCAAAGTGCTCAACACCTGGGAAGTCGAGCGCGATCGCTTGTTTGCCAACAACGAGGTGCATGACATCGCGGTGGCCATTGGTGTCGATCCCCATGGCCCAAACGACACCCCCGATTTGTCCGGCCTGCGCTACGGCAAGGTCTGCATACTGAGCGACGCGGATGTCGACGGCTCGCATATCCAAGTGTTGTTGCTGACTTTGTTCTTTCGCCATTTCCCCAAGTTGATCGAAGCCGGTCATGTGTACGTGGCGCGCCCGCCGTTGTTTCGGGTCGATGTGCCCGCCCGTGGCAAAAAACCCGCCACCAAGGTTTATGCGTTGGATGAAGGCGAATTGACCGCGATCTTGGACAAAAGCGCAAAAGACGGTGTGCCGCGTGAAAAATGCAGCATCAGCCGTTTCAAAGGTTTGGGCGAAATGAACGCCGAGCAACTGTGGGACACCACGCTCAACCCAGACACCCGCCGTTTGTTGCCGGTGCAACTCGGTATTTTGGATTTCGCGCAAACCGAAGGCATGATCACCCAATTGATGGGCAAAGGCGAAGCCGCGGCGCGCCGTGAATTGATGGAGTTGCACGGCGACTCGATAGAAATTGATGTCTAAGCAAGATGACTGAACAAACCACACTCGATTTGAATTCGTCCGAATCCGACGACGGCATTGCCTTGGGCCATTACGCCCAGCGTGCTTATTTGGAATACGCCTTGAGCGTGGTCAAAGGTCGCGCTTTGCCCGACGTCTGTGATGGCCAAAAACCGGTGCAACGACGCATTCTGTACTCCATGTCCCGCATGGGTTTGGGCTTTGGCGGGGCCAATGGCGCGGTCGGTGCCCGGCCCGTCAAAAGCGCACGCGTGGTGGGTGATGTGTTGGGCCGCTATCACCCACATGGCGACAGCGCTGCCTACGATGCCTTGGTTCGCATGGCGCAAGATTTTTCTCAGCGCTACCCGCTGATCGACGGCCAAGGCAATTTTGGTTCGCGCGACGGCGATGGTGCCGCCGCCATGCGCTATACGGAAGCGCGTTTGGCGCGCATCACGAGTTTGTT
>RFYK01000090.1 GCA_009925585.1 Betaproteobacteria bacterium | reverse complement strand
ATTGAGTTGCTCGATCAAGTTGCTGCCGATGAGGCCGGCGCCGCCAGTCACGATGATCATGGGTAATGCACTTCCTTGGGTTAGGTATGGGTGGCCAATGTGTCAGACCGTGCCCCAACACCATTGTCTTCGCAAATATAAAACGGTCATGTTGAACGGGAAAGGCTTGCGGCGGTCAGTTGTGCTTGCAAGGCTTGCCAGACAACGGCTGGCTGAATGGCGCGCATGCAAAGGCAATCTCGGTTGCTGCATGCCGTTTGACACGTGGCTTCTTGCTGAAGGTTGCAGCTGTGCGGTCCGATGGCGCCCCAGCGGTGCTTGTCTATGCGTGGTTTGGGGGCATAAATACCCACACTCGGTTTGCCCATGGCCGATGCCACATGCAACGGCCCCGTGCTCGAGGCAACCAAAGCCGCACTGTCAGCGATGCGCTGCATGTAGCCCGACAAACTGTCTTGTCCCAATGCCACCAAGGTTTCAGTGGGGAACAAATGTTGGTGCAAGCCGAATACCTGTGCGTCAGACGCGGTGCCGCCGACCACAGGCCGCCAGCCTTCTTTGACTATCAAATGCGCGAGCTCTGCAAAAAATTCCGTCGGCCATTCGCGGCCATTTCCGCGTGAATACGGATGCAAGAGGATGTCTTTGGAAGAGTTTGAAAAATCTGCCAGCCCAAAGTCAATGCCAGACCACAACACGGCGTTCGCGCGAATGCTGTCAAGCGCAGGGCAAGGCAATCGCAACAATTTGCTCAACAATGGTAAACGCGGCCCCAGACACCGCTGCGTTTGGCAATGCCAGCCTGTTTGGCTGCCTGTGCGATTTTCCGGTTCGGGAACACATGCACGATTTGATCAGCTTGCATGGGTTTGAGCCAATCAGCCAAAGCGGGCGCTTGCATCTCAGTCGGCAGCACGGCCACGGCGTCCACCCACTGGCAAGCTTGGGCCACAGGCGCGGCATACGCGTTCACCAGCAATGTGATGCGCCATTGCGGGAACAACGATTTGAGCCAGCCGATCGATGGCAATGTCAGGCATACATCGCCGATGGCATCGGTGCGGCTGATGATCAGGTGCATGGTGAAAAAATCAAAATGACTAGGTTATGGGGCGCGAGCATGTTTGGGCGTGAATGCGCAAGCAAGCAAAAACACAAAGAAAAACCCTTCCATGTACAGCATGGAATCTGTCAAAGAGTTGACCAAAAACAAAACCATGCCCAGGTAAGCAACGTGTTTGTAGGGGCTCAAAGGCGAATGGCGGGCTTCTTTGAGGCTAAAAAATATCAACAACAGAAACAACGACAAGCCGATCAAGCCGTATTGCGACAACAATGTCAAATACTCGTTGTGCGTATGGAGCAGATTGACAAACTCTCCATCTTTGTCAGGGAGTGAGCTGGTCACCGTGTGGAAAGCACCCGGACCCATGCCAATGACGGGACTGGCTTTGAACAAGCTCCAGCTGATTTGGAAAAACTGCAAGCGGGTGCTTTCTGGCGATCCTGGTATGAACACTTCAGAGGCCTCAGCAATTGTTCGATCAACGCGTTTTTCAATCAAGGGCATGCTTTGGTAGGCGAGCAAGGCCGCCAATGCCAACCCTGTCAGCGCCGCTGACTGGTGCGCAAAGGTTTTGAGTCGCCAGAAAATGAAATAGGTCACACTGATCAGAAAGCTGAGCAAAGCCATGCGTCCGTTCAAAAAAACCGCATGCGTCATCAAAATCACAATCAGCCCACCTAGCATCCACCGTTGGTGTTGACGCTCCACAAAGTATTTCAACAAGATGAACAGCACCAATGCAATGTGCATGCCTTCCACAATGTAGATTCGAAAATTTTCAGAATATTTAAATTCGCCAGTGCGAAAAAAATGCACCAAGCCATGACCTTTGTACAAAGACAATGCAATCGAAAAAAATTCAGCGGCCACATAGGCCATAAGCATTTTCGACTTGAGCCCAGCATTTAAGAAAAAGAACACTGGAATAGCCAATAGCAATTTTTTGTACTTGAACAAATCCTTCATCAGAAAATCTGGGTTGGCCTCGGCGTAAACACCTGCAAACACAGTCCAAGCAAAGAGAGCAACGCACAAATGCAATACACGTGACGCTTTGAACGCTTCCCATTTGGCTTCCCATTCGCCAGAAAGCAAAAAGACCACCAACAAGGCCATGGAAAAAAAACTGGCAATGTGGGTTGAAAAAGGAAAAGTAAACACAAACAAAAGAATCAGCCAGCCCGGCAGTTCATGAAATTGGAAGGTGAGTGAATGCTTCATGAAACAGTGTTGGTGTGAAGTTGTTGGGTTTGAAGAAGTTCGGTCAATGCATTGATGACCATGTCTGCAGAAATCTTGGCCATGCATTCACACTCAGTATTGCTGCATTCTTTTTGGCAAGCAGAGGACAGTTCCAGATTTCTGGACAAAGGGCCCAAGGCGCCCCAACGCCGGCTGTTGACAACTTTTCGGGGGGGGAAGATGCCCACGCACCGCTGGCCCATGACTGAAGCAATGTGCAATGGCCCAGTGCCGCTGGCAACCAAGGCACCCGAATTGGCAATGCGCTTCAAATAGGCGTCCAAAGAATCTTGCCCAAACACCAACTGGCAAGAGTCTGGAAACAGGTGCTGCGACCGTTGAAAAGATTGAAAGTCAGCGCTGGTGCCGCCGATGACCGGTTTCATTCCACGCGCAATCAACTTCTCAGCCAGTTCAGCAAACTGGGATATGGGCCATTCACGACCATGGCCCCGCGAATACGGATGAAGAAGCACTTGTACAGGTGTGTTGACTTCATCAGATAGGTTGGGTGAGGGCGAAAACCCAGACCACTCCACCAAATTTTGACGCATCGTGTCATAGTTGGTTTCAGTCAAACCGAGGCTGCGTGCTAAAAAAAGAAGATTGAAATAAGCTTCGTGAAAACCACTTTTGGCACGACTCATCCAGAGCAACTGGGTACAACTGAGCCAATGGTAGTGACGTCCCGCAAGCCCAACGCGGTGCGTGATTCGGGCCATTTTGGCCGCTTTGGCCAATGTTTTGTTCGCAGTGACGTGGACAAAATGAGAAATATGTAACGAAGTTAAAAATGAAGCTATGTCTGAGACTGGTTGGTTGGGTTCAAGGACCACCACGTCATCCAACCAATGACAAGACCGCGCCACGGCCTGAGAATAAGGACTGACTAGCATGGAAATTTTGCATTCAGGCATCAACTGTTTAACATAGCCAATAGCAGGCAGTGTCAAACAGACATCACCAATACCTTCCACTCGACTGATCATCAGATGCATAAATACATTTTGTCGCACTTTAATAATGGACGGGATTGATAATTTTTAATATCAAACAAATTTTAATCGGGAAATATCTATTCAAAATACGTAGCTAATGAAAAATATATTTTTATACATTGAATATGGCGGTCAAAATAAGTACATCTCGGAGTTGAAGTATTCGTTGGCCACTTTGTTTGACCACCACGCTTTAACACCGGATGAGATTTGGGTGTACACAGAGGACATCAGCCGCTATGCCAATTTGCCTGTCACACCGAAATCGATAGCTGCGGAATTAGAGGCTTATTCACTTGGCGGCGTGTATGCACATCGGATCAAACCCTGTGCTGTCAACAAAGCCCTCGCAGAATTGCCACCTGACACCAATTTGGTTTTTGTCGATACCGATACCTACTTTAAATCCAGCGTGACCCGCAGGCTGTCAACCATCAGTCAACGCCATGTATTGATGAATAAGTTTGAAAAAATCAATCCTTACGAAAACGATGTATTGGAGCATTTGCAATTACCGTCTGGGAAAAAGTACCGTTATGACACCCAAAAATCGGTGATGTTCAATTCAGGATTTTTAGGTTTGAATCGCGAACATATTCCTTGCATGAAAGACGCCATTGCCATCATCGACGGCATGATTCAAGCGAAATTTAAAGCCCACACCATTGAGCAGTGTGCGGTGTCTGAGGCATTTCGAATACACGGCATTGCCATTTCAGAGGTAGACGCCGAGTTAGAACATTACTGGCCAAGCACGGATAAAAAATACATGCACCATCACTTGTCAAAGATCAGTGATGCAAATATCGATTCACGCGGACTTTGGACTGAACGATTGCAGCACTCGTGGTGGCGTGCGCGGCTACATAAATATTTTGTTAAAGGTTGAATTTCTGAATGACCTTTTCGATGAAACTGCTTTTGATGGCGTCAGATTTGCCGTAGATCTCATCAAACACAACGGGTTGATTGGCTTTGTATAACGTGTAATGGGTACATACCGGTCCAACTGGCTTGGCCACTTGGTCTAACCAATCTTTTGTGCAATGTGTTCGTTCAGATTCGCCCGTACAACCGTTTCGTTGCAAAAAGTAATTCAATTCACCGTGTGCCCATTCATATGGTGAACCCCATAAAAAAGGCTGGGCTTTAAAAAACTCGACTTGTATCAATTTGATGTTGTCGGTTGAGCGCAAAAACAATGGTTTAGATACCCAATAATCCACACCAATGGCATGTATGTTTTGATGACTCAACTCTGTGGCGAGACAATCAAAATTTGCAAATTCGTCTTTGATCTTGTCAGTTAAAAAAGGTGCGGATTTCCACAAGAAAGTCGAGAAAATGATGCCGCAAGCCATAGAGAGCCAGAATTTGTGAGAAGTGATTTTTTCATCTCGGAACAAAAAGAAAAGACCACAGCCGAGCACCGCAATGATGTACCGTTCACGGATCGCTGTGATCGGCCATGCCGGGTACTCTAGAAGCGCCAATGACAACGCAGTCAACAGTAACAAAAAACCACAAACTTTTTCGGTGCGAAATTGGGATACGAATTTAATTTTCAAAGCATTGAACAGCGGCGTGACTGACAGCGAACCCAACGCCCCAACCAACAGCATCAAAAATACCCTGTTGTAGTAGTTATTTAATTCGCCATGAATGAAACAAGCCAGCCATATCAACAACAAAAAGGCATGCCCTTTGGAGTTTGCAGTTTTGTGCACCATGGAGTCTGCGACCAAATAGGCGGAGGCGATCAACAAAAACATGGGGTCTGACAACGCAAACAATGTCACTGCCAAAAACCGGTACCTGCCGGGAAGATGCATGGTCAGTATGACTTGCAATATCAACAGCGTGTGAGAAGACAAGGAGACAGCAAAGTCCAGCGCTGTCCACAAGAACAGGGATAGGTAAGCGATCGCTGCCAACGGCTGCATCACCAAAGTCAACACAAACGCGATCAATCCAAACTGGATCAAACCTGTGTAAATAACCCTGACAAATGCATCAGAAGACCACATGCCAGAGAACTGGTAGAGGAAGTAGTCCGGAAAATAATTGGTGTTGATGGGTGAGCTGTAATGATTCCATCCGAACCTGTCCATGACGGGCAGGTACAGCGAATCTGAAAAAATAAACGTTCCAAGTGGAAGCGCCTGTAATTTCTGAAATATGAAAAAAGAAAAAAAAGAAAAAAATGCAAGCAGCAGCAGCGTTGATTTATGTTTCATGATGCTTTGACGTTCTTGATATCAAAGGACATCATGTGTTTTTCTGAATTTTTTCAATCAAGCTGGTGGTCGAGTGTCCAGCCAAAAAATCCAGGATCACCACCTCACCGCCAGCAGCGGTGACACATGCGCCACCTGCCACATCTGAAGCGGCATAGTCGCCGCCTTTGACCAATACGTTGGGCAGCAAGCGGCAATACAAACGCTCAGGCGTGTCTTCTGAAAATGGCACCACGCCATTGACGCATGCCAAAGCCGACAGCATGCGCAGTCGGTTGGCCAAATGATTGACGGGTCGGCCTTCACCCTTGAGACGGGTCACAGACGCATCGTCATTGACCGCCACAAACAGCATGTCGCCCAACGCGCGGGCTTTTTCCAAATAATCGACATGCCCTGGGTGCAAGATGTCAAAGCATCCGTTCGTCATGATCACGCGTTGACCGGCAGCGCGCGCTTGTTGAATTCGCAAGTACAAAGCTTCTTCGGTATAGACCGCATGTTCTGGTGTTTCGGTCCGCAGTGCTTGCTGTAGTTCAAGGAAGCTCACCGTCGCGGTGCCCAGTTTGGCCACCACCAATCCTGCAGCGACATTCGACAAGTTCATGGCCTGCGGCAAGGATACTCCCGCAGCGATGGCGGCTCCCAATGTGGCCACGACAGTGTCGCCAGCGCCAGTCACATCAAATACTTCTTGTGCGCGTGTCGAAATATGCACCGCAGGCTGACCTTCCATCATCAGACTCATGCCCTTTTCGCTGCGTGTGACCAGCACGGCTTGGAGGTCAAGCGATGCGCGAAGTTGTTGGCCTTTGGTCTCAATCTCGGTATCGTTGTCACAACGGCCCACCACTGCTTCGAATTCACCCATGTTGGGGGTGATCACGGTGGCACCTCTGTAACGCTCGAAATCGGTGCCTTTGGTATCGATGATCACTGGCTTGCCAGCCGCACGTGCCAGTCGCACCATGTCAGCGGCATGACGCAATGCGCCTTTGGCGTAATCCGACAAGATCACTGCATCTACCAAGGGCAACTCTGCTTTGAATGCCTCCAAAAAAGCGGCTGCATCCCATTGTTTGAAATGGTCTTCAAAATCCAATCGAATCAATTGCTGTTGACGCGAAATGATGCGCAATTTGGTGATGGTTTTGCTGCCGGGCACGGTTTGCAAATAGGTGCTGATACCGCGATCAGCCAACATGGTTTGCATGTGGCCTGCGGCTTCATCATCGCCAACCAAGCCCATGAGGCGGGTTTGTACACCCAATGCAGCGGTGTTCGTGGCGACGTTGCCAGCGCCACCCAATCGCATTTCTTCATGGTTGACATGCACGACGGGGACAGGCGCTTCAGGAGAAATTCGGCCTGTCGCACCGTGCCAATAGCTGTCGAGCATGACATCGCCCACAATCAATAACCGGGCGCGAGAAAAATCGGGCAAAGCAGGTGAGTTCATGTGAAACGCCGTTGAGTATCAGGGTGCGGGTACCAACCCAAGTTGTTGTTCAACCGCGCCACACAAGCTGTGGCCAATCAAAATATGTGCTTCTTGGATGCGCGCGGTCACCTGACTCGGCACCACGATCGCGACATCGCACATTGCTTTGAGCTTGCCGCCATCGCGTCCGAGAAAACCAATGCAGCGAATGTCAAGACGCTTTGCAGCTTCTACCGCTGTCATCACGTTGGCAGAATTTCCTGAAGTTGAAATGGCGATCAAACAATCGCCAGGCTTACCCAAAGCCAGTACTTGCCGAGAAAACACTTGGTCAAACGCATAGTCGTTGGCAATGCAGGTCAGCGCAGAGGTGTCGGTGGACAAGGCCAGTGCCGCCAAAGGTGCGCGGTCTTTGCTGAAGCGACCAGTGAATTCAGCAGCCAAATGCTGGCTGTCGGCTGCAGAACCTCCGTTGCCACACAGCATCAGCTTGCCACCTGTTTGCAAACTTTGCACGCAAACGCTGATGGCTTGGTTGACCACGTCATCAAGCGAAGCCAATTGTTGGCACAGCGCCAAGTGTTCGTTCAAGTTGTGAAGATAGGTTGGGTCATTCATACAAAAAATGGGCGTATTACAAGAAAATTCAAACGCATGACATTGGCTGGAACTCGGCGACGCAATGTCTTCAATGGACGGGGTATCTTAAGTCGTAATGAAAGAATGCCCTCAGAGGCAACCGCAGCTTCACCACTGGCGGCATTATTCGGTTGGCGCATCGACATGGGCCTCAAAATAAGCTTGGCAAACATGCTGTGCCAACAGATTGTCGGCGCTGGTGTCCAAGAACTGCCTTGTATAAGCTTGGGCTTGATGGATGATGGCCAAGGCTTGCGCAGGGTGCTGTTCGTAGTGCTCAAACAGGTCTTGCAAATTACTGAAGTCATCCGACAGTTCGGCGTAATGCACACCCGCTACCAAACGGCTCTCTAAAAACCAAGTTTCAAAACGCGGGCGGGGCATCAGGCACAGCGAATTGGAATGCATGATCCATTTCAAGTTGGTGGCCACGTCATTGCCTTCCACGGAAATGATGTATTTGAATCGCAGCTGCTGATGAATGCTCAGCCAAGGTCGGTAGTGCACATGGTCAACTGGCAAACCAGGATCGCCAGCGTCGCAACAAGACAAGCCGCTGGCTTGTTGTAAAAAAAGTTGGCGATGCGGCTGGTAGCCAGCGCCACGCCAGACCATGCAGGGGTACTTGGTTTCAAACGAAAAGGGGTCTCTGGGAAAACACATGTGACGGCGCACATCCAATGGCAACAGCACAGCGTTGTGGTTGTCGGCTGAGATGGGGCGGCTTTTGACAAACATGGGTGCAGCAGGAACCCAATTGACATCACCAAACTCTTTCATGAACCGGCGATCCAAAAACCTCGGATACAAACAGCGCAATAAGTCACCTGCGTAGTGGCTGTGCTTGCGTAGATGGATGTCGCGTGCGGTGTGGGCCGATGTTGAAAGCACATGACCTGGAGCAAGCTGACAATACAACTTCAATCGTTCTCGTTGTGCATCGCTCAGTGCAGGCAATGGTGGCATGTGCGATGGCGATGGCTGTGCGCGAGTCGTTTGAACCCGCAACCAGATCCACACATTGCGAAGTTGCCAGCGCAAAGGCCAGCGCTACCCAACCCAAACCCAGAGCAAACACGGGCTCCATGTTCATGATGGCCGAGTTGCCAGCGACACCCAGCTTGGGCAACACGGTGAACATCAGGGTGAAGCCACTGCCGTACAAACAGGTCAGGCCGAGCAAACCCCACCATCCCAATTCGGTGGTGGGCCAGTGCGGGCCGCCGTGCCAACCCATCACAACCAATGCGACTGAGCACGCCAGCACCAAGCTGAAAAAGGTACGTACCCGGCCATCCAAGCCTGCGGTTTCATGCTGCGTCCAGACCAACACCAACCCAAAACTGGCAGCGGCTGCCATGGCAAAAGCGACGCCTTCGCCCATGATCGCCCACTGTTGCGCGGCACCCAATCCCGAAGCGGCACCCGCTACATCCAATGCCAACGCCAGCCCCAACAAAATCATGGGCATGGTCAACAACACTTGGCGTTCAGGCGGTTGTTGGTAAATCAACCGGTTCCACAGCGCGGCCCATAAAGGGTAGGTGTTGAACGCCAACAGGGCCAATGCCACGGGCAAGCGCGAGACAGCGCCATACAGAAGTTGGCTTTGGCAACCAATCATCACACCGACCAACAACAAACCTTTGAGTTGCCGTCGGGTCAATTGCCAAGACACCCGACCCCACATCACCAACATGCCGACCACCAGCGCAGTGCAGCCGCTGCGCACAGCGACGGCGGTGGCGACATCCAAACCGCTGTTGAATGCCAATCGGGCAGACACATGGTTGGCCGCCATCAGCAAGGCCACCAGTAACAAACTGGCAAAGCCTTGCAGGCTGAGCGCTTTAGCGTTACTCATGCCATACAAGCCACAGGGCAATGGGCGGGTGAGCGGTGAAAGTGGTGCGCATGGTGAGCGGGATAAAACGCAGATTGGCTATGATGGCAGGTTGCCCAAAATGAAACTGAACACGTGAATTCTCCCTCAGAAGCCAACTATCT
>RFYK01000089.1 GCA_009925585.1 Betaproteobacteria bacterium | reverse complement strand
CAGCGCGGTGCTTTGAAACGCAATGCTCTCCAATGCGGCGCGGGCAATGTGCGCCATGGTGGTGCCGCGCGACAAGCCCAGGATCGCGCCACGCGCATCGGCTTGCCAATAAGGCGCGCCCAAACCGGTGAAGGCGGGCACCAGCACCACGCCGCCCGTGTCAGGCACGGTCTCGGCCAGGGACTGCACATCGGCACTTTTGTCAAATGCCCGCAAACCATCACGCAACCATTGCACGACAGCCCCGCCGATGAACACGCTGCCTTCGAGCGCATACGCGGTGGCTTGGTCGGGCTGTGCCGCGCTGGTGGTGATCAAGCCATTGGTACTGGTCAGGCAACGATCGCCAGTGTGCATCAGCATGAAGCAACCTGTGCCATAGGTGTTTTTGGCTTGGCCTGCGCCAAAACAGGCTTGACCGAACAGCGCGCTTTGCTGGTCACCGGCCACGCCGCCGATGGGCAAGGCCTGGCCCAACCACTCGGCTTGGGTGTGGCCAAAGTCGCTCGCCGACGCTTGCACGCGCGGCAGCAACGAGGCGGGTATGTCAAACAGAGCCAGCAGCTCCTCGTCCCACTGGTTGGTGTGGATGTTGAACAACAGGGTGCGTGCCGCGTTGCTGACATCGGTGGCATGCACCGCGCCAGCGCTCAATTTCCAGATCAACCAACTGTCGACCGTGCCAAACGCCAATTCGCCGCGTTCGGCCATGCCGCGAGCGCCTTCGACATGGTTCAGTATCCATTGCAGTTTGGTGGCAGAAAAATAGGCGTCGATCAGCAGGCCCGTTTTGTGTTGCACCTTGTCGGCGTGGCCTGCTTGTCGCAAGCGCAGGCATTGCGGCTCAGCACGCCGGTCTTGCCAAACAATGGCGTTGTAAATCGCTTGTCCGGTGTCGCGGCGCCAAACCACCGTGGTTTCGCGTTGGTTGGTGATGCCCACAGAAGCCATCGAACTGGCGCTGACCCCGGCTTGCGACAGGGCTTGTCGGGCGGTGGCCAGTTGGCTTTGCCAAATTTCTTCGGGGTCGTGTTCGACCCAGCCGGGTTGCGGGTAGATTTGGCGAAACTCCGCTTGCGCCGACGCCAGGATGCTGCCATCCGGCCGGAAAATGATGCTTCGAGAACTCGAGGTGCCCTGGTCCAGGGCCAATAAATAGGTCATGGCATCCTCACGAGATAAATCAGGTGACCAGTGTCAAGGCAGGCGCGCTTGCCGCCTCGTCGGCGACGCTGCATTCAACGCCCGACTGCTCGAGCAAATGCACAAAACTGTCTGGCGGCGGGGCATCGGTGAACAGGCGGTCAATGTGCGACAAATGGGCCAACTCCACCATGGCGGGGCGGTTGAATTTGGTGCTGTCTGCGGCCAGCCAGACTTGCCGTGAATGTTCAATGATGGCCTTGGCCACTTTGACTTCCCGGTAGTCAAAGTCACGCATGGTGCCATCGGCCTCGATCCCACTGATGCCGATCAGGCCGATATCGACTTTGAATTGCCGGATGAAGTCCACCGTGGCTTCGCCCACAATGCCGCGGTCCACGCCGCGCACCATGCCGCCTGTGACGATGACTTCGCAATCGGTGTTGTCGCTCATGATCTGCGCCACGTTCAAGTTGTTGGTGATCACACGCAGACCCCGGTGGTGGCGCAATTCACGCGCCACCGCCTCCATGGTGGTGCCGATGTTCATGATGAGTGAACAGCCTTGCGGCACACTGGCAGCAATCGCTTTGGCAATCCGTGTTTTGCCGTCCATGGACAACGCTTGACGCTGGCGATAGGCAATGTTTTCGGTGGTGGAGCTGGGAAGACGCACGCCACCATGAAAGCGTGACAGCAAGCCGGCTTCAGACAGGCGCTGCACATCGCGGCGCACGGTTTGCAAGGTGACAGAAAACGTTTCTGCCAAAAATTCAATCGATACCGACCCCTTTGCCTGCACCAGGTCAAGCAGTTGGGTTTGGCGCGGGTTCGGGCTCATGGGACTCTGAAAGCGGTTGGCACATACCTTAATGCATGCGCCAAGAGCACCGACCTAGGGAAAATACCGAATCAATAAAAACAAATACGAACAAAAATGCGAAAAGAAAAGAAAATCCGGCGGCACGGCCGGGATGCCGCCTCATTGACCCGATTCGACATGGAACACAGCTGCCAGCCATGACCTTGAAACTAGACCAGATCAGCCAGGCGGTAGGCGGGCAGATGCACATTTACCCATTGAGCTTGGCCTTGGTGCCGAATGCGGTGACGGTGTTGCTGGGTGCGACACAGGCCGGTAAAACCAGTTTGATGCGCTTGATGGCAGGCTTGGATACGCCCAGTCAAGGGCGGGTGTGGGCAGACGGGCGGGATGTCACCGGGGTGGGTGTGCGCGAGCGCAATGTGGCCATGGTCTACCAGCAGTTCATCAACTACCCCTCCATGAGCGTGTTCGACAACATCGCTTCACCCATGCGCTTACGCGGCGACTCGGACATTGCGCACAAGGTCAAGGCCTTGGCCAAGCGCTTGCGGATCGAGCCGTTTTTAGACCGGTTGCCTGCGGCTTTGTCCGGTGGCCAGCAGCAGCGGGTGGCATTGGCACGTGCCTTGGCCAAACAAGCGCCGTTGATGTTTTTGGACGAGCCTTTGGTCAACCTCGATTACAAGCTGCGTGAAGAATTGCGCGAAGACTTGACCCAACTGTTCGAGGCGGGCAGTGGCACGGTGGTTTACGCCACCACCGAACCCACCGAGGCCTTGCTGTTGGGCGGGCACACAGCCGTGATGAAAGAAGGCCGTGTACTGCAATACGGGCCCACGCTGGAAGTGTTTCGCCAGCCCCAGTCGCTGGATGTGGCCAGGGCCTTCAGCGACCCGCCGATGAATGTGTTGCAGGCGCGCGCGCTGGCCGCAGGCGGCTGGCAGTTGGACAACCACAGCGAATTGATGTTGACGCAGACCGCCGGCAGCGCCGCTCAAGTGCAGTTGGGTTGGCGGGCCACCGCCTTGCGCACCGACATGCGCCCGGGTGACCTGGGCCTGAAGGCCATGGTTCAGTTGGCCGAGATTTCCGGCACCGACACGTTTGTTCACCTGCGTTGTGGTTCGATGGAATTGGTGATGCAAAAAACAGGCGTGCATTTCTTCGAGATCGGTGCCGCGTTGACGGTGTATGTCAATGAACGGGATGCCTATGTGTTCGATAGCCAAGGCGAGCTGATGCGCTCGCCCGTGGGCCAGGCGGGGGAACACTGACATGGTGGCGCACATCGACTTGGACCTGGCGCATGCCTACCACCCTGACCCGCAACAAGACAGCGATTACGCTTTGCTGCCATTGAAGATGTCGTTCAAGGCCGGGGGGGCATATGCGCTGCTCGGGCCTTCCGGTTGCGGCAAGACCACCATGCTCAACCTCATTTCCGGCTTGGTCAAGCCGTCGCATGGGCATGTCACATTCAATGGTGAAGATGTCACCGCACTCACACCGCAGCAGCGCAACATAGCCCAAGTGTTTCAGTTTCCCGTCATCTACGACACGATGACCGTGGCCGAGAACCTGGCCTTCCCCTTGCTGAACCGGCAGATGCCGAAGGCACAGATTCGCCAGCGGGTGGGTCAAATCGCTGAAATGCTCGAACTCAATTCGCAACTCGACCAGCGTGCGGCCGGACTGTCCGCCGACGCCAAACAAAAAATCTCCTTGGGCCGCGGTCTGGTCCGCCCGGATGTGGCGGCCATTTTGTTTGATGAACCCTTGACGGTGATTGACCCGCATTTGAAATGGCAACTGCGCAGAAAACTCAAGCAAGTGCACCAAGAACTCAAGCACACCTTGATTTATGTCACCCACGATCAAGTCGAAGCGTTGACGTTTGCACAGGAAGTGGTTGTGATGACCCGCGGTCGTGCGGTGCAAGTGGGCAGCGCTGAAGCCTTGTTCGAGCGCCCGGCGCACACCTTTGTCGGACATTTCATTGGTTCACCCGGCATGAACTTTTTGCCTGCGGTGTGCACGCAGCAAGCCTTGCAGATTGGCTCGGCCACGCTGGCATTGCCCGCGCCCTTGGCGCAGCAGTTGGCGGGCACGCGTTCTTTGAAGTTGGGCGTTCGGCCCGAATACATCTCGGTGTATGCACAACCGGTGCCCGGCAGTTTGCCGGCGAAGGTGTTGCGCTGGCAAGACCTGGGCACCAGTGGTTTGCTGACCACCGAATGCGATGCCGGTGTGGTGCGCGTTCGGTTGGCAGGTACTGTCGCCAGCCAATGGCAAGTGGGTGAGACGGTGCATGTGCAGGTGATGGGCACGCACAGTTGCTTCTATGAAAACGAGGAGTGGATTGCATGAAACCAGTCAATCAAAAAGCCTGGTTTCTGATTCTGCCGGTGGTGGTTTGCGTGGCGTTTTCGGCCATCTTGCCGTTGATGACCGTGGTCAATTACTCGGTTCAAGACATCATTTCGCCTGAACGGCGGGTGTTTGTCGGCACCGAATGGTTTGCCGCCGTCATGCGCGACCAAGATTTGCATGATGCGTTGTGGCGCCAATTGGTGTTTTCTTTGTCCGTGCTGTTGATAGAAATCCCGCTGGGAATTGCGCTGGCTTTGTCCATGCCTGCCAAGGGATGGCAGGCGTCCGTGACCTTGGTGTTGTTGGCCTTGTCATTGTTGATTCCGTGGAATGTGGTGGGCACCATCTGGCAAATTTTTGGCCGCGCAGACATTGGTTTGTTGGGGGCCACTTTGCAAGCCATGGGCATTGAGTACAACTACACCGGCAATGCCCGTGACGCTTGGCTGACGGTGCTGGTCATGGACATCTGGCACTGGACCCCGTTGGTGGCTTTGCTGGCTTATGCGGGTTTGCGCAGCATTCCCGATGCTTACTACCAAGCCGCGCAAATTGACGGCGCGTCCAAGTGGGCGGTGTTCAGGTTCATCCAATTGCCCAAGTTGCGCGGTGTGCTGGTCATTGCGGTGTTACTGCGGTTCATGGACAGTTTCATGATTTACACCGAACCGTTTGTGTTGACGGGTGGTGGGCCGGGCAATGCCACCACGTTTTTGAGCCAATACCTGACGCAAAAAGCGGTGGGCCAATTTGACCTTGGGCCGGCTGCGGCGTTTTCGCTGATTTACTTCTTGATCATTCTGCTGTTGTGCTTCATTCTTTACAACTGGATGCAAAGTGTCGGCACCCAAGCCAAGGAGAGCGAACATGGATGAACGCCGTTTCAAAAAGCGCACGGTGTTCTTGGTGCTCTACATGGTGTTTGCCTTGTTGCCCATTTATTGGATGGTCAACATGAGCTTGCGCACCAACCAAGAAATCCTCTCGAGTTTTGCTTTGTTTCCGGCAGACCCGACTTGGGACAATTACCTGACCATCTTCACTGACCCGTCATGGTATTCGGGCTATATCAACAGCCTGATTTATGTGCTGATCAACACGGTGATTTCGGTGCTGGTGGCCTTGCCCGCTGCTTATGCGTTTTCACGCTACAGCTTTTTGGGTGACAAGCATGTGTTTTTCTGGTTGTTGACCAACCGCATGACACCGCCTGCCGTGTTTTTGCTGCCGTTTTTTCAGCTCTACAGCACCGTGGGATTGATGGACACGCATATCGCGGTGGCGATGGCGCATTTGTTGTTCAACGTGCCCTTGGCGGTGTGGATTTTGGAAGGCTTCATGAGCGGCATTCCACGTGAAATTGACGAAACCGCCTACATCGATGGCTACAGCTTTCCGGCGTTTTTTGTCAAAGTGTTTTTGCCGCTGATCAAAGCCGGTGTCGGCGTGACAGCCTTCTTTTGCTTCATGTTCAGTTGGGTCGAGTTGCTGCTGGCGCGCACGCTCACCAGCGTCAATGCCAAGCCGATCGTGGCAACCATGACGCGCACTGTCAGCGCCTCCGGCATGGACTGGGCCACGCTGGCTGCGGCCGGTGTGTTGACCATCGTGCCCGGCGCCATCGTGATTTGGTTTGTGCGGCATTACATCGCCAAAGGTTTTGCCATGGGACGCGTATGAACAGGAGTGCAACACATGCTTGAGTGGATGGTTTGGACCTTGCCGGTGGCGGTCTTTTTCATTTGCATCGTGTTGATGTTGATCGGCATGACGGTGTGGGAGCGACGCTCGCCCACCGTGGCGCGCAAAGGTTGGTTGCCGTTGGTGACCACCCGCGGCGACCGGTTGTTCATTGGTTTGCTGGGTTCAGCGTATGTGCATTTGATGTTCGTGGGCTTGGCAGGTGAAATGTTGGTGTGGTTCAGTTTGAGCGCAGAGCCTTCCATATGGTGGGCAACCGCAATGAGCGCGGTGTGGTTGGTTCTTGTGATGCGCAAGGGCTAGCCAGACCATTCCTTGACACGGTCTGTCATTTCCCCAAGACACGTGTTTTTCAAAGCAAGGGGATTTTTTAGGAGACTGGCATGAAATTGAAATACAGTGCAATTGCCTTTGCAGCAGCAGCGCTGGTACTGGGCCACAGCGCCTGGGCCGGTGAAGCTGAAGCGAAAAAATGGGTGGACAACGAGTTCCAGCCGTCAACCTTGTCCAAAGACAAGCAGATGGCTGAGATGAAGTGGTTCATCGAGGCGGCAAAAAAATTGCAGGCCAAAGGCGTCAAGGAAATCTCGGTGGTGTCTGAAACCATCACTACCCACGAGTACGAATCCAAAACCTTGGCCAAGGCCTTTACCGAAATCACCGGCATCACGGTCAAGCACGACCTGATCCAAGAAGGCGATGTGGTGGAGAAATTGCAAACCTCCATGCAATCGGGCAAATCGATTTACGACGGATGGATTTCTGATTCCGATTTGATCGGTACCCACTACCGCTACGGCAAGATCATGAACCTCACCGACTACATGGCCGGCGCAGGCAAAGAGTGGACCAACCCTGGTCTGGACTTGAAAGATTTCATTGGCACGAGTTTCACCACCGGCCCCGACAAAAAACTCTACCAGTTGCCCGACCAGCAGTTTGCCAACCTGTATTGGTTCCGTGCCGACCTGTTTGCGCGCAAAGACTTGCAAGACAAATTCAAGGCCAAATTCGGTTACGACTTGGGCGTGCCTTTGAATTGGAGTGCGTACGAGGACATCGCCGAGTTCTTCACCAACGACGTGAAAACCATTGACGGCAAACCGATTTATGGCCACATGGATTACGGCAAAAAAGACCCCTCACTGGGTTGGCGTTTCACCGATGCCTGGTTGTCGATGGCAGGTACCGCCGACATCGGCATTCCTAACGGCAAACCAGTGGACGAGTGGGGCATTCGCGCCTCGGCAGATGGATGTAACCCCCAAGGCGCCTCTGTGGCCCGTGGTGGCGCAACCAACTCACCCGCTGCGGTCTATGCGTTGACCAAGTATGTGGACTGGATGAAGAAATACTCGCCCAAGGAAGCCATTGGCATGACCTTCGGTGAAGCCGGCCCCGTGCCTGCGCAAGGCCAAATTGCCCAGCAAATCTTCTGGTACACCGCCTTCACCGCTGACATGACCAAGCCTGGCTTGCCGGTGGTCAATGCCGACGGCACACCCAAGTGGCGCATGGCCCCTGGCCCCAATGGCCCCTATTGGAAGCAAGGCATGCAAAACGGCTACCAAGACGTGGGTTCATGGACATTCTTTAAAGACCATGACGCCAACAAAACCGCAGCCGCTTGGTTGTACGCCCAGTTCGTGACCGCCAAAACCACGTCGCTGAAAAAGACCATCGTTGGTTTGACACCGATTCGCGAGTCCGACATCCGCTCAGACGCCATGACCAAAATGGCGCCGAAGTTGGGTGGCTTGGTTGAGTTCTACCGCAGCCCTGCGCGCGTGGCTTGGACACCGACCGGTACCAACGTGCCTGACTATCCCAAGTTGGCACAACTGTGGTGGAAAAACGTGGCGGTGGCTGTGACCGGCGAGAAAACACCGCAGCAAGCCATGGACAACTTGGCCAATGAAATGGACGATGTGATGGCCCGCTTGGAGCGCGCTGGCATGGCCCGTTGCGCACCCAAGCTCAACCCCAAGGGCGACCCGGCCAAGTACCTGAGCGACAAAGCGGCACCCTGGGCCAAATTGGCCAACGAGAAGCCCAAAGGCGAAACCATCGCTTATGAAAAGCTGCTCAATGCTTGGAAGGAAGGCCGCGTTCGCTGATGACAGACAGGGGCGTCGCTTGGTGGCGATGCCCCGTGTCTGAGGGCCTGTCGCGTTCTGGTGACGGGCCTGCATTGGTCTGTGACCCATGACCCGCAAAGCATTATTTCAGCGGCTGGCCGAAACCTCCAGCTTTGACATTGCCATCATTGGCGGCGGTGCCACGGGTCTGGGGGTTGCCTTGGAGGCCAGTTCGCGGGGACACAAGGTGGTCTTGCTGGACTCGCACGATTTCGCCAAGGGCACATCGTCTCGTTCAACCAAGCTCGTCCATGGAGGCGTGCGTTATTTGGCGCAAGGCAATGTCAGCCTGGTGCGCGAAGCTTTGCATGAGCGCTCTGTGTTGTTGCAGGATGCGCCCCATCTTGCCCAGCCTATTCCGTTTGTCATGCCGTCTTACCGTTGGTGGGAGACCTGGTTTTATGGCAGTGGCTTGAAGCTGTACGATTTTTTAGCGGGCACCCATGGGTTGGGCCGCACCGAATTTTTAACGTCGCAAGAGGTGCTCTCACGCATGCCCGGGCTCAGGCCGCAAGGTTTGCATGGGGGCGTTCAGTATTGGGACGGTCAGTTTGACGACGCGCGGTTTGCCATCACCTTGGCGCGGACCGCTGCGCGTGAAGGCGCCTTGCTCATCAACTATTGCGCGGTCACCCAGCTCCAACATGCCAGCGGGCGGTTGAAAACACTGGTTTGTGAAGATGGCGAAACCGGCCAAGCCTATGAAGTACGGGCCAAGTGTGTGATCAATGCCACGGGCGTTTGGGTTGACCAGTTGCGGCAGCTGGACGCCGATGCCCAAGGTGTGCCGGTGACCCCGATGGTGACACCCAGCCAAGGCGTGCACCTGGTGGTTGACCGTGGCTTTTTGCCGGGCGAGCATGCTTTGTTGGTGCCCAAGACCGTCGACGGGCGCGTGCTGTTTGCGGTGCCGTGGCTGGGCAAAGTCATTTTGGGAACCACAGACACACCGCGCTCTGACATGCCCAGAGAACCCCAGCCGTTTGAAGACGAAGTGGCGTTCATATTGAATGAGTCAGCCCGCTATTTGTCCCAGCCTTTGGGGCGCAGTGATGTGCGCAGTGTTTGGGTGGGTTTGCGGCCACTGGTCAAGCGCACGGCTGAGCAGGACCACAGCACCAAGGGGTTGAGCAGAGAGCATTCTGTGAGCGTCAGCCGCAGTGGTCTGGTGACCGTGACGGGTGGCAAGTGGACCACCTACCGCGCCATGGCGCAGGACGTGTTGGCGCAGTGCGAGGCGCACCAGATGTTGCCAGCGACTGCGTCTGACCTCGGCCGAGACAGGCCACGTTTCATGGGTGCTCAACAGACACACACTGCGCCGGTCAGTCTGACCCAGCCGCAGGGCTTGCATTTGTATGGCGATGAACAACGCCAAGTCGAGCAATTGCCTGGCGCCCAACATTGGCTGGCGGCTGGTTTGAGCGAAGCCATGGTGAGGTTTGCGGTTCGGCACGAATATGCCCGCAATGTCGAGGATGTGCTGGCGCGTCGATCCCGGCTGTTGTTTTTGGATGCCAAAGCCTCCATGGCGGTGGCAGCACAAGTGGCGGCGATTTTGGACGAGGAAGGCTGTACCAAATCCGAACTTAAGGATTATTTGCTGGTCGCCAAAGGCTATGTTTTGACCCCTTGAATGCGGCTTTCTGGTTGCCAGCCCCGTGGCTGTGACAAAAAAACGGCGAATCTGACTTGCGGCGCTGAAAATGTGCCATAATAGTCGGCTCTGCTCAAAAAAGCAGGGAAGTCAC
>RFYK01000088.1 GCA_009925585.1 Betaproteobacteria bacterium | reverse complement strand
GGGGCAAACACAAACAAACCGAACATGCCGTAAATGATGGATGGCACTGCAGCCAATAATTCAACAGCTGTGCCCAGAGGACGGCGTAGCGGCATCGGGCATATTTCCGTCAAAAACAAAGCAATGCCAAATGCCAATGGCACAGCAATCAATATCGCAATCAGCGCGGTGGTGACTGTGCCGAAAATAGCGATCAACCCCCCGAATTCGGAGTTGATGATGTCCCATTCAATGGTGTAAAAAAAGGGAATCCCAAAAGCTTTCAATGCGGGCCATGCACTGACAGCCAAAGAAATGATGATGCCCAATAAAGCGATCAGTGTGGTGGTCGCAAAAAACAGCGTCAGATTTTCAAAAACAAAATCTTGCAATCGCATCCATTTGATTTTGCTGGCATGCAGTGTTTGAGAATCGTCAGGCATGTTCATTGTTCACAGTGATTAAAAAAATTCAGTCTGCCCGCTTAAAACATGACAGACTGAATTTGGAGGACGAGGGATTATTTACTTGAGTTCAATTTTTGACCAGACATTTTTGCGAATGAAGTCTGTGGTTGCGTCAGGTAACGGTACGTAATCCAAATCTGTCGCCATTTTCTTGCCGTCTTTGAAGGCAAAATCAAAAAATTTCAACACATCGGCGGAAGCAGCTTTGTTGGTGGGTTGCTTGTACATCAGAATGAAAGTGGCCGTGGTGATGGGCCAAGATTTGGCACCTGCCGCGTCAGTCAATGAAGCAGCCATGGCTGGGAATTTAGACCAGTCAGTGCCCGCAGCGGCAGCAGCGAATGTCAAATCATCGGGTTCAACCACGTTGCCATCTTTGTTTTTCAGATTGATGTGTGAGAGTTTGTTTTTCTTGGCGTACGCGTATTCCACATAGCCGATGGAGTTCTTCACACGGCTGACGTTGGCTGCAACACCTTCGTTGCCTTTGCCACCCACCGAGGTGGCAGCCGGCCATTTGACTGCTGCACCTGCACCCACTTTGTCCTTCCAATCTGCACTGACTTTGGACAAATATTCCGTGAATGTGAAAGTGGTGCCTGAACCATCAGCACGGTGAATCACCGTGATGTACTCGTCTGGCAATTTCACGCCAGGGTTCATTTCTTTGATGCGCTTGTCGCTCCAAGTGGTGATCTTGCCAATGAAGATGTCTGCCAACAATTCACCGGTCAATTTGATGTCGCCGGGGTTGACACCACTGAGGTTGACCACAGCAACCACGCCGCCGATGACTGCGGGAAATTGCACCATGCCTTCTTTTTCAACTTCGTCTGCTTTCATGGGCGCATCTGTCGCACCAAAGTCAACCGTCTTGGCTTTGATTTGTTTGATGCCGCCAGATGAACCAATCGATTGGTAATTGACACCGACACCAGATTTTTCTTTGAACGCTTCAGCCCATTTGCTGTAAACGGGGAATGGAAATGTGGCGCCGGCTCCTGTGATATCAGCAGCAACGGCGGTGAAAGACAGGATGGCAGTTGTGACTGCCGTGACCACGGTTCTTGAAAAATTCACATGAACTCCTTGAAGAAAATAAACTCGAACGGATACCCAACTCAAGTGACAATGTAGGCTTTGAATATGACAATTCCGTGTCATTCATGGTTATTCAAAGGTAACAACTGCTGTATAAAATATTTGAAAAATGCGGGTATTAATCATATTTTTGAGTTCTTTATGTTTCAAATATTCAAACTGACCATTTTGCACACCAGGCGTACTTCACGATGAAAAATGGCACTTTGCTGGCAGCCATTGACTTGGGGTCCAACAGTTTTCGCTTAGAAATATGCCGTTTCAATAATGGCTTGTTTCAACGTTACGAGTATTTGAAAGAAGCCGTTAGGCAAGGCAGTGGCTTAGACCAAGACCGAAATTTGAGCCTGAGTTCCATGGAAAAGGGCTGGGAGTGCCTGGCGCGGTTTGCCGAAAAACTCTCTGGGTTTGAACGATCACAAGTGCGTGCAGTGGCCACTCAGACACTCAGAGAAGCCAGAAACGCCAAATTGTTCCTAGACAAAGCCAACCAAATTTTGGGGTTCCCCATCGAGGTGGTTTCAGGTCGTGAAGAGGCGCGTTTGATATACCAAGGCGTTGCACATTTATTGCCGCCCTCGGATGAACGTCGCTTGGTGATAGACATCGGTGGGCGATCTACAGAATTCATCATTGGCCAAAACAAACAGGCTTTGCAATTGGAGTCCTACCGTTTAGGTAGCGTGGCTTCAAGCATGAAATATTTCTCAAGTGGCGAGTTCACTGTCGCCGCTTTTCAAAAAGCGGAGGTGGCTGCCAAAGCCATACTTGACGAGGCCTTACCTGTATTTGGCAAAGACGCTTGGGATGTGGCTTATGGTTCATCAGGCACCGTGAGTGCAGTCTCAGAGTCCTTGGTTCAAGCGGGATGGCCTGCAGACAGAATCACCAAGGACGGCATCGCGTGGCTCAGAGAACAGCTCATTCGCATCGGGCATGTTGACAAACTCAGGCTGGATGGCTTGAAAGAAGAACGCAAAGCAGTCATCGGTGGAGGACTCAGCGTATTGTCTGCCTTGCTCGATTTGTTCAACATCGATGAGTTGATGGTGACCCCGGGCGCACTCAGACACGGTGTCCTGTATGACATGCTTGACCGTGAAAACGAGTCCAATGACACGAGAGCGATGACTGTCACTGGACTGAGAAAAGGCTTTCAAGCAGACGCAGCGCAAGCGCAAAGGGTCAGCAAACTCGCTTGTGAATTTCTAAAGAAATTACAAACCCACGAAGAAGGCAGCGCTGAGTGGGTCAGGTTACAAAAGAAACTGAGTTGGGCTGCCCAATTGCATGAGATTGGCAATGTGATCTCTCACACCGACTCACACAAACATGGCGCATATATTTTGGAAAACACCGATACCCCGGGGTTTGCCAAACATGAATTGCATCGGCTCAGCTTATTGGTTTTAGGACACAAAGGTAAGCTGCGTAAACTCGACATGGATTTTGAAGATGAGCACCTGATCTATCAATTGCTGAGTTTGCGCCTGGCAGTGATTTTGTGTCATGCAAGACGAGACCCGGAGCACAGTTCAGTACAACTTCAAAAGTCTAAGCACATCGCCAGATGTTTTGAATTAAAGATAGAACCGCTGTGGGCGCAGCGGTTTCCGCAATCCAACCATTTGCTTCATCAAGAAGCCATCGCCTGGCAAAAAACCAGTTGGAAACTTCGTATCTCTGTGGCTTAACGAACCACCGCCAAATTGATTTTTTGACCTGCTTTGTAACTGTGCAGGGTCAACGCGCCGTTTTTGACATCGCCTTTTTCATCAAAACCAATGTTGCCTGTCACGCCTTTGTAGTCGGATGTTTTGGCAAGCACTGGCAAATATTTGGCCGGGTCTGATGAATTGGCTTTGACCATGGCTGCCACCATGACATTGACCGCATCGTACACATACGGTGCATAAATTTGCACATCGGCATTGAAACGTTTTTTGAACTTGACCTTGAAATCGTTCAACACTTTTTCTTGCGGGCCCTCTACACCACCCGCTTCAGCGCAATACACCTGATTGTCGGCCATGGTGTCGCCGGACAGCTTGAACAGTTCGCCGGTGCAAATGCCATCACCACCCATGAATTTGGCATTGAGCCCCAAGGCCTTCATTTGTTTGATCATGGGGCCAGCCACAGCATCCATGCCGCCGAAGAAAACCACATCGGGTTTTTTGCCTTTGATGGTGGTCAAAATGGCTGTGAAATCTGTGGCCTTGTCTGTGGTGAATTCACGGCCAACGATGGTCGCACCGGCGGCTTTGGCAGCCTTTTCAAACTCATCTGCAACACCTTGTCCATAGGCGGTGCGGTCATCAACCACTGCAATGGTTTTGGCATTCAATTTTTGGACGGCATAGCGGCCAAGCGTGCCGCCCAAATGGACGTCATCTGCGACCACTCGGAAAGTGGTTTTATAACCTTGACGCGTGTATTTCGGGTTGGTGGCGGAAGGAGAAATTTGGGGGATGCCCGCATCGCTGTAAATTTTGGAGGCAGGAATCGATGTGCCTGAATTCAAATGTCCGATCACCCCGCTGACCTTTTGGTCTGCCAATTTTTGGGCCGCCGCAGTTCCCTGCTTGGGGTCCGCTGCATCATCTTCTGCCAGCAACTCAAATTTGACTTTCTTTCCACCAATCGAAATGCCTTTGGCGTTCAGTTCTTCAATGGCCAAACGAGCGCCGTTTTCATTGTCCTTGCCAAGGTGAGCAATGGCCCCGCTGATGGGCGCAACATGTCCGATTTTGACGACTTCCTGAGCCAAAGCCGCCCCTGAAAACGCGACCGCCAATGCAATGAATGAGAGTTGATGTTTCAAAGTGAGCTCCTGAGTTGAACAAAAGATATGAAGAGATATTAATTAAGAAAAAACCCTAAAGTCAATAGAAAAAACGCGTAAGTCCTCCGAAAAAACAGATGAACAAGCCTCAATCCAATTTGGGCGCATGTTCTTTGAGCACTTGGTCTACCGCGTCACGGATCAGTTCAGGCATCATTTCCGCGATCCGTTGTTGAACTTTTTCAATCACTTCATCGGCCAAAGCGTCTTGCACATGTTTGCCGCCCAATGCCTCTTTGATTTGCACCTTTTGATTCCATGGCAGCACCGCTGGTCGCAAAGACTCGTTGACCTGAATCACGTCCGTTAACAGAGGTGCTGGCACGGGTGGTGGGTTTGAAGCTTGGGTCATGGGCTGGCAGGTTTGGCGCTGAGGTCGTGTCGTTGCAAAGGGTAGCCTCTGTCTGCGTAATGTTTCCAGCGCACACGTGCACAGGACTTGTCCTCTTCATCATGGGTCACGATTTCAATGATGCGCTCAAATGCTTCAAAACCTTTGACCAAGTCATTGCCTAAATTCAACAACACGTGGTGATGTGGTAAGGCATCAGGTAATGCCGTGTCCTTCACCAACACCACCGGGCTGTGAGTCAAGGCATGTTCCTTGTCCTCGTAAACGCAATGCGGAACAAATGAAGTGGGATGGAATGACCAGAGCGCAGCATCAAGCGCATTGAGTTGATGATCACCGCCGGTGACCACCACTTGGGCTGAATTGGCCACAGCTTTTCTCAACAGCCGACAGGCGTATTCCAACTTGTCTGTGGCATTGAAATGGAAAGCAACTTCGGTCATGGCTGACTTAACGATGAAGACTTTAAGTTTTTGCTCGGCGGCTTGAACTGGAAGAGGTGGCCTTGCCCACCTGAGCCATCAAATAAGACAGCAAGGCAGGCACTGGGCGACCGGTTGCGCCCTTGGCCGCACCACTTTTCCAAGCGGTTCCTGCAATGTCCAAATGGGCCCAAGGGAAATCATTCGCAAAACGCTGCAGGAATTTGGCCGCTGTCACCGAGCCTGCGGCACGGTCAGCCACGTTCGCCACATCCGCAAAATTGGACTTCAAGCCCTCGGCATATTCCTCGTCCAGCGGCATGCGCCAACACAAATCCAAACTGCGCTCACCGGCGTCCAACAACTGTTTAGCCAATGCTTCATCCGTTGCATACAAGCCGCTGCGCAAATGACCCAAAGCGATCACACAAGCACCGGTCAGTGTGGCAATGTCGATCACGGCACTGGGTTTGAATCGTTTGGCATAGGTCAGTGCATCGCAAAGAATCAAACGGCCTTCTGCGTCGGTGTTCAAAATTTCGATGGTTTGACCGCTCATGCTGGTGACCACATCGCCAGGCTTCAACGCTTTACCGCCCGGCATGTTTTCGCAAGCGGGAATCAAACCGACCACATTGACAGCTGGCTTCAAATGCGCCAGTGCCTCAAACGTACCCAGCACACTGGCAGCGCCGCACATGTCGAATTTCATTTCATCCATGCCCGGGCCTGGCTTGAGCGAAATGCCTCCCGTGTCAAAGGTGATGCCCTTGCCCACCAACACCACGGGCGCTTGCGCTGCAGCAGCACCCTTGTAATTCAAAACGATGAATTTCAATGGTTGCGCCGAGGCCTGCGCCACGGCAGCAAATGAGCCCATGCCTAACCGCAATACTTCTTTGAGCCCCAACACTTCGCAAGATAACTTGGGATGCTTTGCCAACGCCTTGGCTGCTTTTGCCAACAATTCGGGGGTGGCATGGTTGGCAGGCCGGTTGCCCCATTCTCTGGCCAACGCCACACCGGCAACCTGGGCTTTGGCCATGGCAAACGATGCTGACGACCGTTTTGCATCTGGCACACCCAAGCAGATGCGGGTGATGAGCGACGCCTTGGCGCTGGGTTTGGTGGCGGTGTACACATAAGCCGCATCTGCTGCCGCTTGGGCGGCCACCACCAAGTGGGGCTCGTGACTGTCTTGCAAACAAATGGTTACTTTGGAGGCTTTGGATTTCTTCACCGCCTGAATGGCCGAGGTGACCGCTTGGCGGACATCTTGCGCACGCCCTGAGCCAGTTCCAGCAAACAACAAGCGTTGGGTGTTGAGGCCGGGGGGCTTCCACCAAAGCATGCATTGACCGGCTGTAGGAGCGAAGTCACCAGATTTTTCAGCTTGGGCCAACATCGTGGCCAACAAGCCTGTGGTCTTGGCCTGTTTCTGAGAAACTAAGACGATCAGCGCATCGGTGTGAAGAGATGCCGCCTGAGCCCATGTAAGCGTTTGAAGTTCCAAGTTCATAATCAGCCTTTTAAATACCGACTTGCATGTTATTCGATTCCTCTTTTCGACAAGAACTGGCCAGGTATTTCTGGGCGACGCTGGTGGTTTTGACCATCATCGTCATCACCGTTTGGCTGATTCGCACATTTGGTGAAGCGTCGATTGGCAGGTTCAATCCGCAGGACGTGGGCGTGGTGTTGGGCTACACCGCCATGAGCAATTTGCATTCCCTTTTGACCCTGAGCCTCTACATCGCGTTGGTCTCCACTGTTTCGCGCATGTATGCCGACAGCGAGATGGTGATTTGGCAAGCCAGCGGTCAAAGCGTGCTGTCTTTGCTCTCCCCGGCACTGCGCTTTTCTTGGCCTTGGTTGATCACCATCACCGCGCTGTCATTGATGGCTTGGCCTTGGTCAAACATGCAAATTCGGGAAATGCGCGAGCGATATGAAAAACGCGGTGACATCGAACGCATCAAGCCCGGACAGTTTCAAGAATCTGCTGACGGCAAGCGCGTGTTTTTCATTGACAACTCGAGTATTGCTGAAAAAACAGGCAACCGAATTTTTGTGGTTTCAAACGAAAACAACACGCAATCCATCGTGACCGCGCAGACCGGCATCATTGAAACCCGGGACAGAGAACGCTTCTTTATTTTGTCCAACGGTCAACGCATTGAAATCAAACCCGACAAAAACGAATTTAAATTGATTGAGTTTGAAACCCACGCCTCGAAAATCGATTCCATTCCGCCACAACTGAGCTCTGCTGACGCGCAATCCATGCAACCAATGGCGCTGTTGTCTGACCCGACCGCGGTCAATTTGGCAGAGTTGGGTTGGCGCATTGGCATGGCCATCGCGGCCTTCAATTTGATGATTCTTGCCATTGCCATTCCTTTCATCAATCCCCGCAGTGGTCGCTCGGGTTCGCTCATCGTCACGGTGATCAGCTTCTTCACCTACTACAACATGGTGAACATGAGCAAGCATTGGATCGCCGGGGGCAGAATCAGCATGCCAGCCATGCTGATCACGCTGCATCTGCCTGTCTTGTTGGTGTCACTGATGATTCTTTATTGGCGCCAGCAACAAGGGCTGGTGTTTACCAAAGCCCGCAAACCCATGGCCACCAAAGTGGTGCAAGCATGAAAACCATACGCTGGATGATTTACCGCGAGGTATTGCAAAAAGTAGGTTTTGTCACCTTGGGGTTTGTTGCGCTGTTTTTTTTCTTCGACACCATCGACGAATTGAAAATGGTTGGGCAAGGTCCGCAGGGTGCATATTCCATCCGACACGCCATGTGGTACGTGGTTTTGATGGTTCCCAACCATGTTTACGAGTTATTGCCCATCACTGTGTTGATTGGCACCATTTTTGTCATGGCGAGACTGGCGCAAAGTTCAGAATTCACCATCTTGCGCACCAGCGGTTTGGGGCCAATCAAGGCGTTGCGCACGTTGCTTGAAATTGGGTTGATTTTTGTATTGGTGGCCTTTGTGGTGGGCGACTACCTCACCCCAGCCAGCAGCCGGCAAGCTCAATTGCTCAAAGCCAGGTACCTTGGGCAAACCATCACCAACGGCTCATCGGGTGCTTGGCTCAAAGAAAATAAACAAGACGCCTCCAGCATCGTGAATGTGTTGGCACTCAGTCGTGATGGACAACTGGGCTCCATCCGCATATTTGAATTCAACAGCGCTGGCAAGCTCACTTCAATACTGAAAGCGACCTCTGGTACCTTCATGGATAGCAATGACGCTTGGTTGCTGGCAGACGTCGTCCGAGACAAATTCAACGACGCCATCGACAGCAACCTTGAACGAACGACCTATCCCAGCTTGAAGTGGCCCAATGCGTTGACAGAAGACATGGTCTCCGTGGCGTTGCTCAAGCCCGAACGAATGGCCACCTGGGATTTATTCCGCTACATCAATCACTTGAAGAAAAACGACCAAGCGTCTCAACGCTATGAAATCGATTTCTGGAAAAAAGTTTTCTACCCCATCAGTTGCATCGTGATGGTGGTGCTGGCCTTGCCTTTTGCCTATTTACATTTGCGTAACGCCAACATGAACACCATGGTGTTTTTTGGTGTGGTCATTGGCATCACCTTCGTATTGATCAACAACCTGTTTGGCTACATCGGCAACCTCAACAGTTGGCCGCCTTGGTTGGCTGCAGCCACGCCGGGCTTGGTGTTTTCTGCGGGTTCATTGGCCGCCTTCGCCAGATTGGTGTTGAGACACTGATGAAAGCCATCATCCTGTTCGCCCATGGTTCACGCGACCCGCAATGGCATTTGCCCATGGTGGCGGTCAAAGAACGAATTCTCAAAGCCCAGCCGAATGCATGGGTCACTTGCGCCTACCTCGAATTGAGCCAACCAGACCTGGCCACATCAGTTGCCGAATTTGTCGCCCTAGGGGCTGACGAGATTCGCGTGGTCCCCATGTTCTTAGGGGTTGGCAAACATGTCAGAAACGATTTGCCATCGATGATGTCTGAATTGACAGCGCGTTACCCTGATGTACGGTTTGAATGTGTGCCAGCGGTTGGCGAACATCCTCAATTACTGGACTTGCTGGCCCACATTGCATGCGAATGAAAACCACTTTTTGAAGTGAATAATTTGTTCGTACTCATGGCGAGATAAAGCGCCTATTTCATCTTTCATGAGCCAGAAATTCATCATAGAAGGCATAATTAAGCCCTCTGTTATATGAATTTGTTATGAACCTTCATCAATTTCGTTTTGTCCAAGAAGCCGTCAAACGCAACCTGAACCTCACCGAAGTGGCGAAATCGCTGCACACCTCACAACCTGGCGTGTCCAAGGCCATTCTTGAATTTGAAGAGGAATTGGGCATCGAAATATTTGGTCGCCACGGCAAGCGCTTAAAGCGCGTCACGGAACCCGGGGAACATGTCCTCAAAAGCATCGACATCATCCTGCGCGAGGTAAATAACCTCAAGCGCATTGGCGAGCAATACAGCACGCAAGACTCAGGGACTTTGTCCATCGCCACCACACACACCCAAGCGCGTTACGTGCTGCCGTTGCCGGTCGCGCAATTGCGCAGCGCCTACCCGAATGTGAACATCAGTTTGCACCAAGGTGCGCCAGATCAAGTGGCGCGAATGGTGTTGGACGAGACGGCTGAAATTGGCATTGCCACCGAATCGCTGTCGGATTACCCGGAACTGATCACCCTGCCGTGTTACGAATGGGAACATGTGTTGGTGTTGCCCAAAGACCATCCGCTCGCGTCTGTGTCAGACCTGCAATT
>RFYK01000087.1 GCA_009925585.1 Betaproteobacteria bacterium | reverse complement strand
ATTTGTTTTGATGTGCGTTTTCCTGCGCTTTACCAACAGCTGGCGCGCATGGGTGCCCATTTGGTATTGGTGCCGAGCGCATTCACCCACACCACCGGCCAATCGCATTGGGAATTGTTGGTGCGTGCGCGGGCGTTGGATAACTTGGTGTGGCTGGGGGCCGCGGCCCAAGCCGGTGAGCACGACAACGGCAGGCGCACTTGGGGACACTCGATGTGGGTGGACCCTTGGGGACAGGTGGTCGCTTGTCACCCGCAACAAGCGGCGTGCGTGGTGACTGAATTGACCATGCAGGTGTTGCAAGACCGCAGAGCGCAAATGCCTGCGTTGAACGCCGCTTCAGTGTGAATCATTCATCCTTGTCGCGCTCGCCATGGCGGCGACCCGCGAACATGGTCCACCAAACGATCGCCACCAAAATCAATCCGGCACCCAAGGCTTCAAGCAAAATCAACAACATGTGTGTGTGTCCCTGTTCAAAGCTGACTGTAATCGCTGTGCATAAACCCTTGGCTGGCGCATGGCGATCTGTCAGCCGTTGGCTGTTGCCTTGTTTTTTGGCCGCCTGTGCCAGTCAAGTGCCGCTGCCCTCTCCTGCGCCAGCGCCGGCCAGCAGTGCGCCAGTTGCGCCACTCAGCATACCGACCATCACCGCCAAGCCCGCGCCCACGGTGACCGAGTTGCCGCTGGCAACCGTGCCAGACAAACGCAGTCGACTTGTGGCGGTGGAATGGCGCGATTTGCCTGGCTGGGACAAAGAATCCATGCCCGAAGTCTGGTCGGTGTTGTTGGGCAATTGCGAACGCCCGAGCGGCTCATTGGCTGCGTTGTGTCCTCAAGTGCGACGTTTGACATTGGCTTCGGATGAAGAACAAAAACAATGGTTGATGCAAACCTTGCAACCGCATCGCATCGAATCGCTGGAGGGCGAAGCAGACGGTTTGTTGACCGGCTATTACGAGCCTGTGCTGGAGGCCAGAAAAATTCCCGGCAATGGCTTTTCTGTGCCCTTGTACCGCCCGCCCGCCGGTTTGAAAACCGGACAGCCATGGTTCACCAGGCAGGAAATTGAAAGCACGCAAACCGCGCAAGCGGCTTTGCATGGGCGTGAGATCGCTTGGCTGGCAGACCCGATCGATGCCATGGTGCTGCACATCCAAGGCTCGGGACGGTTGCGCATCACCGACAGCGATGGCCGCATACGCACCGTGCGTGTTGGGTTTGCCGCATCGAACGAGCAGCCCTACCAAAGCATTGGGCGATGGTTGTTGGACAAGGGTGAAGTCAAAGATGCTTCTTGGGCGGGCATCAAGGCTTGGTTGCAACGCAACCCGCAAAAAGCGCAAGCATTGCTGTGGGTGAATCCGCGTTATGTGTTTTTCAAAGAAGAGCCGATCATCGACCCCAGCATCGGGCCGCGCGGGGCGCAAGGCTTGCCGTTGACACCTGGCCGTTCCGTGGCGATTGACCCATTGAGCGTGACCTACGGCACGCCGTTGTGGATGGTGACACCCGGACCAACGCAAAGCTTGCAAAGGCTGGTATTGGCGCAAGACACGGGCAGTGCCATCGTCGGTGCGGTTCGCGCTGATTTGTACATGGGCACTGGCGCGGCCGCCGGTGAATTGGCGGGTCGCATGAAACAACCGCTGCGTTTATGGGCCTTGTTGCCCAAAACGCCTTGACGTCAAAGGGGCAGACACGTGGGCTTCATCATTGTTTTGGCGGCACCGGTGTTTTTTCTGGCCATCGCCCTCGAGTGGTGGCATGGTTGGCGCTTGTCACAGCGTGGTCAGCGGTCAGCGCAAACCTACCGTTGGGATGACGCGATCAACAGCATCAGTTTGGGCATCATCAGTCAATTGAGCGCCGTGTTCACCCGCGTGTTTCGCATCACCCTGTACACCTTGGTGTTTGAGCAGGTGGCGTTGTTCAATGACCCTGATTTTTGGCAAAGCGCAATCGGTGTGTTGGTGGCCTTGGTGCTTTATGACTTTTGTTATTACTGGTACCACCGCGCCAGTCACGAAGTGGCGTTCTTTTGGGGTGGTCATGTGGTGCATCACCAAAGCCAACACTACAACTTGTCCACGGCATTGCGCCAGACCACTTCCGGCGTGGCCATCGGCTGGGTGTTTTACCTGCCGATGGCGTTGATCGGCGTGCCACCGCTGGTGTTTGGCATCGTGGCCTTGATTGATTTGCTCTACCAGTTTTGGGTGCACACCGAGCATGTCGCCAAGTTAGGCTGGTTTGACCGATGGTTTTGTTCGCCGTCCAACCATCGCGTTCACCATGCCGTGAACGATGTGTATGTCGACCGCAACTACGGTGGCATTTCGGTGGTGTGGGACCGGGTGTTTGGCAGCTTCAAAGAGGAAGACGCAAACGAACCCTGTGTGTATGGCACACGAGCCTCACTCAACAGTTGGGACCCGTTGTGGGCAAATTGGCAGGTCTACAGCGGCTTGTTGCATGACAGCTGGCATGCAAGCCATTGGCTTGACAAAGCGCGCGTCTGGTGGCGTCGCCCGGGTTGGCGCCCAGAGGATGTGGCCGCGCGTTTCCCCAAGCCCATGTTTTCATTGCAAAACCATGTTCCGTTTCAACCCGTTCAAACCCAAGCCGCGCTGCAATGGGCGGTGGGTTGGTTTGTGTTGTTGTTGGTTGCGGCCATGGACCTGTTGTGGCACATGGACAGCATGCGTTGGGGCGATGCGGCAGTCAGCGTGTTGGCGGTGACCGCGGGTTTGTGGGGCGTGAATGCCTTGCTGCAAAACCGCATCACGCCGTGGTGGTGTGCGTATGTGCAATTTGCGGCCATGTCCACCGCCGCATCCGCTTGCGGATGGAGTGACGTGTATTTTTTTGCCAAGCCCATCGCCATGCTGATATTGATGTTCGTGGCTTGGTTGGCTGACGGCGTACACAAGACGTCGCAAACTTGGTTGGTGCGTGCGTTGGGGTTGAGTTGGGTGGGCGATGTGTTGCTACTTTATCCTGGCTTGTTCTTGCCAGGCTTGGTGGCATTTTTGGTGGCGCATGTTTGCTATGCGTGGTTGTTGACCAGAGATGCACCCGCTCGCCCCCCAGCCAAACCTTTTGTGTGTTGCATGGTCGCTGGTGTGTTGGTGTACGCCAGTCTGTGGTTCAACGGACTGCCGCCGGCCATGCGCATGCCTGTGGCGGCGTATGTGGCGGTGTTGGCCACCATGGCAGCGCTGGCTTGGGGGCGTTTTTTGCACCGCCAAGACCGTGGCAGTGGTTGGGTGGCTGTGGGTGCCACGGTGTTCATGGTGTCAGACACATTGCTTGCCATCGACCGCTTTGTCAGTCCTCTGCCCTTCGCAGGTTTGTGGGTGTTGGCGACCTACTATGTGGCGCAAGGCTTGATCGTCTCGGGCGTGCTGCAATCCATCGCGTGCCAGCGCGTCGTCAACTCAACCAGTTCAGAAACACCTGAGCCACTGACGCGGGTTCTTCCATGGTCAACATGTGACCCGCATGTTCAATCACACACACCTCAGGATGCGAAGGAATCAACGCTGCCATGGCGCGGTGCTGAGCGACATTCGCCCAACCATCGTGCTCGCCTGTCATCACCAAGCTGGGAATGTGCAATGCGCGCAACACATCGCTGGCCGAAGGACGCGTGAGCAGCGCATGGATTTGACGCTCAAACACATCCACCGGTTTGCGCTCGAACATGTTCAGAATCTCGTCAATGAGTGGGGTGTCATGCAAGCGAGCAGGCGCCACCATCTGCTTGACCCACTGCGAAGCCATGGCGCGCACACCGTGTGTTTGGGCCAGTGACAACAACGCCATGCGGCCGGCGCGTTCTGTTTCACCAGCGTCATCGAGAGGCAGTGGCAGATAACCTGTTCCCATCAAAGCGATGCGACGCACGCGTTCGGGTGCGAGCCGGTACACCTCTAAAGCCACCCGCCCACCCATGGAGTGGCCTGCCACATCAAACGAAGGTGGTGCGGTGTTCAGCAAGCGACGCGCCATGTCAACCAACGAGTCGCTGTCGCCATGGTCAGCGATTTGAATTTGTTGATGGGCAAGCAAAGGCAGTAACGGCGACCACACGCTGTGGTCGCACATCAAGCCCGGGATGAGGATGAGGGGGGTTGGCATATAGGACTTTGGCTTTTAGCATTGATACTCATAAAAATAATAGGATAATCATGACCCAATATCTATATCGCTGAGGTGAGGGTAGAAAGAGATGGTGCTTCATGTTGAAGTTAGACATTAGCCTTTTAAACTGATAGATATTTTCTAATTTACAGTTAATTCCTTGGTAAATTCAAAAATTACAACATCTAGAGCCTTTTACTCTTCAAGCATTGCTGAATTCGTTCACGCAGAGCCAGTATTTGTTCTTGGACGTCTTATTGATAATAGTGGTTTTAGCGTTGAAATTACACAGCGCGACGCATGGCGATCAGAGGTTATTGTTCTGCAAGATCAGCTTTCTTCGTACGTTGGAAGAGGTTCGGTATATTTTGAGTTCGCTGTGCCACGGCTTGGCAAACGCATCGATGTTTTGGTATTGATTAATCATGTTATTTTTGTGATTGAGTTTAAAGTCGGTGAAACACTCTTCCATCGGCATGCTATTGACCAAGTATGGGATTACGCGTTAGATCTGAAAAACTTTCACGAGACCAGTCACCATTGCATGATCGCACCCATATTGATTGCTACAAATGCAATAAGCACGCTTGGTCTTGTGCCCAGCAGCCATCACAATGATGGTGTTTTGGAGCCGATCAAAATATCGCCTGATTCAATTTCAGAAACAATTAAAACGGTATTGCGGATTAGTGAAGGTAAGAATATAGTTGCGGAAACATGGGAAGGGGGACGCTACAGACCTACGCCTACCATTATTGAGGCCGCTTCTGCCTTATACGGCAATCATTCTGTATCAGAACTTTCGCGCAGCGATGCAGGAAAAAAGAATTTATCCAAAACATCAGTAGCCATTGGAAATCTGATCACAGATTGTTGTTCAAAAAGGAAGAAGGCGATTTGTTTTGTAACAGGAGTACCTGGGGCTGGAAAAACATTGGTGGGGCTGGATGTAGCTACCAAGCATATGGACGCCAAGAGTGATTTACATAGTGTGTATTTATCAGGTAATGGACCATTGGTTTCAATTCTTCGTGAGGCTTTAACGCGCGATGAAATAAGCCGTAAAAAAGCCCTCGGTCAATATTTACGTAAAGGTGAAGCGCGTAAATCTGTAGACGCATTTATACAAAATGTGCATCATTTTCGGGATGCCTATTTAATAGATGAGAATCCGCCTGTAGATCATGTGGTAATTTTTGATGAGGCGCAAAGGGCCTGGACAACTGAGCAAACCACTCAGTTTATGGCTCGAAAAAAAGGTAGATTAAATTTCAATCGATCAGAACCAGACTTCTTAATTTCTTGCCTAGATCGCCATCCTGATTGGGCGGTAGTCATATGTTTGGTCGGCGGCGGTCAAGAAATTAACACTGGAGAGGCAGGTATTGGGGAGTGGTTGCGTGCTATCAAAGATAACTATCCACAGTGGGAGATTTACATTTCTCCTCAACTTCAAGATTCAGAATATAGCGCTGAAGGACCGCTTCAATTATTAAAAGACAGACAGAATATTTACTTTAATGAAGATTTACACCTTGCAGTATCGATGCGCTCATTTCGAGCCGAACACGTTTCCACATTTGTTAAATATCTATTAGATCGCGAGCATGATAGTGCCCGTAAAGTATTGAACTCAATCTCTGAACGATACCCCATCAAAATCACAAGAGATTTAGACACGGCAAAGAGGTGGTTGCGCACAAAAGCACGTGGTAGCGAGCGCTTTGGTATGGTCGTTTCATCACAAGCTATGCGATTGAAACCACATGCCATAGATGTTAGATCACCAATGGACCCTGTCCATTGGTTCCTGGATGATAAAGAGGATGTTCGCTCATCCTACTATTTAGAGGATGTTGCCACCGAATTTCACGTTCAAGGCCTTGAGTTAGACTGGGTTTGTGTTGTTTGGGATGCTGACTTGCGATATGCGCCAGAGGATTGGGAATATCGTTCGTTTGTTGGTAATAAATGGCAAAAAATTCATCTTTCACATCGACAGATGTATTTAAAAAATGCTTATCGTGTGCTGCTCACACGTGCTCGTCAGGGAATGGTTATTGTTGTCCCTGAAGGTGAAGTGGATGACCCAACGCGTGATCCTGCTTTTTACGATCCCATTTATGACTATCTTTCATCCTTAGGGATTCAAGAAATGTAGTTTGGACTCATTGAACTGTATCTAGGTCCTATGCCATTGAAATATGAAATGGCTAATTGATTTTCACTGATAGTATTTCTAAACCAATGCATGCAGAGCTGCTTTAGGCGCTTTGTCCAGAATTTTGAGTAATGCAGATGCGGCACCTGTCGGTTTACGTTTACCTTGTTCCCAGTTGCGCAATGTATCCAGAGGTATGTTGATGCGTGCAGCAAATTCAGATTGAGAAAATCCTAACCGTTCCCGGATTCCGCGCACATAGGCAGCGCCATCGGCTTGGGCTTGTAGGCTGTCAACGCGTTGATGCCGACGAATTTGGGATGCTGTGGTGGCATCTACCTTCACCAAATCAACTTTGCCAACAGGCATTTTTTTTGTGCGAGGTAACTTAAAGCGATCGAGGTTGGTGTTCATAAAACTTGATCTCCCTTGAATTTGCTTTTCGGGCTGAAATGATTCGAATGCGTGTGGCGCGCTCTGCAAAAATCACCACAAACACCCGGCCATCGATTTGGCCCAGCAATTGAAACCGTTGTTCGCCATACTCCCATCGTGTATCGGCTTGCACCCGTTGCTGAGGATCTTGAAAGGCTTGACTGGCATAGGCGAAATCAAACCCCCGCTGCAAAAAACAATACTCGCTTTTGCTTTCATCCCACTCAAATTGCAAACCCCAATAGTAGTCCAAAGGACGACCCCGTGTCAAACTGATATTTCCCGAGTTTGAGGGGAATGCGCTTCTCGCTGTCAGTGCGGTGCGTTCAGATTGTGTGAGTGGTACTTGCTTATCACTTGATCAGTATCAATGCGTTGTCAGAGTCAACCGAGTTTTTTGAGCAACAACGCATTGACTTGCGCAGGGTTCGCCTTGCCCTTGCTGGCTTTCATGATCGGCCCGACCAGCCCGTTCAGGGCTTTGGTGTTTGTTTGAGGCCTTGGCCTTCGATGATGCTGTCAATCACTGAGGCAGCTTGTGTAATGTCCATCAGTGAATACATATTCGAAGATCCAACAGCAGTTTTGCTTTGGTTCCACAGTGCATCAAATACTAGTTTGGCCGCGTTGTTGCTGATAGTGTTGTCGGTGATCCGCATGATCAGTGTTGCCAACTGCATGGCGTTGACTCGAAGTTGTACTTGCGAAAAGTCGATGTCATCTGCATTCATGCGGCGCGACAACTCGCCCATGATCCAGTTGCTGGCCAATTTGGGCTGACCACAAGCCCGAGCGGTGTCTTCAAAATAAGCCGCCGCGTCGTACTCGGGCAAGCCGTATTGCGTCACAAACCGATCTGCCATCACGCGCGGCAATTCGGCCATCTCGCTGCGCACGCGTTCCACCCATTCGCGCGAAATAACCAGCGGAGGCAAGTCTGGGTCGGGGAAGTAACGGTAATCCGCCGCATCTTCTTTCGTGCGCATGGCGCGGGTCTCGCCAGTGTCAGGGTTGAACAGGACCGTGGCTTGTTGAATGGCATGGCCGTCTTCAATTTGCTCGATCTGCCAACGCACTTCATAGTCGATGGCTTGCTGCATGAACTTGAAGCTGTTCAAGTTTTTGATTTCACGCCGTGTGCCCAGCGGTGCGCCGGGTTTGCGCACCGACACGTTGGCGTCACAACGGAAACTGCCCTCTTGCATGTTTCCGTCGCAAATGCCAATCCACGTGACGATTTTGTGCAACTCTTTGGCATACGCCACGGCTTCTTCGCTGGAGCGGATATCGGGCTCAGTCACGATTTCCAGCAGTGGTGTGCCTGCGCGGTTCAAGTCAATCCCGGATTGACCAATGAAGTCTTCATGCAACGACTTGCCCGCATCTTCTTCCAAATGTGCGCGCACCAAACGCACAGTTTTTTTCTCTTCACCTAAAAAGAAAGACACCGAGCCGCCTTGGACCACGGGAATTTCAAATTGACTGATTTGGTAGCCCTTGGGCAAATCAGGGTAGAAATAATTTTTGCGTGCGAACACGCTGCGCTCTGCGATGTGCGAGCCCAATGCCAGTCCGAGTTCGATGGCGCGCTCGACCGCGCCTTTGTTCATCACTGGCAAGGTGCCGGGCAAGGCCAAGTCCACCGCGCAAGCTTGCGTGTTGGCTTGCGCACCAAAGGCCGTGGAGGCGCGACTGAAAATTTTGCTTTGCGTCGAGAGTTGCGCGTGGGTTTCGAACCCGATCACCACTTCATACCCATGAACCAATTTGGCGGCGCCCATTTACACACCCTCCGGTTTGGCCAAGTGATGTTGCGTCACTTGCTGGAAGCGATGCGCCAGATTCAACAGCGATGCTTCTTGCAAATAATTGCCAATCAGTTGCAAGCCGACAGGCAAGCCTGTGTCACCCAAACCCACAGGGATGCTCATGCAAGGCAGCCCGGCGAGTGACGCAGGCAAGGTGAAGATGTCGGCCAGGTAGTTGGCGACCGGGTCATCGGCTTTGTCGCCAAGCTTCCAAGCGGTGGTGGGCGCGACGGGTCCGGCAATCACGTCACATTGTGCGAACGCGGTTTGAAAACCGTCTGCGATCAGGCGTCGAATTTTTTGCGCTTGCAAATAGTGTGTGGGGCAAGGGAATACTTTGCACCACTGCGCCGAGTTGTTCGTACACGTGCAATGCATTTTGTATGGCGATGCGAACGGCGGGTGAGCAACCATCCACTTGAGCTGACGCATGCCCCTCTTCCCATGCCAGCCAATGGTCTGGCACCCCGATGCGCAAAGCACCGCCATCTTTGCCCGCTTTTGCCAAAGGTTTGTCACCTGCAGGCAAGGCAAGCAGTCGAGAAAAATCTTCATTGGCGATATTCAGTGAAGTCGAGTCTCGGTCCAAGTCGGGCCCGCACATCGCTGACAACAACAAGGCGCAATCTTCTGCACTGCGCGCCATCGGACCGGCCTGGTCCAAGCTGGATGCAAATGCCACCATGCCATAACGCGATGCTCGACCGTAAGTGGGTTTGATGCCGGTGATGCCGCAAAACGCGGCGGGTTGGCGAATGGAGCCGCCGGTGTCGGTGCCAGTGGCCGCAGGTGTCAAGCGAGCAGCCACGGCGGCGGCGCTGCCACCCGACGAGCCGCCAGGAATGCGTGTGGTGTCCCAAGGGTTGGTGACTGCACCGAAAGCCGAATTTTCGTTGGCCGAGCCCATGGCGAACTCGTCGCAATTGAGCTTGCCCAAGGTCACCATGCCGGCTTCGCGCAATCGCTGCACCACTGTGGCGTCAAATGGTGAGCGGTAGTTTTTCAACATGTGCGAGCCCGCGGTGGTGTCAAATTCGCGGGTGACAAATATGTCTTTGTGCGCAATCGGCACGCCCTCTAATGGGCCGGCAGTGCCATCGGCAATTTTTTGATCAGAGGCTTTGGCCTGCGCCAATGTCACTTCGCTGTCGATGTCCAAAAACGCGTTGTGCGGGTTGCCGCCCATGCGTGCCAAAAAACGCGTGGCCACTTCGACCGCGCTGAAATCTCTCTTTTTAAGACCCGCCGCCAAATCGGCGACTGTCATGTCGTGCAAATCTGCCATGGCTTACTCAATCACTTTCGGCACCAAAAACAAGCCCTGGTCTTTGGCGGGCGCGTTTTGCATGTTGGCATCACGTTGATTGGTTTCGCTGACCAGATCGTCGCGCAAACGCAGCGTCATGCCATGCTCGTCGG
>RFYK01000086.1 GCA_009925585.1 Betaproteobacteria bacterium | reverse complement strand
CCCGCCATGCATGGGATTGCATCTGCACTTGCCATGTGTGAGATTGGCCCTCTGTGCGCAGTGGAACTTGCATCGTCATGTGTCCACTGCTGTGCCAATTCCACCAAGGTGCCGGCGGCGCCGACACCCTGTGGCGCGGCACACATGCCACCATCAGCGCGGCGATGGCATGCAAGGGCGCGCGCGGGGCTGCCTCGGGCAAGTGGTGTAACGCGGTGTGCAGCACCGTCGTGTCGAATTGCCCGCTGAGGAACACATCGCTTCTGAGCACTTGCGCCAACAACTGTTTGTTGTTGGCCAACCCCAGACACACAGTGCGGTTCAATCCGTCGGCCAATGCCATGGCTGCCAATTCACGTGTGGGCGCGTGTGCAATCAACTTGCCCAGCATGGAGTCGTAAAACGGGCTGACAGCCCGCAGGCGCTTGCCAGCAAACCAGCGTGCCGCTTTGTGGCATGTGGTTTTGCTTCGGGTCTTCTGCACACAAACGTGCTTCGATGGCATGGCCACCACTTTCAAAACGTCGCAACACATCGTCTTGCTGCAAGGTCAGCACATCGCCCATGGCCAAGCGAAATTGCCAGGCCACCAAGTCTTCGCCTGTCAACGCCTCGGTCACCGGGTGTTCGACTTGCAAGCGTGTGTTCATTTCCATGAAATAAAACGCGTGTGGCTGGTCGGGGCTGGTGTCGAGCAAAAATTCGACGGTCCCAGCGCCTTGGTAACCCACTGCGCGTGCCACTTTCACCGCGGCTTCGCCCAGTTGTCTGCGCAAGGCTGAGTCAACCGCAGGCGAGGGCGCTTCTTCAATCAACTTTTGGTGGCGGCGTTGCACCGTGCAATCGCGTTCACCCAAATGGATGACGTGGCCATGGGCATCGGCCAGCAATTGCACTTCCACATGTCTGGGTTGAAGCAAGGCTCGTTCAAGCAACAAGCGGCCATCGCCAAAGGCGGCCAGTGCTTCTTGGTTGGCGCTTTGCAAAGCGGATGACAGCGCGCTTGCTTCCCTCACCAAACGCATGCCACGGCCACCGCCACCCGCGCTGGCCTTGACCATCAACGGAAAACCCAATGCCTGTGCTTCGTGCGCAAGCGCTGACAAATCGGTGCTGGCTTCGCGCGTGCCTGGCAACACCGGCACACCGGCGTCTTGCATGTGTCGGCGTGCTTGCGCTTTGTCGCCCATGGCGCGCATCGCTGAGGGAGGAGGCCCTGTCCACACCAACCCTGCGTCTGACACGGCTTGCGCAAAGTCTGCGTTCTCTGACAAAAAACCATAGCCGGGGTGCACGGCATCGGCGCCGCTGTCTTTGGCAGCCTGCAGCAATTTCGGGATGGACAGGTAACTGTCGACCGCTTGCTCGCCGCCAATCGCCATGGCGCTGTCGCAAGTCCGTGTGTGAGGAGAATCGCGGTCTGCATCCGAATACACCGCCACGGTTTGCAAGCCCATGGCATGCGCAGTGCGAGCGACCCGCGCCACGATCTCACCCCGGTTGGCAATCAGCACGCGATCAAACCGTCTGGGCAGGCGGGTCATGTGCGGGTCCAATCGGGGGAACGTTTGGCTTGTCGTGCGGCCAAACCTTCTGCTGCTGTGCCGCTTCTCAGGCTGGCGGCAAATTGCTGGGCAGCAAAGTCCAAAGTGTTGTTGAGCGAATCAGCGGCTTGTCCTTTGCGCAACAGTTGCACCGTTGCACGCAAGGCGGCGGGTTCTGCTCGCTGCCAGTGGGCTTGCCATGCTTGCAAGCCGGTGTCCACGTCTTGCACCAGTTCATCGATCAACCCATGTTCAAAAGCTTGCAATGCATTCAAGCGCTGTGTTTGCACCATCAATTGCATGCTGCGCGATGTGCCCAAGCGCCTTTGCAAGAAGGGTGCAATTTGCGCGGGTGGCAACCCCAAGCTCAATTCCGGCGTGCCAAAGCTGGCGGTGTGGTCGGCCAACACCCAGTCGCAAACCGCTGCCAACCCGCAACCACCGCCCATGGCCGCGCCTTGCACCACGGCCAATGTCATCACGTCGCTGCGCTGCAGTTGTTGCAGCAGGAGACCGAACGCGCGGTTGGCTGTGGCAATCGGGTCGATGCCTTGAGACGGGGCGGGCGTGGCCATCATGTCTTGAAAACTGCTGAAGTCACCACCCGCACAAAAATGGCCACCCGCACCTCGCAACACCAATGCGCGAACAGTGGTATCAGAGGCCATGCTGTGCACCGTGGTGTGAATGGTTTGCACCATGTCAGCGGTCAATGCGTTGCGGGTTGCCGGTGCGTCCAGCCAGAGGGTCCAGTGGGTGGGGTGTTTGTCGACGCGGATCATGGCAGGTTCAGCGGTGGGCAGGCAAGGTGTGCATGTGTTTGCTGATGATGCCCAGCATCACTTCATCGGCACCGCCACCGATGGAGGCCAATCTGCCATCGCGGTACAAACGTGACACTGGGTTGTCCCAGGTATAGCCCATGCCACCCCAATATTGCAAACAAGCATCTGGCACGCTGCGCAGCAAACGGCCTGCTTTGAGTTTGGCCATGGAAGCCCATTCGGTCACGTCTTTGCCTTCGATGTAATGCTGGGTCGCCAAATAGGTCAGGGTTCGCGTGTGTAGTCGATGGTTTGGTCGATGCAGTTCATCAACATTTGAATTGCATTGCCAGCGGCCCACAAGCGCTCCTCTTGAAACTGCATCATTTGGTAAGTGAAGCCCATGCCTTCTTCACCAATGCGGTTGCGTTGCGGCACCCGCACATCGTCGAAATGGATGACGCCGGTGTCGCTGGCCATCATGCCGATCTTGCGAATTTTTTTGGCGCGGGTGATGCCGGGTGTGTTCATCGGGACGATGATCAGGCTTTTGTTTTTGTGCGCCGAACCCTCGCTGGTGTTGGCAAGCAAACACATCCAATCGGCTTGCAAACTGTTGGTGATCCACATCTTGCCGCCGTTGATGATGTAGTCGTCGCCGTCTTTGCGAGCCGTGGTTTTGATGGCTGACACATCAGAACCGGCATGTGGCTCTGACACACCGATGCAAGCCACGGCTTGGCCAGTGAGAGCGGGCGTCAGAAATTCTTCGCACAACGCGGCTGAACCAAACCGAGCCAACGCGGGTGTGGCCATGTCGGTTTGCACACCGATGGCCATGGGCAACGCGCCACACCGAATGTGACCCAAGGCCTCGGCCATGACCACGCTGTACGAATAGTCGAGCCCACTGCCACCGTAGGCCTCGGGTTTGGTCAGCCCCAAATAGCCCAATGCACCCAATTTGGCAAACACCTCGTGCGCAGGGAAGATTTCGGCGGCTTCCCATTCGTCCACATGCGGGTTGATTTCGTCATCGATGAAGCGCTTGAGGTTGCGCTTGAGCTCTTCGTGTTCATGGGTGAATTGCATGGGGACTCCGACAAAACTTTCAAGTGCGGGACACGCCGTATTGCATGGGGCGCAGCGTGCGTTGCTCGGCTTGCTTGCACAGCGACAGTGTGAGCGACAGCACCTGCCGTGTGTCGCGTGGGTCGATGACGCCATCGTCCAACAACAGACCCGAGGTGTAGAAAGCGCTCATTTGCCGCTCAAAGGTGTTGACGATGGTTTGTTTCAGCGCGTCGCGTTTCTGAGTGTCGAGCGCCGTGCCTTTGCGCGCAGCGGCTTCTTCCATGACGATGCCCATGGTGTCAGCGGCTTGTTGTGGCCCCATCACCGCCGTGCGCGCGTTGGGCCAACTGAACACAAACCTCGGACCAAATGCGCGGCCACACATGCCATAGTTGCCCGCGCCAAACGACGCACCGCAAATCACGGTGATTTGCGCGACACGCGCATTGGACAAGGCTTGTATTTGTTTGGAGCCGTGCTTGATCATGCCTGCATGCTCGGCCTCTTTTCCCACCATGAAGCCCGTGGTGTTGTGCAGCCAAACCAAGGGGACGCCGGTTTGGTCACAGGTTTGAATGAAATGCGTGATCTTGTTGCTGCCCGCTGGGTCCAGCGGCCCGTTGTTGCTGATGATGCCCACGCGGGGGCTCGGTTGCCACCCCCAATGTGCCACCACTTGGCGCGCGATACCGAGGGCATGCGCGTCGTCCTCGGCCACATGTTCCACCAGACCGGACACGCTCGCGTGCATGTCGGTGCCACCCAAGGTTTCGTCGTCTGCGATTTCACCGGTGGCCGCTTTGAGCAACGGTGGGCCCGCCAAAAACGCACGGCCTCTGCCGCGCACCATGATCACCTGATCTGCCAAACCGGTCATGTACGCGCCACCTGCGGTGGATGAGCCATGCACGACTGACAGCACCGGAATGCCTGCCGCAGACAAACGCGCGAGGCCATGAAAATTGCCTCCGCCCAACACAAATTGTTCGACCTTGTATTTCAATAAATTGGCACCAGCCGATTCGACCAAATGCACAAAAGGCAATTTGTTTTGCAGTGCAATCGCTTGGGCGCGTTGGAATTTTTCGATGCCCAGCGCTTGTAAAGCACCTGCATCAATGCCTGAATCGTCAGCGACCAACATCACCCAAGTGCCTGACACCATGCCAATGCCGACGATGGCCCCGCCGCCAGGAACCGATAACGCGGGGTCAGGCAAATCTTGCAACCAACCTGCCAAGGTCGAGAGTTCCAACCAAGGGGTGCCAGGGTCGAGCAAGCGCGCAACCCGTTCGCGTGGAAGCAATTGTTCACGCTGGGTGAACAAGGGCTCGGCTTGTGCGCTTCGCTCGCGTGTACGCGCTTCAATTTGACGCAATTCAGCGATCAAACCCAATTGGTATTCACGGGGCGAAAGCAACGCGCTCATGAGTCATCCTTGTTCAACACCTTGGGTGTTTGGGCCAAATGAAAACCATTGAATGCCAGGTTGGTTTTGCCTGTGCCCACTTGCGGCCAAATGCGTTTGGCGTTCGGCGCGGCGCCGTCCACGCGCAAACAAGCGCCAGAGATGAACGCGGCTGCAGGAGACAACAAAAACACGATGGCCGCTGCCACTTCGCTTTCGGTACCGATGCGCTGCAACGGCACCAAGCGGTGCATGTTTTGAATCATGTCGGCCATCTCGGGCGGGTAGTTGTCCATGCCACTGGAAGCGATCCAACCGGGCGCGATGGCGTTGCAGCGCACCGGTCCCCATTCCAGCGCGGCGGTCTCGGTGAAATTGAGCATGCCTGCGCGCGCCGCGCCAGAGTGACCCATGCCGGGCATGCCCAGCCACATGTCGGCGATCACATTCACGATCGCGCCACCTTGCGCTTGCATCCATTGCGTGTAGCACTCGCGTGCCATCAAAAAACCGCCAGTGAGGTTGGTGCGCACCACCGCGTCCCAACCTTTGGCCTTGATGTGTGCCAGAGGCGAAGCGAATTGGCCACCCGCGTTGTTCACCAAACCATCGATGCGGCCATGGGTTTGCAACACCTGTGTGATGGTGAGTTTGACCTGGTCTTCTTCACGGATGTCACACACATGGGCAGAAGCGATGCCACCCACATCCTTGATTTCTTGGCTCACTTGTTCGAGTTTGGCGGGGTTTCTGCCAACCAAGGCCACACGCGCGCCCAACGCAGACAATTCGTGTGCCGTGCAGCGGCCGATGCCAGATCCGCCACCGGTGACAACAACCACTTGTTCGTTGAACAGGCCGGCACGAAAAATAGATTGATAAGTCATGCGGCTTCAATCGTCGTCGAGTCAAACACAGAGGCGAGCAGGTTTCTCAACCAAAAACTTGCTTTGTCACTTTAGGCTGTTGATAATCAAGCGTCAATTCAGGGCTTACCCTTGAAACCACCCATCCTCAGGAGAAATTCATGACCCATGCCATGGTGTTTGATGCGGTTCGCACACCCCGCGGAAAAGGCAAACGCGACGGCAGTTTGCATTCAGTCAAGCCAGTCGATTTGTTGGGCGGGTTGCTCAACCAATTGCAAGCGCGGCACGATTTCGACACTGCCCAAGTCGATGATGTGGTGATGGGTTGCGTCAGCCCCGTGGGCGAACAAGGTTCTGTGTTGCCCAAAACCGCGTTGCTCAAAGCGGGTTGGGATGTGCGCGTGTCGGGCGTGCAAATCAACCGTTTTTGCGCGTCAGGCTTGGAAGCGGTGAACCTCGCCGCACAAAAAGTTGCCAGTGGTTGGGAAGATTTGGTGATTGCCGGTGGGGTCGAAAGCATGTCGCGCGTGCCCATGGGTTCTGACGGTGGCGCTTGGGCGCAAGACCCAGCCACCAATGCCGCCACGGGGTTCACGCCGCAAGGCATCGGCGCTGATTTGATCGCCACCATGTCGGGTTGGGACCGCGAGGCGGTTGATCAATTTGCCTTGACCTCACAACAACGTGCCGCTGCCGCGCAAGCTCAAGGCCTGTTCGATCGATCGGTGTTACCGGTCTTGGACGAAATCGGCATGCCGGTGTTAGAGCGCGATGAATTCATCAAACCGCGCACCACGTTGGAGGGATTGGCTTCGTTGAAAGCCAGTTTCGCCGAGTTGGGAAAAATGGGTTTTGACGCGGTCGCGTTGGCACGTTATCCGCAAGTGGAGCGCATCAACCATGTGCACACCGCTGGCAATTCGTCTGGCATCGTCGATGGCGCAGCGGCCGTCATCATCGGCAGTGAAGCCAAAGGCAAAGCGCTCGGGCTGACACCACGAGGCCGTATCGTGGCCACCGCTTTGTCCGGTGCTGACCCGACCATCATGTTGACCGGTCCCATGCCTGCGGCGCGCAAGGTGTTGGCCAAAGCCGGTTTGACGATAGATGACATCGATTTGTTTGAAGTCAACGAAGCGTTTGCAGCTGTACCCATGCGTTTCATGCACGAGTTGCATGTGCCGCATGAAAAAGTCAATGTGAACGGTGGCTCCATTGCTTTGGGACATCCCTTGGGGGCCACTGGTGCCATGTTGGTGGGTACCTTGTTGGATGAATTAGAGCGAAGAAAACTCAAACGCGGACTGATCACCTTGTGTGTCGGTGGTGGCATGGGCATTGCGACCATCATTGAGCGGGTGTGACCATGGCATTTTCTACGTTGCGTTTTGCATTGGCGGATGACGGCATCGCCCATGTGGTGTTTGATGAACCCGGTTCACCCGTCAACACCATGAAACCCGAATGGCATGCGGACATGCTGGCACTGGCGGATCAGTTGCACGCCGATCAAGAACGCATCAAAGGGGTCATCTTCTCGTCCGCGAAAACCACGTTCTTTGCAGGCGCCGACCTCAAAGGCGTGCAACATTTGAAGCCACAAGATTCAGCGGCAGCATTTGAATCGTTAGAGAAACTCAAGCGGGCGTTTCGTCGCATCGAAACCCTCGGCAAGCCCGTGGTGGCGTTGTTGGAGGGGGCTGCTTTAGGCGGTGGTTGGGAGTTGGCGTTGGTCGCCCACGCAAGGTTGGCATTGAACCAACCCCACATCAAATTTGGCTTGCCTGAGGTGTCACTGGGCTTGATACCCGGCGCCACTGGCATCACCAAAATGACCCGCTTGCTCGGTCTCATGGGGGCACAACCCTATTTGATGGAAGGCCGTTTGTTCTCGCCACACAAGGCGCTTGAATTGGGTCTGGTGCAAGGTTTGGCATCGAACAGAGATGAACTCAATGCCATGGCGATGGACTTCATCCACCAACATCCACAAGCGGTTCAACCGTGGGATGTCAAAGGCTACAAAATGCCCGGCGGCAGTGTGAACAGCCCCGCTGTCGCGTCTGGTCTGGCAGTCGCCCCCGCCATGTTGTTCAACAAGGCGCACGGTTTGTACCCGGCAGCGCAAGCCATTTTGGAAACCATGGTCGAAGGTGCGCAGGTGGACTATGACACCGCCACCCGCATCGAGTCGCGCAAACTCGCTCGCGTGATGGTGGGGCAAACCACCAAAAACATGGTCAACACCTTTTTCTTCAACATGAACGCGATCAAGTCAGGCAAATCGCGACCGCCTGGGTTTGAACCCTGGAAGCCTGTTCGCGTGGGCATCTTGGGCGCAGGCATGATGGGTGCGGGCATCGCCCATGCCAATGCCTCGCGCGGCATCGCCTGTGTGTTGAAAGATGTGAGTTTGGAAAAAGCCCAGCAGGGGCGCGACTACACGCAAAAGTTGACCGACAAGCTGGTGCAATCCAACCGCATGCAAGCCAGTGCACAACTCAAAACCATGGCATTGATTCAAGCCACGGACAACACCGAGGACTTGAAAGCCTGTGACTTGATCATTGAGGCTGTGTTTGAAAACCGGGGGTTGAAAGCGCAAGTCACGCAAGAAGCTGAACCCATGTTGGCGACCGATGGAATATTTGCATCCAACACATCCACCTTGCCAATCACTGGGTTGGCCTCGGCCAGTGCCCGACCTGAAAAGTTTGTGGGCCTGCATTTTTTTTCGCCGGTCGACAAAATGAAATTGGTCGAGATCATCAAAGGCAAATTGACCAGCGATGAAACACTGGCGCGAGCCTACGACTACGTGTTGGCGATTGGCAAAACGCCGATCGTCGTGAACGATTCGCGCGGGTTTTTCACCAGCCGTGTGTTTGGCACGTTCGTGATGGAAGGTGCGGCTTTGTTGGCCGAAGGTGTGCCTGCTCCTTTGATCGAGCATGCCGCTGTGATGGCGGGCATGCCTGTTGGGCCTTTAGAGGTGTTAGACGCCACCGCCTTGTCTTTGTCGGTGCATGTGTTGGACCAAACGCGGCATGACTTCTCCGCAGAAGGTCGCAGTTACGCAGCCACGACCGGTGAGTTGTTGGTCGAGCGCATGGTCAAAGAATTTGGCCGACATGGCCGCGCGGCAGGCGCAGGTTTTTACGATTACCCAGCCGACGGGCCCAAATGCTTGTGGGCCGGTCTGAAGTCGCACTTTGAAAAACCGTTCGCAGGTGACCCTTTGGCAGCGCAAGAAGCGATCAAGCAGCGGTTGTTATACCGTCAAGCGATTGAGACCGCGCGCTGTTTGCAAGAAGGTGTGCTGATGTCCAGCCACGATGCCAACATTGGCTCGATTTTCGGCATTGGTTTTCCTGCGTGGACTGGTGGTGCGTTGCAGTTTGTGTATTCCGAGGGGCTGGACCGTTTCATTGCCAACAGCAAGTGGTTGGCGACGCAACATGGTGATGGGTTTGTGTTGTCTGAGGCGGTGGTGAAGACGTTGCGGGGTTATCAGTCAGCGGGTTGAGGCATGGTTGATGCATGGTTGATGCATGGTTGCGGGGTTCGCGCCACGGCGGCTCGGTCGCCGCTCACTGCAGCAAAGCTGCAATGCTCGCGTCGGCCCGACCGCCATGTCGCCATCCACGCCAACTTTTTTTCAAGCAAGTTGCCATGTTCGCGATGGCCCGACCGCCATGTCGCCATCCACTCGAACTGCTTCTGTTAAGCAAAGCTGCAATGCTCGCGTCGGCCCGACCGCCATGGCACCATCATCACCAAAACTGACAAACATCAAACCGGCGAGCTTTGCGCTTCACTCTAATGCTTGATAAACCAACTGCTTGACCATGCGTCGGTAATACTGACGTTGCGGCCCAGGGGTTTGCGCCATCAACAAACCGATCAACTGCTCTTTGGGGTCGATCCAAAAAAACGTGCCGCCAGCGCCCGCCCATGCATAGTCGCCTTCAGAGCCAGGCACACTCGCCATGCCTTGACCTTGTCTGACCATGAAACCCAAGCCAAAGGTATAGCCTTGCACGCCCATCAATAACTCACCGGGTTGCAGGGGTGTGGCGACTTTGGGTCCCAAGTGGTCAGAGGTCATCAAAGCCACCGTGGTGCGGCTCAAATAACGTTTGCCGTCCAGCGTGCCGCCGTTGAGCAGCATCTGACAAAAGCGCACATAGTCATCGGCGGTGGTGGCCAAACCTGCGCCACCCGACTCGTTGCCTTGCGCTTGGGTCAGGTCGAGCATCGGGGGAAACGGTTTTTGTGTCAGCGGATCTATGTTCAGCGGTTCGGCGATCCGGTGCACTTTGTTGGCGGGCACGACAAACGAGGTGTCTTTCATGCCCAACGGTTTGATGAGTCGTTCTTCCAGCATCACGCCGAGCGGTTTTTTGCCCACCACTTCCAGCACACGCCCCAGCATGTC
>RFYK01000085.1 GCA_009925585.1 Betaproteobacteria bacterium | reverse complement strand
GGCGCCATGAAACTGGCATACCTGTCAACCGCCCAAGTTGCAGCGATCACGCCCGACCAAATTTCCAATTCATCTGCTGTGGTGGTGTCGTCTCTCAGCCCTGATCAATTTGAGGCATTCAATTCACAACAAATCAGCGCTTTGACCGTGCCGCAAATCAATGCGTTGACTGCCAGTCAAATTGCCAAGCTAGACACCGCAGAATTGCAGTCATTGAACGATGAGCAACTGGCCGCTTTAAGTGAAAAACAAATCGCTGGACTGTCGACTGCCCACATATCCACCTTATTGGCGCTGAGTGCTTTGCCATTCAGTGAAAGCCAAGTAGCCGGTATCTCGACCGCAGCGGTCGCTGCCTTGAGCGCCACCCAAATCAGTTACTTCAATGAAGATCAAATTCGCGGACTGAGCAGCACCCAAGTGCGCGCCATGACCGCCACCCAGCTCAATGGTTTGAACGAATACAAATTGCAAGCGCTGGACGCGGGTGATGTGGCTGCTGTTTCAACCACTGTGTTGGCAGATTTAACTGCCACACAAATATCCAAACTCAGCACTGCCCAAATCGCGGCTCTCAGCAGTTCTCAGTCTCGGGCTCTGAGCAGCACACAGTTGCTCGCCATGACTGACGAACAATTGCAAAGTTTGAGCACAGCCAACATTTCTGCACTGACATCAACGCAAGTCAAAGAACTCAAAACGCAGCAAATTGCGGCATTGAGCACGCGACAAATTCAATCGATGACGTCCGATGTGCTGTCTGCGCTGACCACTGCACAGGTCAGTAACCTGACAGAGAGTCAACTCAAAGCGTTGACTTCAACACAAATCGCCGTACTCTCCTCGACACAATTGAATTTGCTATCCGAGTCACAGTTACAAGCGATTGACGACTCTGACTTGACCGGCATTTCAACAGCCAACCTGAGTGGATTGACCACCGTGCAACTGAATCGATTGACCAGTGCACAAATTGGGGCGTTGACCAGCACCCAAATCAAAAACCTGTCGACAACACAGTTGAGTCAATTGCTGGAAGAGCAGATCCGAGGACTTGAAGCATCCGACATAGCCGCTTTATCCACCGTGCAAACGGCCTCACTGCAAACCCAGCAACTGAGCGTGATGAGTTCAGCGCAAATTCGCGGACTCAGTACAGCGGCGATGGCTGCCATGACCAACACGCAACTTGGCGTGATGCTCGAAAATCAAATCAATGCCTTGACATCCACCCAGGTCAAAGCACTGTCCAGTACCCAAATCAACAGTTTGGGTGAAGCCCAAATCCAATCGCTGGACACATCCGCCATCGAGGCGTTGAGCACCAGCACATTGGCGGCATTGACCACGACACAACTCAGTCGGATGTCTACTCAGCAAATTGCCGCGCTGAATTCTGCACAGGTCAAGTCCTTGACATCGGCACAACTCAATGCGTTGAGCGAATTGCAAATTCAAGCGTTTGCAACGGGTGACGTGGCAGCATTGGGCACAGACAAAATTGCAGCCCTGACCAGCTTACAGCTTCGAAACCTGTCCAGCATGCAAATCAGTGCGCTGACTTCAGACCAGGTTAAAGCACTGGGCACTCAACAATTAAGCAAAATGCTTCAATTCCAAGTGGCTGCGCTCAAAACAGACCACATCGCTGCCTTGTCAACTGTTCAGTTGGGGGCGATGACATCGACCCAAATCACTGCCTTGAACAGCGCGCAAATTCAAGCATTGGCCACTGACACGATTGCAGGCATGTCAACCACGCAATTGACCATGTTGTTGACCGATCAGATTGGGGCATTGAGCAGTACGCAAGTCAAAGCTTTGACCAGTGCCCAATTGAACAAACTCGGTACCGCACAAATTCAGGCTTTAGAAACCGCGGATATCGCAGCGATATCAACCGCCAACTTGTCTGTGCTGACCACCGATCAATTGTCCAAATTCACCACTGCACAAATTGCGGGCTTGACAGGTCAGCAGGTCAAAAGCCTGACCACCATACAACTGAACAAACTGAGCTCGGCACAGCTGGCCGCCATTGAGACGAACGACATTGCAAGTTTGACCACAGCCTCAATTGCGTCCTTGGCCACCGAACAATTGGTTAACTTGAGCAGCACGCAAATGGCCGCATTGAGCTCGACTCAGGTCAAAGCATTGAACACTTTGCAAGTCAGCAAATTGACTGAAGATCAGATCAAAGGTTTGGAATCGCGTGACGTTGCAGTTCTGACCACAGCACAACTTCGCGCATTGACATCTGCCCAAATGGCAGCGATCAGCACCACCCAAATTCAAGCGCTGGAAACCACAGCCATTGCCAGTTTGAATGCCGCACAGCTGGGCATGCTGTCAACTAGCCAACTCAAAGCCATGACATCGCGTCAAATTGGCGCCATGAGTTCTACACAATTGAACGTGCTGGGCACAGATCAAATACAAGCGATAGATGCCAATGATTTGGCTGCCATCAAATCCAGCCAAATTGCAGGTTTGAACACCACCCAATACAGCGTACTGACCACTGCACAACTGTCTGGCATGACGTCTGCACAAATTCGCACCGTCACCACCACACAGTTGGCCGCCCTCAGTACCACGCAATTGCAAGCCATCGATTCACAAGACATTGCGGCCATGACAACTGCCCAGGTATTGAGTTTGACCAGTGATCAGTTAAACAGCTTGAGCACCCGCCAATTGGCCTCCATGACCGGCGCACAACTCAAAGCGATCACAGCGACCAAACTCAACAACTTGACAACCACAGCTTTGCAAGCTCTGTCATCTCAAGCACTGAGCAGTTTGACCACCACCGTGTTGGCTTCTTTGACGGGTAGCCAATTGGGTAATTTGAGCACTGCACAAATCGCTTCTATACCGACACAACTGATTGCATCACTGAGCAACACGCAATTGGCCAGCATCAGCAGCGCACAAATCACCGCGCTGAACAGCAATCAGCTCAAAGCAATGACCAGTGCGCAGCTGAATTCTCTCGATCAAACGCAATTGCAATCGATTGACAGCACAGACATGTCTGCCATCAGCACGGCAACCATGGCCGCATTGACGTCCACACAGCTGAACAAATTCAGCTCAAAACAAATTGCAGCTTTGAATTCTGCGCAAGTGAAATCATTGACAGCGTCACAGCTGAACAATTTGACCACCAGCTTGCTGCAAGCGATTGAGACTTCTGACTTGGCAGCCATTGCCACCAACGTGATCAACACGCTCAGCGCGTCGCAGGCTGCTCTGCTGTCTACCGCGCAAATGGCAGGCTTGAGCAGCGGCCAGTTAGGCGCAATGACCACAGAGCAGCTCAATAACTTGAGCACCACCCAAATCAAGGCATTGACCTCGAACCAAATCAAAGCACTGAGCAGCGCGCAGATCAACAATTTGCAAGCTTCTCAAGTGGCTTTGTTAGATGCCACAAGCATCTCCACGCTCAGTACCGCGGCAGTGGCTGGCATGACTTCCACCCAGCTTGGTCAATTGACCACCGCACAAATCGCCAAACTGACCACTACCGCGGTGGCCAAGTTGAGCGCTACCCAACTGCAAGGCTTGACCACAGCGCAAATGGCTGCGTTGGGCAGTAACCAAATCAAAGCGATGAGTTCCACACAATTGAATGCATTGAACTCCGCACAAATTCAAGCCATTGATTCTGGTGACATCGCTGCCATCAATATGTCGACATTGGCAGGATTGACCACGGCGCAATTGAACAATTTGAGTACATCACAAGTCGCTGCATTGGGAACGGCACAAAAAGCTGGCCTCAGTTCTGAACAAATTTCAGCGCTGTGATCATTTGATTGAACAGGTGTTCAATTCGCTCAACTAACCCATCAAAGAGCTGAAAATGCATCGCAAGGGCCTGGTCATCGCTCATTTCCACAAAGACGGGAAATTGCGCAGCGATACGCTTTCGATCTTGCAATGCTTGGTTCCGCTGTTTGACCATGTCATTTTTGTTTCTACCCATTTGCTTGACAGCGAAAGAGACAAAATTCCCGCCTGCGTGACTTTGCATGTTCGCCCGAACACTGGGTACGATTTTTATTCCTACCGCTTTGGGATCAAATATTTGCAAGCGCAGGGCGGTCACTGGCAAATCACTGTCATGAACACCAGTTTCATGGTTCAGCACCCTCAACGTTTGGTTGCTAATTTCTTTGAACGCTGCTTGTCTTCCCCAGACTTTGATGTGCTGGGTCTGACCCATTCGAACGAAGTCCAGCCCCATTTGCAAAGTTATTTGCTGACGTTTTCCAGCCATTGCACGCGTCATCCGGCGTTCATTGAATGGTGGGATCAAATGACACCAAGGGATGAACGATTCGCCGTGGTGTTTCACTGTGAATTGGGCCTGTCAAGCAACCCTTTTGAACTTAACCTGGATTCGCTGACCTGCGCCATGGCGCAAGACGTCGGTTTTGCTGAATTGGTGGGTGAGGGGTTAGGGAATTGACTTGTAACTTCACCAAAACTGTCCCTAGGTGCTTTGAGTCACTGGCACAGGTCCATTTCTTTGACAGACCGACAGGGTCATGTTGCCTTTTGCCAAGTAGCCAATCAAGGGCTGTGAGATAGCGTCATTCTTAATTGGCAATCACCAAGTCTTGTATATGTACCAAGCGATCTATTGGCAATCTGCATCTATGAGACCAAGGTGGCAAAGAGCTGAAAGTTTCTCGCCCTGCTTCACTGGCTACCACCAAGGCATAGGACTCAACCCCGACAACCCAACGCGATGCTGCGATGTAGTCAGGTGTTTGACAAAAAAATCCAAGGCTTGAAATTCTCCTGGTTCACCTCTGCCCCATTGGTCACGAACAGGTTCCAGCACGTAAAGTAAATGACGGCAACCTGACGTTACAGGCGATATATTTTTCACCAAATTCTGTAAGTAGACGTTAGGCAAACATGACACAGGGATTGAAGTAAAAACCTGATTTGCGATACGTTCTGCGTGCTGATCTGCCACCCAGATCTGGTCAGGCAGTACCACGATACCCTGACGTTCGAAGCGTTGCGCGTAATTGACCCAGTGATCAATGACTGCACCGATCGTGGCATGCATTTGCACATGGGGTAAGGGTATAGGGTTGTTTTTCCAAGCTTTTTCAGCAGGACCACCCAGCACCATTTTGAATGAATGATCACCAAGCGCGCCAGCTTCAAACCAATGTCTTAGCCAGGCAAATAACAAATGGGCCGCCCCTGCATCGTGACAAACGACTGTCACTGGCGACTTCATCAATACTGGCAGAGGGATGGGTTCAAGCATGCGCAGACAAATGGACTTCATGGTAGGGCATCAGTTCAGCATTGAAACTTAGCTTGAAATCCCCTCTTTGAGGTGAATTCACACCAACAAAATCGAACCGCATCATTCCTTGATGGGCATACTCAGCGATGTTGTCTAAAAGCAGCTTTGATGATGCGTTGGCATCGCGCATAGATGGATCACTTGCCCCAAATAAATAATATGCACATTTGGCATCCTTTACAAAAAATGCCATTGATGCAATACGGTCTCCTATGTATGCAGCAGATAAGTGCCCATAACCTTTTGATAAAGCATGCTCACAGATACGATGAACCAAGGATATGGTATCTGTTGAAATATTCAAACCCTGGCGCTCAAAAGTTTGTTGATACAAGCTCAAAAAAGATTTCAGGTCGGTGGTTTTTTGTATTCGCGCAACTGATTTTTTATATTCTTGGCGACGAACTGTTCTGACCGTTGATAAAAATTCATTTAAATTGAAATTCTGAAGATTGATAAATCCGGTGTAGCGAAGTTTGATGTCAAATTGTTCCTCTTTTTTTTTGCCATATTTATGCCATAAAAAAGGACGCATATCTTTAAAAAATGGAGATAGCGCCATGCTGAAATTTGAATAAATATTCAGTAACTCATTGATCAAGAATTCAGTGATTCGAAATTGAACTGTCAATCTTTTTTGGGCATTTAATAAGCAAACTAAATTTGAAAAAACAATTCCTTGATGTGGTGTAAAAGCAAATGGTGCTTGGACCATTTTCAATCCATCTGTCAAAACAGCCACACCGGCCAACACTTGGCCCTGAGAGTCTGTGACCACATGACAGCTGTAAGGCATGCCAAGTGATGATAAAAAATCAGACTTGGAAAATATATGACCTTGAGGCGATGAATCAATTAAGGCATCCCATTGCCCTGCATCATTGCAACCATGCAATTCATAAGCTGTCTTGATTGAACTGTTCAGAGTGTCCATTGAGTTTTCAATTTAAGGAATGCGCTTTAGCTCATCTAAATGATTCCATACCTTCAGAAACGCTTTAGCGATCAAATCCACATCTGCGTGATTTAAGTCGTGCAAACACATGGCGAACCCCATGTAAGTTTCGTCGTGGTATTTTTCAGCGACAGGACAAATTCCTTTTGTATAGCTTATCTCTCTGTGGCAAATATCTGAGGTCCAAGGAAATCCATGAGATCCATAGGCAATTTTTTGCTGAAACATGGGCAACATGTGAACATTTTGGTAACCAGCACCTATGCCAGTCACACCCTCAGCTTGCAAGGCCTTGATCAAAGTTTCTCGCTTGACTCCCAGCGCTAGCGTGTCCAACAGCATGGGGTACACGTAATAAGCATGGGTAGAGTCAGGCATGACATGTGGCAAGGTCAGCCCTGGCAATGATGACAAGGTTTGGTTAAATCGCTGCGCGACTTTCTGGCGACCATTGACAAAATGGCCTAATTTTTTGAGCTGGGTGATACCCATGGCACATTCAATTTCTCCCAACCGGAAGTTGTAACCCACCATGTTGGTCAAATCTGTCATGCCCATGCCCTGCACCACCGCTTCTGCGTGGTTGCGGATGAGTTGCAAACGTTTTGCAATTTCGTCATCGTCGGTGACCAAAATGCCGCCTTCACCGGTGTGAATATGCTTGTGATAGTTGAGACTGAACCCACCCACATCAGCCAATGTGCCCGCGTATTTCCCCTTGTACATCGCACCAGGGGCCTGTGCTGTGTCTGAAATGACTTTCAAGTGATGGCGTTTGGCTATTGACATGATGGCGTCCATGTCTGCGGATTGACCAAAAATATCCACGGCCATGATGGCTTTGGTGAAAGGGGTGATGTTGTCTTCAATGGATTGAGGACTGATACAAAATGTTTGAGGATCGATGTCTGCAAAGACAGGAATGGCGTTCCAGTGCAAGATGGCTGTGGCACTGGCACACATGGTCCAAGGTGGAACGATGACTTCGTCGCCAGGCTGAATGCCAATGGCACCGACAGCAGCAATCAAACCACTGGTCCATGAATTGACTGTGATGGCATGCTTGACGCCAAAGTGTTTGGCGCACAAGGCTTCAAACTCTTTCACTTTGGGCCCACCTAAAAAATCGGGATGCCATGCGCCAATGAACTGAGATAAAACGCCGCTTTCAATCACCTCTTTGGCGGCCTGCACTTCTTCTTCACCAATGGGGTTGTAATGCTTGAAATTTTGGGTGATGGTGGCTGGTCCACCCAGCAAGGCCAGTTGGGAGTTCATGCGGCTTCTCTTGTGTCTTGGCGTTGAGGCTTTGGGGTCAGCGCGTGTTGTTGAATCTGCTCACATAAAGTTTGCGCTTGTAATGCATGTTCACCGCTGCATGCCAAAGGAGCACCTTGGGTCAAAGCATCGTACAGGTTCGCTACCGCTGCGGTCAGGGCATAGGAGCCTTGGGGTTCCATCCAATCACCATGGTTTAAAAACTTATAACCCGACAGTTGGGTGCTGGGTGCAGCTGTGCGAAAGCGCCAGCTTGCACCACCGTCTTCCATGGCAATGACACCTTTCTCGGTGACGATTTGCATTTCAAACATGGCATAGTCTTGCGCATGGGCCAGATTCATCTGTATGGGAACACCCTTTGCGGATTGAAGGCAAGCAGCAATGCTGGGGTCGTTGTCGAAATGATCGAACACCGTTTCACCCACATGGGTGATGTGCAGAGGGCCAAACAGGTTCAAGCACAAATCCAACATGTGGCTGCCGTTGTTCAACAAACCCTTGTTGTAGACCGCTGACACAGAACGAACGGCACCCCACTGGCCATCATTCAATTGTTGCTTTAAGTCAGTCACTTGTGGGGACCAGCGGCGACTGTAGTTCACTGCCAACAACACATTGAGACGAGCGCAGTTGGTCACGGCTTGCTGTGTCTGCGTCAAACTCAGGGTGACTGGTTTTTCACAAAAAATAAGTTTGGGCTGAAACGACAGAGCCGCCTGAATATCGTTGGCATGGAAGACACTGGGTGAGCAAATACTGATCACATCAAACTGACCAGCAAGTTGGGGTAAGTCTTGCCAACAATCAAAACCCTGTGGCACTTTCCACTTGCTTTGAAAATTTTGGCGTTGTTCTGCATTCGGGTCGATGCAGGCGGTGATGTCAAAACCACCATGCTGGATGAAGGCTTTGGCATGCCCCAGGGGCAAGGCCTCATCTGGCTGAAGTAGGTCATATCCGCCGGCCATGTTGCCGCATCCAATGATCAGTAACTTGAGAGGATGTGTACGCATCAGAACATGTCCCAACTCAATGCCGTACCGCGAACAATGTCATGCTTCACACTTTTACCCAGCACTTGGTCTAAGTATTTCGTGGGCAATCCCAATCCGGGACGAATGGCTCGCACATTGTCTGGGCCCAAGACATCGCCAGCAAGCAAGTCTTTCACAACATACAAAGAACGACGGAAAACAATGGATTTTTCTTCAGCAGCTGTTGGCCCATACGTCACTCGGCCCAAGGCCTGCCATGCACGCTCTGTTTCCACCACCAACTGCGTCATTTCAGCAGGCTCCATGGAGAAACTGCTATCCACACCACCATCGGCGCGGTTGAGAGTGAAATGTTTTTCAATCACAGTCGCCCCCAAGGCCACGCTGGCCACAGAGACCCCCACACCCATGGTGTGGTCTGACAAGCCCACTTCACAGCCAAACAATTCACGCATGTGCGGAATGGTCAGGATGTTGGTGTTGTCGGCTGTTGCCGGATATGTGCTGGTGCATTTCAGCAGCACCAAATCTTTGCAACCCGCTTGGCGAGCGGCACGCACGGTATCGTCCAATTCGGCAATGCTGGCCATGCCAGTAGAGATGATCATGGGCTTGCCGGTGGCCGCCACTTTACGAATCAATGGCAGGTCGGTGTTTTCAAAAGAGGCGATTTTGTAACAAGGCACATCCAAAGACTCGAGAAAGTCCACAGATGTGGCATCAAACGGCGTGCTGAAAGCGATGATGCCCAGTTCTTTGGCGCGTTTGAAAATGGGTGCATGCCATTCCCATGGTGTAAAGGCTTGTCCGTACAACTTGTAAAGCGATGTACCCGTCCACAGGCTTTTGGGGTCGCTGATGTGAAACTCACGTTCATCTAAATCCAAGGTCATGGTGTCAGGCGTGTAGGTTTGAATCTTCAGCGCATGAGCCCCGGTTTTGGCTGCGGCCTCGACAATTTCTAGCGCACGCTCGAGTGACTGGTTGTGGTTGCCGGACATTTCGGCGATGATGAACGGAGGATGACCACTTCCGAAGGATTTGTGGGCAATTTTCATTGACAGCTCTCCACCAATTTCAAAAATTCCAAAGGAGATGTTTGTTCATTGGCAATGTAGTTCAATTTTGAAAAGAGTTGGATCGAGGGGCTGTTGTCTGGCAATACTTTCGCATGCAAAGTCAAAACGCTTGGGTAATGCTGTCGTAGCCAAGATTCTGATTTCTTGAGCAGCAGGCTACCCCAGCCCTTAAAGTTTGAATCAGGTACCAAATAAATCGACACCTCAGCATCTGATTGTTGGATGTCAAAACGAACAACCCCAACAGCAGTACCTTTTACCTCACCGATCAAGACCGGACCTCGCTTACCATTCAAACGTTCCTGGAACCATTGCTGATGTGAAGACCAACTGATTTCATCTTTATCTTTTGAATGGTTTCGAATATGCGGATGATTTCTCCATTCAAAAATATTTCGTTCATCCTGGCTATTTGCCGATCGTATATGCAACATGTATTCTTTGATCGCTGCAGCCGTTTTGGTTGATCCGGATCCATCCACAAGGGTTGCAACTTTTTCAGACAGTCTAGTCA
>RFYK01000084.1 GCA_009925585.1 Betaproteobacteria bacterium | reverse complement strand
GAACTGCTTGAAGTCATCAAAGCAAACCCATTTCAAAATCCGCCGCCTTACGAAATGCTCGTAGGCGATTTATCAGGAACTTATTCAAGGCGAATAAACATTCGGCATCGCCTTGTTTACGAGGTTCTCCAAAAAACAAAAAATCGTCAAAGTTCTTCGCATGTGGTCCCCATACGAATAAGCTAAAAACGCTTCTGACCACAATCAACGGACACGGCCTTCGCCTGTGTCGTTTGCAGGTCTGAGCGATGGGCATCCTTTTGGTCTTGGGGGAGATGATGGTGAACCCCTTAACATCTCCTCCTATGAATTGGCTTGATCAGATCAAATGGGACGCGCAGGGCTTGGTGCCCGTCATCGCTCAAGAGCAGGGCAGCAAAGACGTGCTGATGTTCGCTTGGATGAACCGCGAAGCGCTGCAAAAAACCGCCGAACTCGGTCGCGCCGTGTATTTCAGTCGTTCTCGCAACAAACTGTGGTTTAAGGGCGAGGAGTCCGGCCATGTGCAGTTGGTGCACGACATCCGGCTTGATTGCGACAACGATGTCATATTGCTCAGCGTCACGCAAACCGGCCATGACCCAGGCATTGCCTGCCACACCGGCCGGCACAGTTGTTTTTTCCATCGCTGGCAAGCTGGCCCTGACGGCGGTCAGTGGCTCAGCGTCGAGCCTGTGTTGCAAGACCCCGCCCTCATTTACAAGACCACACCATGAACCCAACCGACAGCCTGCTGCGCTTGGCCGCAGTCATTGAATCCCGCAAATTGGCCAACGGCGGTAACCCCGACACCAGTTATGTGGCGCGTCTGTTGCACAAAGGCCCAGACGCCTTCTTGAAGAAAATTGGCGAAGAGGCCACCGAAACCGTGATGGCTGCCAAGGATGCGAACCACGGCGCTGACCCGCAGCACCTGGTCAATGAAATGGCCGATTTGTGGTTCCATTGCATGGTGGCTTTGGCCCATTACAACTTGGGGCCGACCGATGTCATCGACGAATTGGCGCGCCGCGAAGGTTTGGGCGGGTTGGAGGAAAAAGCATTGCGCAAGGCTTTGTTGCGCGAGGTAGGAGAAGACTGATGGCTGATGCGCAAGACCCGAATTGCATTTTCTGCAAGATCATTCAAGGCAAGATCCCGTCACGCAAAGTCTATGAAGACGATGACATGTTTGCGTTTCATGACATCAACCCGTGGGCGCCTGTCCATTTTTTGTTGATCCCCAAATTACATATTCCGTCAATGGCGCAAATCACCGATGCGCATGCCGCGTTGCTGGGGCGCATGATGGTCAAGGTGCCGCAACTGGCCTTGCAAGAGGGCGTCAACCCCTACCCCGAAGGTGGTTTTAGGCTGCTGACCAACACGGGGGCCGAGGGCGGGCAGGAAGTTCACCACCTGCATTGGCATGTCATGGGCGGCCCGCGCCCATGGTTACGTGGGTAAGACTAGAATTCCTGTAGTTCATTGAGGAGCATTCCATGGGGTCTTTTTCCGTTTGGCATTGGTTAATTGTTTTATTGATCGTGGTCTTGGTGTTTGGTACCAAAAAATTAAAAGGACTGGGCAGCGACTTAGGTGGTGCGGTCAAAGGCTTCAAAGATGGCATGCGCGATGGCGCTGCGGCACCGGAAGAAAAACCAGCCGCCCCTGCGCAGCAAGTCGCCGGTTCTGCACCTGCACCCGCACATGCTGACAAGTCCACCATCGATGTTGAAGCCAAGAACAAGTCTTAAACATGTTTGATTTAGATGTCTCCAAGTTGGCGGTCATTGGCGCGGTCGCGCTGGTGGTCATCGGCCCGGAGAAAATGCCTCGCGTTGCCCGCACGGTGGGCACTTTGCTTGGCAAAGCCCAACGCTACATCTCGGATGTCAAGGCTGAAGTCAACCGGTCCATGGAAATGGAAGACCTGAAAAAAATGAAGGAATCCATGGACACCGCGATGACCGATGTGCAGTCCAGTGTGCTCAATGCCACCACGCAACTGAACCAAGGCATTGCCAGTTTGGGCCAAGACGGGACATCTACCGACAACAATGAATTCACCACCTTGTGGCAACCGCCACAACCCGAATACAAACACCCTGGCAAAAATTGGCGTCTCAAGCGCTCGGCCATGCCGCATTGGTACAAAGCCCGACAAGGTGTGCGCACCAAGGCGTTGTCAGGCGCGGCGCGGGTGGCGCGGTTTCGGCCTACCGGGTTAGGTTCGAACAAAGTCTGATGCTGAATGTCTGATACAGGTTCCCAGGAAAACGACCCACTCGCCGGCTCTGAACAACCGTTTGTTCAACACCTCAAAGAGTTGCGCGACCGATTGGTCAAATCGTTCATTGCCGTGGCGGTAATGTGCGCGGTGCTCAGTGTGTTCCCTGGCCCGGCCGAGTTGTATGACTTGCTGGCCGCACCCTTGGTGGCGCAATTGCCACAAGGCGCCACCTTGATTGCGACCTCGGTCATTTCACCTTTTTTGGTGCCACTCAAAATCATGTTGATGGCAGGTTTTTTACTTGCCTTGCCTGTGGTGCTTTACCAAGCTTGGGCATTTGTGGCGCCGGGCTTGTATGCCCATGAAAAGCGATTGGTCTTGCCGTTGGTGATGTCGAGCACCATTTTGTTTTTCATCGGTGTGGCGTTTTGTTATTTCTTCGTGTTTGGGCAGGTATTCAAATTTATCCAAAGTTTCGCGCCTAAAAGCATCACGGCTGCACCTGATATCGAGGCTTACTTGAGTTTTGTGTTGACCATGTTCATCGCGTTTGGGCTGGCGTTTGAGGTGCCGATCGTGGTCATCGTCTTGGCGCGAATGGGGTTTGTCAGTATCGAAAAACTCAAAGCATTTCGCTCGTATTTCATCGTCTTGGCATTCATCATCGCGGCCATCGTCACGCCGCCGGATGTCGTTTCGCAGTTGGCCTTGGCCATTCCGATGGTCATTCTTTATGAAATTGGCATCTGGGCTGCGCAAATTTTCATGAAGCACACCAAAGCGCCGGAGGATGAAGACGCCGGCGCCAACCCTTGAACATGCGTCGACTTTGGTCTTTGTTTTCTCAAACGGTCACTGTGCTGGTGGCGGTCTGGTTTGTCTTGATCACCCTCAAGCCTGAGTGGTTGCAACGTCCGAGTTTGTGGGGACCTGACATCCAAGTGTTGCAAGCACCGGCCTCCAGCCAAAGCCCGTCGAGCGCAGGCAGCTTGAGTTTGGCGGCCAAACGTGCTTCTCCTTCGGTGGTCAGTATCAACACCGCCTCTCGCAAAACGGCGCAGGCCGGGCGTTTGCGTGACCCGTGGTTCAAGTATTTTTTTGGTGACCAAGACGAAGATTCACCGAACATGGGGTTGGGCAGCGGCGTCATTGTCAGCGCCGACGGTTACATACTGACCAATAACCACGTGGTCGAAACCGCAGATGAAATCACCGTGGTGCTGAACGATGGCAGACGAACCCAAGCCCGCTTGGTCGGCACCGACCCTGACACCGATTTGGCGGTGCTCAAAATCAAGCTTGATCAATTGCCCGTGATGGTGATGAGCAATTCAGACCAATTGCAAGTGGGCGATATCGTGTTGGCCATCGGCAACCCATTTGGTGTGGGTCAAACCGTGACCAGTGGCATCGTGTCGGCGCTTGGTCGCAGCCAATTGGGTATCAACACGTTTGAAAATTTCATCCAAACCGATGCAGCCATTAACCCGGGCAATTCGGGTGGCGCACTGGTCGATGTTCAGGGCAATTTATTGGGCATCAACACAGCCATTTATTCCCGCTCAGGCGGCAGCATGGGTATCGGCTTTGCCATTCCCGTGAGTACCGCGCGCCAAGTGTTGGAGGGGATTGTCAAAGACGGCCAAGTGGTGCGTGGATGGATCGGGGTGGAGCCCACCGAACTCACCGCCGATCTCGCCAAAACCTTCAATATTCAACGCACCCAAGGCGTCATCATCACCGGGGTGCTGCAGTCTGGGCCAGCTGCCCGAGCCGGTGTGCAGCCGGGCGATGTGTTGTTGGCTGTGGAGGGCCAGCCGGTGCAAACCGTGCCTGAACTGTTGGCAAAAGTGTCGGCGCTGAAACCGGGACGGCCCGCGCGCTTGAAGTTTTTGCGCAAGAACGAAGAAATTGAATTCGCGGTCACGCCCGCGCAACGCCCTCGGGCGAAATCGGCCCCCCGTTGACATGGTGCAACGCAACGACCTTTTGGCTTATTGCAACCAACTGTTGCAGCCGCAGTTGTTCAAAGACTACGGGCCCAATGGCTTGCAGGTAGAAGGTCGCGCAGAAGTTAGAAAGATCGTCTCTGGCGTCACCGCCAGTCGTGCATTCATCCAAGCCGCCATTGAACAAGGCGCCGATACCTTGTTGGTACACCATGGTTTGTTTTGGCGCGGCCATGATGGCAGTGTGACCGGCTGGCTCAAGCAACGCCTGGCCTTGCTGTTGGCGCATGACATCAATTTACTGGCCTACCACTTACCTTTGGATGCGCATCCGCACTGGGGCAACAACGCCCAGTTGGGCGCACACATGGGCTGGCAAACCACAGGCACGTTCGGTGACCAAAGTCTGGGCATGCTCGGTCATCCTGCGCAAGGTGAAACAGATGCAACCAGCTTGACCCGTGCATTGCAATCCCAACTTGGCACCACGCCGGTTGCAGTGGTGCCAAACCCCCAGCGCGCCATCCGGCGCATCGCTTGGTGCACGGGTGGGGCTCAGTCATGGTTTGAAAGCGCGATCGCCGCCGGGGCCGACGCGTTTGTCACCGGTGAAATTTCCGAGCCGCAAGCGCATTTGGCCCAAGAGACCGGCGTCGCCTTTTTTGCGTGCGGTCACCATGCCACCGAACGTTATGGCGCACCAGCGTTGGCAGCACATGTGTGCGAGCACCTTGGTCTGGCGCACCAATTCATCGACATTCACAACCCGGCTTGAGCCCACTCAACCACATGGCGATGCCGCAACCCTCCTTGCCAATTGCCTTGACCATGGGCGACCCGGCGGGCATTGGGCCGGAAATCATCCTCAAAGCATTCGCCAACCACGCAGAGCAAATGCATGGCTGTTGTGTGGTGGGCAATTTGACTGTCATGCGCCAACAGTTGGCTTGGTTGGCAAATGCCTTGCCTGAGGGCGTTGAATGTGTCGAGGTGTCTGATGTTCACCAAGCGCTACAGATGCACGCTGGACAGGTGCCGGTGTGCCCAGTCACGCCCGATGCGCCTATCGCCATGGGAGAAGTCAGCGCTGCGGCCGGGCAAATGGCTGCAGATGCAGTGCGTTTTGCCGCACGTGCGGCTCTCCAAGGACGGGCCCTTGCGGTTGTCACGGCTCCTCTACACAAAAAAGCTTTATCGCTGGCGGGCGTTGAATACCCGGGACACACCGAAATGCTGCAAGCCTTGGCCGCTGAACATGTGGGTGTGGCGGTGGCCGATTTGCCTGTGCGCATGATGCTGAGTCGCCCGGGGTTGCGCGTGGTGTTGGTCAGCATCCATGTCTCATTGCGCCAAGCCATAGAAGCTGTCACCACTGCCAATGTGTTGCAAACTTTGCAAGTCATTGACCGCAGTGGGTTGCAGTTATTTGGGCACCGCCCCGTTGTGTGGGTGGCTGGACTGAACCCGCATGCCGGTGAGGACGGGTTGTTTGGCCAAGAGGAAATGTTGGAAATCTCTCCTGCGGTGTCGGCTGCCAAAACCATGGGCATCCAAGTCAGCGGTCCGTTTCCGCCAGATACCGTTTTCATGCAAGCCAGCCAATCTGAGGCCACGCATGCACCCGACGTGGTGCTGGCCATGTACCACGACCAAGGGCTTATTCCGGTCAAGTTGGGGGGATTGGCCGAAGGGGTGAACCAAACATTGGGTTTGCCATTTGTGCGGACCAGCCCTGACCACGGGACGGCATTTGACATTGCCGGCAAGGGCTTGGCGGATCCAGCCAGTCTGCTGGCTGCGGTGGCAGCGGCCCGCGCTTCATTCCATCATCCATCCACAAATAAAGCGAATACTTAAAAATTAATCTCATGAAGGAAGGGGCGTTGGTGACAAAACCCTATCCAAGAACACCTCTGGTTTTTACCTAAGCCGCTCGGTTAGAATCGAGGGTTTTCGATGATCGCAATGAAATTCAGAGGTCTTGCATGAGTGAAACCACAGTAGACGCAGGCAAACGTACCTGGCTCATCGCCTCGGGTTGTGCCGGAGTGGCAGGGGGAGCGGCGGTTGCCGTCCCATTTATCAGCACTTTCAGCCCATCAGAACGCGCCAAAGCGGCCGGCGCTGCGGTCGAGGTGGACATCTCCAGCATCAAGCCCGGCGAAAAACTCACCGTCGAATGGCGCGGCAAGCCGGTTTGGATCATCCGTCGCACGCCTGAACAGTTGGAAGCTTTGAAAAAAGTGGAAGCCCAACTCGCTGACCCAGAGTCCAAGCGCAAACCCGACGAATTGACACCTGCTTACGCGCGCAACCAGATGCGTTCTATCAAGCCCGAGTTTTTCGTGGGTGTCGGCATTTGCTCTCATTTGGGTTGTTCCCCCAGCGACAAATTCCAAATGGGCCCACAGCCCTCACTGCCAGATGACTGGCAAGGCGGTTTTCTATGCCCTTGCCACGGTTCCACATTCGACATGGCCGGTCGGGTTTACAAAAACAAACCCGCCCCTGACAACCTCGAAGTTCCTCCCCACATGTATCTGTCAGACAGTCGTTTGCTGATTGGCGAAGACAAAAAGGCTTAAAGGCGAACACCATGGCTGAATTCAAAGAGATTTCCCCCAACGCTCCTATGGCGGAGAAAGCACTGAACTGGGTAGACAACCGTTTTCCCTTGTCCAAGCTGTACAAAGAACATTTGAGCGAGTATTACGCGCCCAAAAATTTCAATTTTTTGTATTTCTTTGGCGTGTTGTCCATGCTGGTGCTGGTCATTCAAATCGTCACTGGCATCTTTTTGGTGATGCATTACAAACCTGATGCAGCCACCGCTTTTGCTTCCGTCGAATACATCATGCGCGATGTGCCGTGGGGTTGGTTGATCCGCTACATGCACTCCACTGGCGCGTCTGCTTTTTTCATCGTGGTCTACATGCACATGTTCCGAGGTTTGATTTACGGTTCATACCGCAAGCCACGTGAACTTGTTTGGTTGTTTGGTTGCGCCATTTTCTTGGCCTTGATGGGCGAGGCGTTCATGGGCTATTTGTTGCCTTGGGGCCAAATGTCTTACTGGGGCGCACAGGTCATTGTGAATTTGTTCTCAGCCATTCCATTCATTGGTCCTGACTTGGCATTGCTGATTCGCGGTGACTACGTTGTGGGCGACGCCACGCTGAACCGCTTCTTCAGTTTCCACGTGATAGCTGTTCCTCTGGTGTTGCTGGGCCTAGTGGTCGCGCACATCATTGCATTGCATGAAGTGGGATCGAACAACCCTGACGGCATTGAAATCAAAGCCACCAAAGACGCCAGCGGCAAGCCTTTGGACGGTATTCCTTTCCACCCTTACTACACCGTACATGACATCATGGGTGTGACAGGTTTCTTGTTGGTGTTCTCGGCCATCATCTTTTTTGCCCCAGAGTTCGGTGGCTACTTCTTGGAATACAACAACTTCATTCCTGCCGATCCACTGAAAACACCGTTGCACATCGCGCCGGTTTGGTATTTCACCCCTTACTACTCCATGCTGCGCGCCATTACCAGCGAAATGATGTATGCGCTGATTGTGTGTGTCATTGCGGCGGCTTACTTGGGTGCCACCCGCGCAGCCATCAGCAGCACACTCAAGTCGCTCATCATTGGCGGCGCCGTGGTGTTGGTTGGTTTGATGCTTGCCATCGACGCCAAATTCTGGGGCGTGGTTGTCATGGGTGGCGCGGTCATCATTCTGTTCTTCCTGCCTTGGTTGGACAACTGCGCGGTCAAATCCATTCGTTACCGCCCAGATTGGCATGTCTGGCTGTATGTCATTTTTGTCATTGACTTCTTCATTTTGGGCTACTTGGGCATGCAACCCCCGTCACACATCGGCGAGCGTGTGTCCCAAGTCGGCAGCTTGTTTTATTTCGGCTTTTTCTTGCTGATGCCTTGGTGGAGTCGCTTGGGTGAAACCAAGCCAGTGCCTGCGCGCGTCAACTTTGCCGCACATTGAGAACCGGCTGGAGCAAACAACCATGAAAAAAATCATCCTCAGCCTGCTGATCAGTGCGTTCACCAGTTGGTCGGCTTTTGCCAGCACCGATACCATTCCTTGGGACAAAGCACCCAACAAGATCAACGATCTGGGTGCATTGCAAAACGGTGCCAAGTTGTTCGTCAACTATTGCTTGAACTGTCATGCAGCGGCTTACATGCGCTTCAACCGTTTGACTGACATCGGTTTGACCGAGCAACAGATCAAAGACAACCTGCTGTTCACCACCGACAAGGTGGGTGAAACCATGAAGATTGCCATGGACCCCCGCCAAGCCAAAGACTGGTTCGGTGGCACCCCCCCTGATTTGACGGTCATTGCCCGTTCACGTTCTGGGCATGGCGGCACAGGTGCTGACTACATTTACACCTACTTGCGCAGTTATTACAGAGACCCAGCTAAAGCCACGGGCTGGAACAACTTGGCTTTCCCGAATGTGGGTATGCCTCATGTGCTGTGGGAATTGCAAGGTGAGCGAAAGCCGCTGTATGACACGGTTGAATCACACGGCCACGAGGCCCACGTGTTCAAAGGTTGGGAGCAAGTCTCCGCCGGGAAGTTGAGCCCCGCTGAATACGATGCCGCCGTGGGTGATCTGGTCAATTACATGCAATGGATGTCTGAGCCCGCACAAAGCACCCGCGTCAAAGTGGGTGTATGGGTCATGATGTTCCTGCTCATATTCATGTTCATTGCTTGGCGTTTGAATGCCGCGTTCTGGAAAGACATTCGCTGATCGCGAACCATCTCAACCCGCTCTAGCGGGTTTTTACAACGGGCCTGCCCTGGCTCGTTACACTTTTTGTTTTCAGGAGCCACGCTCATGATGGTCTTGTACTCTGGGACAGTTTGTCCTTTTTCCCACCGCTGCCGTTTCGTGCTGTTTGAAAAAGGCATGGATTTTGAAATCCGTGATGTCGATCTCTACAACAAGCCAGAGGACATCAACGTGATGAATCCTTACGGCCAGGTGCCCATCTTGGTTGAGCGTGATTTGATTTTGTACGAGTCAAACATCATCAACGAATACATCGATGAGCGCTTTCCGCATCCCCAGCTCATGCCGGGCGACCCGGTCGACCGCGCACGTGTGCGTTTGTTTTTGTTGAACTTCGAAAAAGAATTGTTCACCCATGTCAGTTCACTCGAATCACGTGCCCAAAAATCCAACGAAAAAGCGTTGGAGAAAGCGCGTTCACACATTCGCGACCGGTTGACACAACTTGCCCCAGTGTTTTTGAAAAACAAGTTCATGTTGGGCGACAACTTCTCCATGCTCGACGTGGCAATCGCGCCTTTGTTGTGGCGACTGGATCACTACGGCATCGAGTTGTCAAAAAATGCAGCACCGCTGCTGAAATATGCAGAGCGTATTTTCTCAAGACCGGCGTACATTGAAGCATTGACGCCATCCGAAAAGGTCATGCGCAAGTAAGCCCTATGGTTTCTGACAGCTCGTCAACTTCTACCCGTCCCTACTTGGTTCGTGCGCTGCACGAATGGTGCACAGACAATGGCTTCACGCCTTATGTGACTGTGTCTGTGGACGACAGCGTACAAGTCCCGCGTGAGTATGTGAACAACGGTGAAATTGTGTTGAATGTCAGTTTTGACGCCACCAGTGGCATGCAATTGAGCAACGAGTTCATTCAGTTCAAAGCCCGATTTGGTGGCGTTGCCAGAGACATCGTCGTGCCAATGGGTCGCGTGATGGCCATCTACGCCCGAGAAAACGGGCAAGGCATGGCGTTTCCTGCACCGGTTGCCTCCACAGAGGCGACTGGCTCAAAACCAGATGCTGGTGAAACCTCCGGCACCGATGCGACACCGCCGTCGGCCAGCGCCTCGCGCCCACAACTCAAACGCATCAAATGACGGGCACAAGCGCCTTAGGTAGAATAGCTACATTGCCGATTTAGCTCAGTTGGTAGAGCAACCGCCTTGTAAGCGGTAGGTCATCAGTTCGAATCCG
>RFYK01000083.1 GCA_009925585.1 Betaproteobacteria bacterium | reverse complement strand
GCGTGTGAATTCAGCGTACGTCAGGCCGGAGGTGTGTCGCAATAAATCATGCACCGTGGTGCCGCGCACCGCAGGCACGGTGGGGCTGTTCGGATTCAAAGGATCGGCCAACACGGTTTGTTTAGCGAGTGCTGGCAAGAACTTGGCCACGGGGTCGGCCAATTGCAATTGGCCTTCTTCCACCATCATCATCGCAAGCACAGACACCATCGGTTTGGTCATGGAATAAGCGCGAAAAATCGCATCGTGCTTCACACCAATGTCGTCGCTGAACACCACCGCACCTTTGCGAATCACCATGACCACGGCGCCGGGCATTTGTTGGTTGTCAATTTCTTTTTGAATGACAGGACGGATGCGCTTGAGTCTTTCAGTGGACAAACCCATGGCGGCAGGTGATGCGGTGGGTAAATCTGCCCAAGCCGTGGTCAAGCTGGCGAGGGTTAGCAAGACACCAGCGAGCGCGTGGCGACGAGGAATGCAAGGGTTCATGAGGAGGCCTTTGAGTGAAGTCAGCGTGGTTGAACAGCTTGGCGCAGTACAGCCGCATAGCCGGGTGAGATTTCCATGTGCGAGGCGAGTCCGCGCGCCACCAACAACCGGTGGGCTGAAGGCAATTTCCAGCACGGCACAAACGCATACAAATGGTGTTCGAGGTGGTAATTCACCCAATAGGGCGCCACAAATAAACGTTCCCATGCGTTCGCAAGCGTGGTTCGTGTGTTGCGCAATCTGTCGTTTCTGTTACCGGTCACGGCATGCTCTGCGATATTGCGAACGCGGCTAAAGAGTTGAAACCATGTGAGCAAAGGCAGGACCCACATCCAGACAAACAACATGGGTTGGTCCAGCCACCACAACACCGCGAACAGACAAAGATTGGACACAAAGAAGGCGCGTTCGTGTCGTATCAAGCGTGCGATGCGTTGCCATACGGAACCATCTTTTCCCAGGCCTGTGCGACATTGAGCGATGCGTTGTTTGAGGCCGGTCTGGCCACTCAGGTCACGCCAGATTTTGCGTCTGAGTCCAGCCGAGGTGATGGGAAAGGGCGCAGACAACACCAGATCCGGGTCATCGTCTTGTTGGGTATGGCGATGGTGTGTCAAGTGATAGGGGCGGTAGTCGTACAGGTGCGAACCCACCGCGCCGCCTGCCAACCAATGCCCGACAGCGTCGTTCCATGCAGAGTGGCGCATCAGCACCCGGTGTGCGGCATCGTGCATCAAAATGCTCAGGCCCAATTGCCGACCGCCAATCAAGGCACTGCACACCACCCATGTCAGTGGATTCGTCCAAGTGGCAAACACCCACATGCACAAACCTACCATCACCCAAGCGTGCAACACCAACAGCAAACCCACCGCGTTGGAGCGTTCGCGCAAGCCTTGGTCTTCGTGTGCGCTCAGCGTGCAATCTTCACGGCGCTCAATGTCCTGTTCAATCACCGAATCAGTCAGGGATGGCGTGGTGTGCATGGGTGCGACAGAGGCGGTCAAAAGCCCGTGCTGATTTGGCCCATGCGCTGGGCAATGGCCTGAAACTGCGTCACGGTTTCTTCGATGATGGTTTGCACCGTTTTCACCTCGTGTATCAAACCTGCGGATTGCCCGGCCAGTGCGGGCGCGGCATTCATGTCGCCCCCGAAATATACCTGTTGAATGCCTGCAAATGCCGTGGCCTCCATCAGGCCTGCTTCATGTATTTTGGTGGTGAAATCCGCTTTCAATGCACGGATGCATGGTGACGATTTGGTGTTGAGCATGTAGGTGCCTGTCGCTGCCGCCTGCACGATGGCTTGCTTGTAATTGGGGTGTACCGGGCTCTCCACACTGGCGACAAAACGCGTGCCCATTTGCACGGCTTCGGCACCGAGTGCAAACGCGGCGGCCATGCCGCGCCCATCGACAATGCCGCCCGCAGCCACCATGGGAATGTCGGTTTTTTCTCGAATGGCTTGAAGCAAGACCAGTGTGCTGACTTCTTCTGGGTTTTTAAAACCACCGCCTTCCGAGCCTTCCACCACCAAACCGTCCACGCCTGCGTCAACGCATTTAAGAGCCGCATCCAATGTGGGAACCGCGTGATACACCGTGATGCCAGCCGCTTTGAGCGGCGCCATGAACTTGGCCGGGCTGCCAGCCGAGGTCGTGACAAAACGGATGCCGCTGTCGCACACATACCGCAGCATCGCTTCGTCTTTCAAAAACCGGATCGGCAAATTCACGCCAAACGGCAAGCCGCTGTCCAGCATGGTTTGAATCTCGCGTTGGCAATTGGCGGTTTCTCCTGACGAGGTTTCGATGATGCCCAGTCCCCCGGCGCGTGACACAGCCGAAGCGAGCGGGCTTCGTGCAATCCAGCCCATGGGCGCTTGGATGATGGGGAAGCGTGCCCCGGTGTGAGCCAGTACGCGGTTCATGGATGTGCCCCTGCAGCGCTGTCCGCGTATTCGACACGGCCATCGGCATGTTTGGCAAAACGCCCAGCGTCTCGCGGATGGACCGGGTCGCTGGCGGCCCAAGGCCAACCACCAAATTCGGTGCGTCTGTAGTCGGCGAACGCCTGATGGATTTCAGCTTGTGTGTTCATGACAAATGGACCGTACTGGGCCACGGGTTCGCCAATCGGTCTGGCTTGCAACATCAACCATTCGCTGTCTTGGTCGCCGTTGACCAATGTCACATCGGCTTGGGTGTTGACTTGCGCCACATGCCTGTTGGCTAGGGGGTGTCCATCCAACGTGAGGCCGTTGCCTGAAAACACATACAACTGTCGGCGTGTTTGCGCGTGTTTGGCGCGAGGCAGTGTCCACTGCGCGCCAGCTTGCATGCGCACTGTGAAGATGGCGAGGTCAGCGTCCGCATGGCTTGCCCATGAATCGGGCGGGGGCGGCAGACCGCGTGCGTTTTCAAGTTCACCAGCAACCACCACGACATCGGTATGGCGCCCTTGTGCATCGACATGGTGGACCTTTTGAATCTGCTCGTTCCACAGCATGGTGAAGTGGGGTTCCGCCATTTTTTTGCTGGCGGGCAAGTTCAGCCAAATTTGGAACAACTCGCAAGGGTTGGGCGCATCGGTATGGCGCAGTGGAAACATTTCGCAGTGAACGATGCCTTTGCCAGCGGTCAGCCATTGCACATCGCCGGGACCAAAGCGCGCGGTCGCCCCCAGAGAGTCCGAGTGGTCGATGTGGCCTTGCCGAACGATGGTGACCGTTTCAAAGCCACGGTGCGGGTGCGACGGAAAGCCCGGAATGGTTTGACCGTGGTACATGCTCCAACCGTCTTTGTTGGAGAAATCGCTGCCGATTTGCCGGCCATGCAATGGCGCTGTTGGACCCATCTGTGCATTGCCTTCGGGGTAGTGATCGAGGTGGTGCACACAAAACAAAAAAGGATCGATCGTCTGCCAAGGAAACGACAGCGGTGCGACTTGAAGCAGGGGGGAGTTTTTCATGGTGTCTTGAGGTTATCAGACAGCAAAATGTGGCTTTAAATACACAAAATTAATAAAATTGTTACTTTAAATATCTATTTAATAGAAAAAAATCACAAATAGTAATTAATAATGTTCCGGTATCAAATATGATTTAACCAGTTAAGTCGCATTTTTTCAAAACACCGGGAGGCAAATTGGACGCACAACCAGTTAAGTCGCATTTTTTCAAAACACCGGGAGGCAAATTGGACGCACAAAACACATCTGAACATGAGTGGTGGGGCTTGGTCATCAGCTTGGCTGAACTGCATCAATGGGAGTTGGAAAACCACCCCTTGCTAGAAACACTGACCGGCAGGCACTTGTATTACCGCTTGGCCCAAGAGTCGGTCAAAAACGAATATGCATTGACCCGAGCGCTCAAAGACGTGTTCGGCGGCATGCATTTCACAGAGAAAGCTTTGCGCACACGCATGCGCCAAATGGAACGCGAAGGGTTGATCGAAGCGGTGACCCGCCCAGACGATGCCCGCTCAAAGCAGTTATTGCCCACCGAAAAATTCAACCAGATGATGACCCAGCATGCAGAGCAGGTGAAAAAAATTTTCGACAAACATTTTTTACTGATCGAAAAGTAAGCCGCTAGCGCATCGGGACAAACACATTCAAGGCAGTTCGCATGGAAGAAAAATATTCATTCAAAGTCATACAAAACGGTCAGACGCAATCAAGCCGTGTGATTCGCTCGGGGGCGGCTGTCAATGGACAAGCAGTGGTCATCAAAGCAGAGCAAGCGGCTCGTTACCAACTCATCAACTCAGTGACGTTGAACTCACCTGCCAAGTTGGCATTGAAAAAAAAGGGCAACGACTTGCATGTGGCGTTGCCCGGTGGGGACGTGGACATGCCCGACATCATCATCGAAGATTTCTATGCGATTTCTGGCAACCAACTCCAAGGGCTGGGACAAAGCGGTGAATGGATGGCTTACGACACGGCATCATTGGTGAAAAAACCAGACAACGCCATGGCCAAGTTGTCAGACCCGATGGGACCTGATGCAAGCGCTGCCGTGGCATTGGCCAGTCCCCCTGTGGCGTTGCTCACCACGTTTGACAGTCCTTGGGGTTTGTTGGGTCTGGCTGCTGGTGCCGCGGTCATTGGCGCATCCAGTGGGGGTGATGGGGAAGGCAATGGCGAGGCTGCCAACACCACGTTCGATGTATTTAAAAACTACGCCAAGGCAGACACCACAGGCAAAGTGACAGTGCCTACCAAGGCCAATTACGTGGCGGCAGGTGTGACGTTTCCCAGTTTAGGAAACGATGTCAAAGAGGCCGATGTGCTGGATTCACTCAACCGCGTGGTCAACCGGCAAGAAAAAACGGCGGTCATCACACCATCCCAATTGCAAAAGTTGGCCGACGACCTCAAAAGCAGTTACACCGTGATTTTGGCCAAGGCCAATGGCGCTGCTGCCGAGGACACTTCAGCGCGGTTGCCCACTGCCGCTGATTACGCGAATGTGGGCGTGATGCTCGGCAGCACAGGCAAAACCATCGAATTGATGAACAGCGTGTTGGTGGAATTGAACACCAACCAAGTGGACAGCCCGACCAAGCTCAGCAACATCGCCACGGCCTGCGACAACCTGATGAAGTTGGCTGCCGGCACCTCTGGCGTCAGTGTCAGCCCTGCGGACTTGCTGGCGTTGGGCATCAAGATCAACAACCAAAACGCAGGCATCACCAGCTCACAAGCCAAAACTTTCAGCGATAACTTGGCCAATTTACTGTCCAGTTTGAACAAAACTGACAACCTCAAGACCGGTGAGGCGGTGGATACCCAAGCCGAAGTTCAAGCCTTGTTCAGTTTGCAAGTGATGCGATCGTTCAATGACGATGTGGCGACGTTGGACAAGAAAACCCAACCAGCACCGGGGTTGTCGGATTACACCCACATCGGCGTCAAAGCCTACAAGAGCTTGACCGACACCTCTGATGCGTCGCGGGTGACGTTGGACACGCTGACGTTTGCCAATGGTGTGAATTGGCAAACCGCTTTGAACTCCTCTTTGGACCTGCAAGCCAGCGGCACCAATCTGACCCAAGCCAAAGTGCAGCAAATGGTCGATGCGTATTACACCGTCCTAAGAAAAGCCAACAGCACGACCACAGATAACGGACGGTATGTCTATGACCTCAATCAACCCACTGCAAGCGACTATGCCGCCATCGGCGTGACCCAATCGGACGCGGGCAAATCAGCGATGAAAGCTGGCGCCACATTGGACTTGCTCAATGACGCGATTGGCAGATTGGCAGCGACCGCGGTGGACACGGTGACAGAGGTTCAGGCGTTGGAAAAGGCGGCTGAAAACATCATGGCAGTGGGGGCAGGCAATGGCGACGGCAAAGCCACCTTGGGCATCAGTTACAGCAGCGACAACAGCAATGCGGAATGGCTGAATGGCTTTCAGGCGCTTGGCGTTCAAGGCGTCACCAACCACAATTTGTCGGCCATGCGCAAAGCCATCGACACGGCCGACGCCAGTAACGATGGCAAAGCCCTCAACACCGTGCTTGCATTGCAAGCCATCACCCAACTCACTGACATGGTGTTGTCGTTCAACACCATTTTGAACGAAGCAGACGGCGACAAAACCACAGACTTGACACCGATTGATCCGGTGAAAGCGGACTATGTCAATGTCGGGTTGGGAAATGGCTCGAACGTGAAAGCAGACATTGACAAAATGGTCACGGATGACCACTTGGTCAAACTTTTCACCGATGTCATTGGCGGCAAAAGCAAAGACCAAGTCAACACCCTCAAAGAGTTGAACGACTTGGCAGCGATTTTGTCGCGCATACAGCAGTTGGTGGATAAAACACCAACACCAAGCAAAGCCCAAAATGACGATGCCAATTACGACGCCATCACAAACGGCAGATTGACGGTCAAAGATTTCCAAGACCTTGGTTTGGACGTCTCGAATTTCCTGAGTGTTTCCGGCAGCGTGCAAACCCACCGCATCAACAATGTGATGGACAACATCATTGCACTCAACGACACCGCTGTGATTGAGCAGTTGCGCACCTTGCAAAGTTATATCAACAGCACAGCAGGCATCAACGCTTGAGTCTATGCACCATGAAGAATCGTTTGTTTGCATGGCGTGTGCTTGTGCTTGGTCTGTCGGCAGGTTACTTGCCGTTCATGGGTTTGCATGCCCAGCCATTGAATGCCACTGTGTCGACCCAGTCGGCTGCCATCAGCCAACGTTTGTCGTTGACACAAGTGCTTGACGCCGTGGCCGCGACCTATCCGATGTTGGTGGCAGCCCGCACAGAGGCGAGGGCGGCTGCGCAAGATGTGCAAGCCACTGAACGATTGCGCTGGCCCAGCCTGTCAGCCACGGTGGAATCTGACACAGGCAATTTACGCTCGTTGCCCAACCGTGCCGTGCAAGTTGATCAAACCCTGTGGGACGCAGGTCGAAATTCATCTCGCATCAACGAAGCCAAGGTGTTGGCCGATATCAGTTTGATCAAGGTGTACTTGCAGCAACAAGAAGTGTTCTTGCAAGTCGCCAGTGCTTGGCAGAGCATGGTCGCCGCCAGAGAACGATTGGCCGTCGCTGAAAGCACATTGGAGCGATTGAAAACCTACCAAGCGCAAATGCTTCGTCGGGTGAAGGCCGAGGCCTCGCCAGTGATTGATTTGGAATTGGTCGACTCACGCATCTTGCAAACCGAGGTGGAAGCCACAGCCGCCAGAACCGCATTGCAAACATCGGTGTCGCGTTTAGAGCAATTTTCCGGCTTAGACAATTTGCTTCGCTTGTCAACGAATGCCGTCTACCCCATCAGTGTGTCGGACACCGCACCGTTCCATCAACAATTGTTACAAACCGATTGGGTGCAATTGGTATCAGCCCATCCGCAAGTGGCCAAGGCCAGGCACGAGGTCACGCAAGCGAAGCACCGCCTGGGTACCAAGCAAGCAGAGGCTTATCCGCAATTGTTTGCGCGGGTGTACAAACCGCTCAACCGTTTACCCAATAACCCAGACACCTCTGCCACGGCATTCATCGGCTTGCGCTACACGCCCGGGGCAGGCTTTGCCAACATGGTCGAAGCGCAAGCGATCAGCACCCGGATTCTGAGCACCGAGCAAGCCGTTGAGGCTGCGTTTCGTGAGACCTTGCAGACGTTGCAAAACGAGCAAGAAGAATTCATCAACGCTCGCAGTCGTTTGGTGTCGTTGGAAAAGTCAGTGGCAGGCTCCGACAAAGTCTTGGAGTCATACCAACGGCAGTTTCAAGCAGGCCGCAAGTCCTGGCTTGATTTATTGAACGCAGTGCGCGAATTGGCTCAAAACCAGTACGCCTTGGCAGACGCCAGAGCCAGCATGGTGGCCGCCATGAACCGACTGCAAATTCGCGCTGGTCAGGACGTGCAATGACAACACCTTCAAACCCCACCATGAACCCCAACCCACCTCATGCCCAGTTCATTTGGGCCATGCAACGACTGGCCCTGATGCAAGGCGGCAGCCTAGACGTGTTGAATTTGACGTCGGCTTGTTCGGCGTTTTCGACCGGTAAAAAGCCCATGGAGGCTTTGACCGCGGTTTGTCTGCAACTGGCCTTGCCCAAGCCCAAATCGCTCAAATTCCCCGACCGTTTGCATTTGCCCTTGCTGTGCCATGTGGATGAACTGGGTTGGGCTTTGGTCACTGACCGCACGCCCCAAGGCCCTTGGGTGGTGAGCACACCGCAAGGCAGTAAACACATGACCGACGCACAGCTGGCTGGCAAAACCGTGCTGATTCGCATTGCCGAACCTGTGCAGTTGGGTTTTGGTTTGTCATTCTTGGGAGCAAAAGCACCTGAAGACAGTTTCATCTCTCGGGTGTACCAAGGCTTGAAACAGCACAGCGTCGCATTGACTGAGGCTTGTGTGGCATCTGGGTTCATAGGTGCCCTGTCGCTGGGTACTTCTTTGTTTTCCATGCAGGTCTATGACAGGGTGATTCCCGTTCGCAGTGAATACACGTTGATCATCTTGGGTGTTGGCGTGCTGATTGCGATCTTGATTGAACTGGGCATGAAGTTCGCGCGTTCGCATGTGATGGACCATGTGATTGTGGGCTTGGACCAGCGCTTATCAAGGGATATTTTTCAACGATTGTTGCAACTGCGGGTGGACCAAATGCCAGCCTCGGTAGGCAGTTTGTCTGGGCAATTGCGTGGCTATGAGCAGGTGCGAAGTTTTTACACAGCCAGCACCTTATTCACCTTGATCGATTTGCCACTGGCGATGGTGTTTTTGCTGATCATCATGGCCATCGCCAGCCCTTGGTTGGCATTGGTGCCATGGGTGTTTGCGGTCATCGCTTTGCTGTTAGGGGTGTCCATTCGCAAACAAATCATGTTGCAAGCGCGTGAGGGCGCGGCCATGTCCAACATGAAAACCGGTTTGTTGGTGGAAGCGGTCGAGGGCATTGAAACCATCAAAGCGGGTTCTGGTGGTTGGAAGTTTTTATCCCGATGGATCAATGTCAACCACATGACCATTCAAAATGATTTGAAGATGCGTGGGTCCACCGAAAGTGTGGGGTATGTGTCCGCCACAGTTCAGCAAATCAGCTATGCCTTGCTGGTCGCCATCGGTGCCATGCTGGTCATGCAAGGACAAATGACCATGGGCGCATTGATCGCCAGCTCCATTTTGAGCGGACGCATTTTGGCGCCTGTCATGGCAATACCGGGTTTGTTGGTGCAACACGCGCACGCCCAAGCGGCTTTGCAAGGCATCGAGCGCATCTATCAACTCAAAACCGATCACCACGGCACGCAATCGCCACTGGCGCCGGCGCAGATCGAGGGCCACTTCAAATTGGAAGACGTGAAATTTTCGTATGGGGACAACCCGCCAGCATTGGTGACTCCTCAATGGGAAGTCAAACCGGCAGAACGCATCGCGGTCTTGGGGCCGATCGGCGCGGGCAAGTCCACGTTGTTGCGTTTGCTCAGTGGCATGTACACACCGCAATCGGGCAGGGTGTTGTTAGACCATTTGGATTTGTCACACATCAATCGACAAGTGATCAGCCAGCACATTGGTTACTTGCAACAAGACCACCGGTTGTTTCAAGGCAGTTTGCGTGAAAACTTGTTGATCGGTTTGCCTGACCCGGGGGATGAAGTGATTTTGCAGGCCATGAAACAAACCGGCATGGACCGGTTTGTGGCCAGTCACCCGCGCGGGCTTGAACGACAAATCGCTGAAGGTCTGGTGATCGTGACACACAAACCCAGTGTGCTGCCTTTGGTGACTCGCATCGTGGTGATGTCGGGCAATGGCATCGTGTTGGACGGTGCGCGAGACCAAGTGCTGCAAGAGTTACAAGCGCGCCATGCCAAAGCCACCGCCGAAGTGGCCCAGACCTCAGCTTTGGTGCCTGCTGTATGAACGATGTACCAACCATATCGACGACGGATGTGTCACAGGCAGCGCCATCACCACGCGTCTCCAGAGTCAGTTTGTGGGTGTTCATGGCGGGGTTGGTGGCCTTGGTGGTGTGGGCGTATGTCGGACGCATCGACCAAGTCACCCGTGCCCCCGCGCAAATCATTGCCGAAGGACGCACGCAATTGATCCAGTCATCTGACGGCGGGGTATTGACCCAAGTGCATGTCAAAGAAGGTGACACGGTCAAGGCCGGCCAGTTGTTGGCCACGTTGCAAAAAGAACGCGCGGCCGCTGCGGTGTCTGACAGCAACGCCAAAGTTGCCGCATTGCGCATCACGTTGGCAAGATTGCACGCCGAGGTCTACAACTCACCGTTGAAATTCGACAGCAGCTTGTTGACCTACGCCGATTACATTCGCACCCAACGTGTTGATACGGATGTTGTTGACCACCGCGTCCATCGGGGCAATCAACTCGGTGTGCTCCAACACCTGACTGCGGTCTTTGAGTTGCTCGG
>RFYK01000082.1 GCA_009925585.1 Betaproteobacteria bacterium | reverse complement strand
AAAAAAGCCAGCAAAGACCGGAAGAAACTCGATCAAATCGTTGCGGCGGCACAAGTCATCAAGGTTGTTTCTGATGTCGCTCAGATTTCCACACTGTCAAGCGGCTTGAGACAAGCCAGCGTTCAGTGGGAAATCAATAACAAGCATTTAGAACGGGTTGCTGGCTACGAAAATTATGCGAATGCTGGCGACAAACCGGACATTCCCAATTCCAATGAATTGGCCGCAGAATCTGACGAAGGTTGATCTTAGAAATGAAAAAGTCATTCACTCTGATTGCTTTGGGAATACTGGCTTGCATCCAAGGACAAGCCCTTGCGCAAAATTTGGTATCGGCTTCACGCCAAGTACTGACACTGCCGCGTGATGTGGTGACTGTTGCTGTGTGGCCTGCCGAAATGAATTCTGGCAACCTCGCGCCAATGACGGCAGACGCCTTGTCAGATCAAATTGAGCAGCAAGTCAGCCGCAAAGCATTGGAGTTGAAACTGAAAGTGGTCAGCCGCAGGCAACTCAATTCCGTCTTGAAAGAGTTGAAGTTGAGTTCGGCTGACCGTCAGAGTTTTGACGCGATCGCCAAATCCAAAGGCATCGATGCGATCATCGTGCCTTCCGTCAGCATGGTTAAATCAACTTGCATGAACATCACGCTGACAGCTTTGGGTACCTCGGAAGATAAAAAGGCCGAGGTGCTGTCGTCTGCCAAGCCATTCAAAGTTGGCATTGACAGAGAAGATTTAGACTTTGACGGATGTAACTAGGTTTATTTGTAGGTTGCCACCATGACAACCTTGCCCAGCATTTTTTGATACAGGTTTTCTATGCTAAGCGGGGTGCTGTTTTTGGCACCCGCTTCTATTTTGATATTCGCTTCAGTCGGCATGCGATCCACATGGATCGCGAAATTGACATCCTCTGGCAAAAAACCTTCCTTTTCTTGAATCCTCAGCAAGTCAAGCTTGCCAACAGTGATTCCCACCACATTACCTGACATGTCAAACACGGGGCCACCTGAACTGCCTTTGTTGATCTTGGCTGTCAATTGAAAAGTGCCTTTGTTTTCTTTGATGCCCGTTTCTTTGGACACAATGCCATTGGTCAGCGAAGGCGATGATTCACCCAAGATGTACCAAAGTGGATAGCCCATGGTGACCACCGCCGTGCCTACGGTGGGTTTGCTGTATTCGGTATCTTTGATGGAACGCTCAGGAGGCAGACTGCTTTCTAATTCCAAGATGGCAATGTCGTCCAACTCGGATTTGAGAAATACTTTTGCCCGGATGATCTCGCCATAGCCCGTCCTGATGGCAAATTCTTTTCCACCTTCAATGACATGGCGGTTGGTGACAATTTTCCTGCCGGAATCGATGATGAATCCACTTCCACCAAAAATGGACACGCCCTCTGGAAATGGAAATTTATTGTTCCCTTTGGTGACAGCTGAAATCAAATCTGATTTGGGACGTTGAGCAGGCGCTTTTCCCTCGTCACTTTGCATCACAGGGTCAGACGAAGCGCGATTTTGTTTGAAGTCAAGCCAAGCCAACGCCACTTCTTTGTCAAATTTTTTGTGCTTAGCTTCATACAAATCGGCGGCTTTTTGTTTTAACTTGAAACTCAAACCGCTGTTTCCATTGCTGTATTCAATGTCTGCAAGGTAATCGTGAACCTCCGGTGCGTCGGGTTGTTTTTGTAAAAAGTCGTTCAGCAGATTGGTCGCTTCTTTTGTCTCGCCATTGCTCACCATGAATTTGGCAGCAGCCACCGTGTGCCTGGGTGAATTTGGTTTTGAACGCAACATCGTGGCGATGCGTTCTTTGGCCATGTCGGTTTTGCCCAGTGCAAGTTCAGATTGCGCGAGCAACAAGTCCGGTTCGCCTGCGTCTGGATCGATTTTTTTTGCCGTGCCTGCGTGCAGTCTGACGGCGGTGAATCGCCCCAGTTTGGATTGGGTTTTGGCAAGGGCTATTTGAACCTTGTAACTGTCGGCCACAGCGTCATTGGCTTTTTGCAAATACACCAAAGATTTCTCATAAGCGCTTTGCTCATACAACAACTGTCCCGCGATCAGATGGAAATAAAAGCGGTCTTCGGCGCTTTGAGGCTGAGCGGATTCGATCAATTGGATCGATTCAGGGATGCGCTTGGCTTCTAAATAAACAGCGGCGCGCCTGAACAATTGATCATTATTTTCTGCGGCTTGCCCAGTATGCGAAAAAACGCAACCAACAGAAAGGAGGAACGCTTGCAGTAAGTGGATTGTTTTTTTCATTCAATTTTGAAACGCAATACTTTTTCACATTGGCGAGACATGTTGTCTTTGACCAATAAAGTGATTTTGTGATTTCCGTTGGGCACATTGATATTGCTCAACTTGAATCCTGTGGGGGTCATCTTGGATTCTTTGAGCAATCTGTCAGTGATGTCTAAATTCAAACTTCCATAATAGGCTTTGAAAGACGAGGTATCAATTGAACTGCCTTCAATGGACTTGAACATCACTTCAACCGTGAAAGGATTTTTCAGAGTTTTGTTGATGCTGTCGGGGTTGATGACAATGATTTCAGGGCCAGGGATGTCGCTTGAATTGGCCACCGCCTCTGTCAACATGGGTGCGTCCGCGGAATCTGCCACTTCTATTTCTGTGACCAATGTGAACGCTGAAGCGACACCCACATGCATGAAATTCATGCAAAACGCAAACAACAGAACATATCGTTTCATCATTTGACTCTCTTCAAAATTTGATTATTGTCTTTCTGATTCAGAAATGCAATTGTCCGTTCGTAGGCTCTTTAAATTACTACTGATTAATCAGCAATTAATGTTTTAACAATACGATTAAGGGCTTTATTTGATCTGCAGTTTTGCATGTTCGGCGGTTAATTGCGAAACGGATCCCACCACCGCGGCCTGCGCAAAACCGTGTTTGACAAACACCGCCATCACATCTTTCAAGGCGTCAGGACTGCAACTGACCAACAAGCCGCCACTGGTTTGAGGGTCACTCAATAACGCCTGATCAATCGCGTCAAAACCACTGGCGGGCAATTGAACATCTGCACCATAACCCTGCCAATTGCGCCCCGAGGCCCCGGTGACATGGCCTTGCTCGGCCAACCCACGCACACCGTCAAGCAATGGCACACGAGCCCAATCGATATGCACATCTACACCTGAGCCGCGTGCGATTTCCAGCGCATGACCGGCCAAGCCAAAGCCGGTCACATCGGTCATGGCATGCACGCCGTCCAAAGCCGCCAGTTCCGGTCCAGGGGTGTTGAGCCGGGTGGTGCTGGCGATCATTTGCGCATAGCCCTGCGCGGACAACTGTTCTTTTTTCAACGCCGCAGACAAGATGCCCACCCCCAAGGGTTTGCCCAGTACCAACAGATCGCCCGCTTGGGCTGATGCATTGCGTTTGATGCGACTGGGGTGGGCCAGGCCCAGCACCACCAAACCGTAAATCGGCTCAACCGAATCGATGCTGTGTCCACCCGCGATCGGGATGCCTGCGGCCTGGCACACGCTTTGGCCGCCTGCCAAGATCTGTCCGATCGTGTCAGTGCTCAACACATTCACAGGCATGCCGACCAAAGCCAGCGCAAACACAGGTGCGCCTCCCATGGCATACACATCACTGATGGCGTTGGTCGCGGCAATCCGACCAAAGTCAAACGGGTCATCCACGATCGGCATGAAAAAATCGGTGGTGGCGATCAAGGCTTGCTGGTCATTCAACAAATACACTGCCGCATCGTCAGAAGTGTCGATACCCACCAGCAAAGCGGGTGGCAATGCAAAGCCTTTCATGTTGCTCAGAATGTCGCGCAACACGCCTGGTGCGATCTTGCAACCGCAACCTCCACCATGGGCCAAAGAAGTCAATCGGGGCGAAGTGGTCAGGGTCGGTGAATGCATGACGCAAATCTACCATGCAGCTTGGGTCTTCTATGATGGCCATTGCCAACCAAGCCCGCCGCATGCGCAGGCTTTCACAGGGAGTATCGGTTTGGAAGTTTCATTTGTGGAAGAAATCCAGTCATTGCGCTTAGGCGATGGCGAATGGTTTCATGGCGAAGGCATTTTGGCGGTGACCAAAGCCTTGCTGCAATCGGGTGTGGCCTATGTCGGTGGTTACCAAGGCGCACCGGTGTCGCATCTGTTGGATGTGATGGTGCAAGCCAAGCCGCTGATGCAAGAACTCGGCGTGCATGTCGAAGCCTGTTCCAATGAAGCGTCCGCCGCGGCAATGCTCGGTGCCAGCATCCACTACCCATTGCGTGGCGCGGTGACTTGGAAATCGATTGTGGGCACCAATGTCGCCTCCGATGCCTTGTCCAATTTGTCCTCCCCCGGCGTGGTGGGTGGTGCATTGATCGTGGTCGGCGAAGACTACGGTGAAGGTGCTTCGGTGATTCAAGAACGCAGCCATGCCTATGCGCTCAAGAGCACCTTGTGCTTGCTGGACCCGCGTCCGGATTTGGCCAAGATGGTGGACATGGTGGCGCATGGGTTTGCGTTGTCTGAAGCATCGAACATGCCTGTCATGCTTGAATTGCGCATCCGTGCCTGCCATGTGCGTGGCAGCTTTGTGGCCAAAACCAACCGTGCACCGGCGGTGTCCACCCGTGAATGGATGGCTGAGCCCGCCCCCTTCGACTACATGCGTTTGGCGCACCCACCGGTCACCTTCCAACAAGAAAAGCGCAAATTGGAAGAACGCATTCCTGCCGCACGTGACTACATCGTTCAACACGGCTTGAACGAATGGATCACCGGCAACCCCCATGCTGATTTGGGTTTGATCGTGCAAGGTGGTTTGTACAACAGCTTGATTCGCAGTTTGCAATTGCTGGGCTTGGCCGATGTCAATGGTGAATCTGCGCTGTCGGTGTTGGTGCTGAATGTGACTTACCCGTTGGTGCCACAACAAATCGCTGACTTTTGCCAAGGCAAACGGGCGGTGATGGTGGTGGAAGAAGGTCAGCCCGAGTACATCGAGCAAGACATCGCCACGCAACTGCGTCGACAAGGCATCACCACTGCTTTGCACGGCAAAGACATGCTGCCCGGCGCAGGCGAGTACAACGTCGAAGCCATCACCCGTGGACTGTCGCCGTTCATCGCCACCTACCTGTCAGCAGCGACCGCCGTCAGAAGCCAACAATGGCTGAGCGATTTGCAACAACGGCGTGCAGATGTCGCCCAAGCCTTAGGGCAACCCTTGCCCGCGCGTCCGCCCGGGTTTTGCATCGGTTGCCCAGAGCGCCCCGTGTTCTCTGCGTTGAAGTTGGTGCAACAAGACATCGGCAACTTGCACATCGCCGCTGACATCGGTTGCCATGCTTTGGGCACGTTCGAGCCGTTTTCGACCGGGCATTCCATATTGGGTTATGGCATGAGTCTGGCCAGTCGCGCCGGCGTGTCACCCATGATGCAAAGGCGCACCCTCGCCATCATGGGCGATGGGGGCTTTTGGCACAACGGTTTGTTGACTGGCGTGCAAAGTGCGCTGTTCAACGGCGATGACGCGGTGTTGCTGATTTTCAAAAATGGTTACACCTCGGCCACTGGCACGCAAGACATCATCTCCACACCGTTGGAAGCTGAAAAGCAAGCCGCCAACGACAAGCACACCAGTTTGTCGCACACCAACATGACCATCGAATCCACCTTGCAAGGATTGGGTGTGCAATGGCTCAAAACCGTTCACACCTATGAAGTGGCCCAGGTCAAAGCGGTGTTGAAAGAAGCCTTCACCTCCGATTTCAACGGCTTGAAAGTCATCATTGCCGAGGGTGAATGCCAACTCGAGCGCCAACGGCGAATCAAGCCGTGGGTTCAATCGCTGTTGAAAAAAGGCAAGCGTGTGGTGCGCGTGAAATACGGTGTAGATGAAGACGTGTGCAATGGCGACCACGCCTGCATCCGTTTGTCGGGCTGCCCGACGCTGACACTCAAAGACAACCCCGACCCGCTCAAAGTGGATCCGGTGGCCACGGTCATCGACGGTTGTGTTGGTTGCGGGTTGTGCGGTGAAAACGCCCACGCAGCCACCTTGTGCCCCAGCTTTTATCGGGCAGAGATCGTGCAAAACCCCGGTCTGATGGAACGCATCTGGGCGCATCTGCAATCGAGGCTGGTTCGCGCCATGCAAACCGCATGAGTCAGCCGATCAGTTTGCTGGTCTGCGCCTTGGGTGGTGAAGGCGGTGGGGTGTTGAGCGAATGGCTGATGGACACGGCCAGGCGCGCGGGACACGCCGCGCAAAGCACGTCCATTCCCGGGGTGGCACAACGCACCGGCGCCACAACTTATTACATCGAGGTCTCGCCCACACCGAACAGCGCGACACTGTCACGCAAACCCGTGTTCAGCCTCAACCCGGTACCAGGCGCGCTCGACGCCTTGGTCTCGACCGAATTGCTGGAAACCGCACGGCAAATCTCGCTGGGCATGGTGTCGCATGAACGCACGCGTGTGTTCAGTTCATCGTCTCGCAGTTTGACCACGCTCGAGCGCATGCCCTTGGGCGACGGGCGCTTGGACTCGACCAAGTTGCTCGAATTGGTTCAGCAATTTGCCCATGAAGCACAGGTGTGGGATTTCTCGGCCATGGCCAAAGCGCACGGCACCATGGTGAGCGCCATCATGTTGGGCGTTGCCCGCGCAGGTGCGTGAATTGGCTGAACTGGGGTTTGCGCGTTTATGCGATTACCAAAGCCGCGCCTATGCCGAGCTGTATGTGCAACGCTTGCAACGTGTGCTGGATGCCGAAAACACCATTGACCCGACACAGCAACATGGCCATGCTGCCACGCGCGAAATGGCGCGTTGGCTGGCACTGTGGATGGCATTCGACGACATCGTGCGTGTGGCCGATTTGAAAAGTCGCGCCTCGCGCCAACAACGCGTGGCCCAAGAAGTCAAACAACAACCCGATGAATTGCTTCGGGTGTACGAGCATTTCAAACCTGGCATCCCTGAACTGGCTGCGCTATTGCCAACGCGCATCGCACACCGCTTGGTGCGTTGGGACAAAGCGCGCGTGGCCCAAGGTCGCGAACCGTTGGCTTGGGCGATCAAGATTGGCTCACACACCGTGTGGGGCATGCTGGCTTTGCGTTTGCTGGCAGGCTTGCATTGGTTGCGTCCGCACGGCAGCCGGTTTGCGATGGAACAGCACGACATCGATGCATGGTTGAACAGCGTTTGTCATGGCTTGCAAGAAGACTGGGCGCTGGGCCACGAGTTGGCATTGTGTGGACGCCTGATCAAAGGTTATGGCAGCACCAACGAACGCGCCAAACGCAATATGCAACACATTCTGCAAACGTTTGGCCATACCCACACCGAACACACCAATGCATGGCGTGCAGATGCGGTTCGGCAAACCCGTGAAGCCGCCTTGAGCGATGAAGCGGGCACGGTGTTAGACCAACGCTTGCAAGCCTTGGGCGTACCCAAGCGACCCACCACCGAGCACCCTTTGCGGTTTGTCAGGTCAGTGACACGCACGGCCAAGCATTGAGCGCATCGGCCCGCATCAAGGGCAGATACGGATCTACAAACCACAGAGGCTGGGTTATCCTCGGCAACTGTTTGTCAATCCCTGCTGCCTCGCCATGAAAAACTTGTTTTGCCATCCCTGTGTTCGTTGGAGTGTTCTGTCGTTGAGTGTGTTGGCAAGTCCGCTTGGGGTGCATGCCCAAGACAAAACACAATCTTTGCGCGTGTCAACTTGGGTGCCGGCCCAACATGCGCTCAACCCTGCGGTTCAAAGTTGGATCGACAGTTTGAAAAAAGCCTCTGGCGGCAGCATCAACCCGACCTTGTTTCCCTCCGAGCAACTTGGCAAGGCCATGGACCATTACGACATGGCACGCGATGGTTTGACCGACTTCGCGTTTGTGAACCCGGGCTACCAACCTGGTCGTTTCCCCATTTTTGCAGCGGCTTCGTTGCCATTTGAAATCAACAACGCCAAAGCCGGTTCGGCAGCCATTGATGCGTGGTACCGCGCATATGCCGCCAAAGAAATGAAAGAAGTCAAATATTGTTTTGCCTTTGCACACGACCCGGGCGCATTGCATTCACGCAAAAAAGTGGTGATGCCCGCCGACCTCAAAGGCATGAAAGTGCGTCCAGCGACCTCCACTGTCGGTCAAATGGTGACCTTGCTCGGCGGCACCAATGTGCAAGCCTCTGCCCCTGAATCACGTGACGCGATTGAGCGCGGTGTGGCCGACGCCATCACGTTTCCTTGGGGTTCACTCACCCTGTTTGGCATCGACAAAGTGGTCAAGTTCCACATGGACACCCCGTTGTATGTGACACCATTTGTTTGGGTCATGAACTTAGACAAATACAACAGTTTGTCGCCCGCTCAAAAGCAAGCCGTCGACAGCCACTGCACCAGCGAATGGGCAGAAAAAATTGGCAGTGCTTGGGCCGATTTTGAAATCAATGGCCGCACCAAATTGTTGGCTGACAAAGCCAACCGAGAGATTTACGCGCTCACGCCGGAGCAATTGGCTGCTTGGAAATCGGCTGTGGCGCCAGTGCGCCAGCAATGGGCCGACGAAGTCAAAAAACGCGGTGACGATCCGGTGGCGGTGATGAAGGCCTTGCAACAAAGCCTGACCAAATACAAATCAGCGATGTAAGCGTTCCCATGACCGCCCGCACCAAGCATCCGTTCGACCGGATCATTGACACCATCGAATGGTTTGCCGCCTTGTTTGTTGGCATCGTGGCGGTCAACATCTTCATTGCGGTGTTTCTTCGCAAATTTTTCGGTACCGCCATCCCTGACAGCTACGACTTTGGTCGCTTGCTGTTGGGCATTTTGATTTTTTGGGGCATTGCCGCCACCAGTTATCGGGGCGGACACATCACCGTGGACTTGCTGTGGACGCACGCCAGCCCCCGTTACAGGCGCTGGATTGACGTCTTTGCCACCTTGGTGCTGTTGTTGGTGGTCACGGTGCAAACCATCATGTTGTTTGACAAAGTGGCGACGACTTACCGTGACAACGTTCAAACCTATGACCTCAACTTGCCGACCTGGCCGTTTTTCGCTGTGGCATGGATGGGGGATGTGTGCGCGGTGTTGTTGATAGCGATCCGAACTTGGCGATTGATCGCCGACCCGCAATCGTTGACGCCCACTTCCGGACAAGGACACTGACATGGACCTGATGAACCTGAGTCCAGATGCCGTCGCGGTTTGGTGGGTGTGTGCGGTTACGGCTATATCGCAGGCAGTGGCCCCGCTTTGAAATTGATCGGTCAAACATCGATGCGAACCGTCACTGACTACACGTTTGGTGTCATCCCCATGTTCATGCTGATGGGCGCGTTCGTGTCCGTGTCCGGCGTGAGCCGCGAACTGTTTCGCGCAGCCAATGCATTCATTGGCCATTTGCGCGGCGGCTTGGGCATGGCCACGGTCATCGCTTGCGGTGGTTTTGCTGCGATTTGCGGTTCATCGGTGGCCACCGCGGCCACGTTCTCATCGGTGGCTTACCCTGAGATGCGTCGCTTCGGTTACCCGCCTTCATTTTCAACCGGCGTGATTGCAGCAGGTGGGACGTTGGGTGCGATGTTGCCACCCTCCACGGTGCTCGCGGTCTACGCGATCCTCACGCAACAAGACATTGGCAAGTTGTTCATGGCAGGTATCGTCCCGGGTTTGTTGGCCATGGCGATGTATGTGCTGACCATATCGGTGATTGTGCGGGTCAAGCCCGATTGGTTACCGCGCGGCGCTGCCACCAGCTGGCGTCAACGCTTTGCGGGACTCAAAGATGTGTGGGCACCATTGGTGTTGTTTGTGTTTGTGATCGGCGGTTTGTACGGTGGATTTTTCACGCCAACCGAGGCGGGCGGTGTCGGTGCGACAGGCGCATTTCTGTTGGGCGTGTTGCGCGGCAAATTGGACCGTGCGGGCATATTAGAGGCCCTGCTGTCGGCCACACGCACGGCAGCAGCCGTGTTCACCGTGTTGATCGGTGCGCTGATTTTTGGTTATTTCCTCACCATGACCCAAACCCCGCAAAAGCTGACCGGTTTTCTCACGCAACTCGGCTTAGGGCCCTATGGCGTGCTGGCCTTGATCATGTTGATGTATTTGGTGTTGGGCTGTTTGATGGACGCCATGGCGATGATCATTTTGACCGTGCCCATCATTTTCCCGGTGATCGTTCAGTTGGGCTTTGACCCGATTTGGTTTGGCATCATCATCGTGATGACCGTGGAGCTGGGCTTGATTCACCCGCCCGTGGGCATGAATGTGTTCGTCATCAAAAGCGTGGTGCATGACGTCAGCTTCATGACCATTTTCAAAGGCGTGATCCCGTTCGTGGTGACCGATTTATTGCGATTGTTGATATTGATCGCTTTTCCGATGATTGCTTTGTGGTTGCCGGGACGCATGGTTTGACACGCTTTGACGACCCATCCGGTGTGCTTTTTTTCTGCGCTTTCGCTGGAAAAA
>RFYK01000081.1 GCA_009925585.1 Betaproteobacteria bacterium | reverse complement strand
CAGCAGGGCTACCCGGCTGTTGATACAACGGACAAAAATCGGTCAACTGTCCAGGCGCAATCAGCACGCCACCCGCGTGCATGCCAATGTTTCGGGTGAGACCTTCGAGCTTTTGGGCCAGATTGATCAAGATCTTGACTTCATCTTCTTGTTCATAACGCTGTGCAAGCACGGGCTCTTGGGTCATGGCCAATTCGATGGTCATGGGTTGACCAGGCTTGTTGGGAATTAACTTGGATAAGCCCTCACAAAATGTGTAGCTCATGTCCAGCGTTCGGCCAACATCACGGATAGCAGCCCGTGCAGCCATGGTGCCAAATGTCACGATCTGGCTGACTGCATCACGCCCATATTGCGTTTTCACATAGTCAATCACCCTGTCTCGGTTAAGTTGACAAAAATCGATATCGAAATCTGGCATCGACACCCGCTCTGGGTTCAAAAATCTTTCAAACAGCAGGTTGTACTGAAGCGGATCCAAATCAGTGATGTTCAGTGAATAAGCCACCAACGATCCAGCACCTGAACCACGGCCAGGACCGACAGGACAACCGTTATTTTTTGCCCAATTGATGAAGTCGCTGACGATCAAAAAATAGCCAGGGAAACCCATTTTCAAAATGGTTTCGATTTCGAAATCCAGCCGGTCTGCGTAAGTTTGACGCTTTGAGTTCCTGACAGATTCTTCGGGGTAAAGCTTGTTTAATCTGGCCTCTAAACCTGCGTGAGACACTTCTTTGAAGTACACATCGACAGGTGTAGAAATACCGTTCACGACTGGCGTAGGAAAAGCGGGCAATTGCGGCTTACCCAAGGTCAAACTCAGGTTACAACGAGTGGCAATTTCTGTGCTGTTTGTCAACGCAGATGGAATGTCTTTGAACAGTTCCATCATGTCGGATTGGGTTAAAAAGTATTGTTGCTTGGTGAATCTTTTTAACCTTTTAGGGTTACCTAAAATTTCGCCATTGGCGATGCAAACCCTGGCCTCATGCGCTTCAAAATCTTCAGGCTCCATGTATTGAATCGCATGCGTGGCGACCACGGGAAATTGATGTTGCGCGGCCAATTCAAGTGCCGCGCAAATATATGTTTCATCATCTGGCCGACCGCAACGTTGGAGTTCAATGTAAAAACGGTCTTTGAATATTTTCGACGCCTCAAGCGCCAAAGTTTGCGCTCGGTGGGCATTTCCCGCTTTCAATGACTGCCCAATGGGACCTTGCTGCGCACCTGAGAGAAAAATCAAACCTTCAGACAAGTCGCACAAGGTTTTCCAATCCACACCAGACTGAAGACCCCCCTTGGGGCTGACCCAAAGCTGCGTCAGTATTTTTGAAAGATGGAGATAGCCCAACTCATCTTTAGCCAAAAGAACTACTTTTGCAGGTTCTGAGGCATTGTCACCCTCATTCATGAACACAGTGACTTCGCTGCCCAAAATCGGCTTGATGCCCGCTTTGCGGCACGCGGAATAGAACTTGATCGCCGCAAAAAGATTGTTGAGGTCAGTGATTGCCAAAGCCTGTTGCCCGTCGGCAACCGCCTTTGCTACCAAGTCATCGATCCTGCATGTGCCATCCGTTATGGAGTATTCGGAATGAAGTCGCAGGTGAGTAAACATTGAACCATTCTAAATAAAGAACCGGTTGATGGCCATGCCAAGTTTTCCCTTGAACGAATTCACTTAAAATCGAGATATCTCTTAGGAAAAACCATGGCCAACGACCTTATCCAACACATTACCGATCACAATTTTGAGACTGTTGTCATTGAATCCAAAGACACCGTTCTTGTCGACTTTTGGGCCGAATGGTGCGGACCTTGCAAAATGATCGCCCCCGTTTTGGATGAAGCTGCTGACACTTACAAAGGAAAGTTGCAAATCGCCAAAATGAACGTCGACGAAAACAGAGACATTCCGGCTAAATTCGGTATCCGAGGCATCCCCACTTTGATGCTCTTCAAAGATGGCCAATTGGCAGCCACCAAAGTCGGCGCCATGAGCAAGGCGCAGCTCAATGAATTCCTTCAGCAGCAATTGGCCTGAGCCCTATTTCATCCGTTTTTTTCGTGTCATAATTTGTCAATGGTCTAGCGCTGATTCATTTCTCAGCACCCACGGCCTCTGACAGCAGGTCATCTGCCTGCATATCCCCCTCCCTAAAGAACGAACTCCACAAGGAGTACCCCTATGCATCTGAACGAACTCAAAGCTCTTCACGTGTCTGAAGTCTTGAAACAAGCTGAAGAACTTGAAATTGAGAATACCGGCCGAATGCGCAAGCAGGAATTGATGTTTGCCATCATCAAAAAACGGGCGCGGGCGGGAGAACAGGTTTTTGCCGACGGGGTGTTAGAAATATTGCCTGATGGTTTTGGCTTTTTAAGAAGCCCAGACACCAGTTACACCGCCAGCACAGACGACATTTACATCAGCCCAAGCCAAGTCAGACGTTTCAATTTGCACACCGGCGACATGATCGAAGGTGAAGTGCGAATCCCCAAAGATGGCGAGCGTTACTTTGCCCTCACCAAGTTAGACCAAGTCAATGGCGATCTGCCGGAAAACAACAAACACAAAGTCATGTTTGAAAACTTGACGCCGCTGTTTCCCAAAGAGCAAATGCGCCTAGAACGCGATATCAAAGGCGAAGAAAACATCACTGGTCGAATCATCGACATCATTGCACCCATTGGAAAAGGACAACGCGCCCTGCTGGTAGCACCCCCAAAGAGCGGCAAGACCGTCATGATGCAACACATCGCACATGCCATATCGGCGAACTACCCCGAAAGCCATGTGATGGTTTTGCTGGTCGATGAACGACCGGAGGAAGTCACTGAGATGCAGCGCAGCGTCAAAGGCGAAGTGATCGCATCGACATTTGACGAACCGGCCGCACGCCATGTTCACGTTGCAGAAATGGTGATTGAAAGAGCAAAGCGACTGGTTGAACTCAAAAAAGATGTGGTCATATTGCTTGACTCCATCACGCGTTTAGCCCGCGCATACAACAATGTCGTGCCCAGTTCGGGGAAAGTACTGACAGGTGGCGTGGATTCCAATGCACTGCAACGCCCCAAACGTTTTTTTGGTGCAGCACGAAAAGTTGAAGAAGGTGGCTCCTTGACCATCATTGCGACCGCTTTGATCGATACCGGAAGCCGCATGGACGAGGTGATCTTTGAAGAATTCAAAGGCACTGGTAACTGTGAAATCCACCTCGACCGCCGTTTGTATGAAAAGCGGGTATTCCCCGCGATACAGCTCAATCGAAGCGGTACCCGCCGTGAAGAATTGCTTTTGAGTCCAGAAATACTGCAAAAATCCAGAATATTAAGGCAATTTATTTATAACTTGGATGAAATTGAATCCATGGAATTGATGTTGAAAAACATGAAAGCCACCAAGACAAACGTCGACTTCTTTGACATGATGAGAAGAGGCGGCTAAGAACTTAAGGCATAATAGTCGGTTGCCGAAAAGTGCAAGAGATTGGCTCTTGTGGCTCTCGAATTGATAAGGAAACACCATGAAAGAAGGCATTCACCCCGAGTATCGCGACGTATGTTTCGTTGATCTGTCCAACGGTTTCAAATTTGTCACACGTACCTGTGCCAACACCAAAGAAACCATCAAAATGGAAGACGGTCGCGAACTGCCTCTGTACAAACTTGATACATCCAGCGAATCTCATCCCTTCTACACCGGCACCCAGAAATCTGTTGACACCATGGGCGGGCGCGTTGAGAGATTCCGTAACAAATACGGCAAGACAGCCGCCAAGTAATCTGGGTCTGTCCCACAAAAAGCAGCTTCAATGGCTGCTTTTTTTGTTTGTACATCTGCCAATATGTCTACTCGTCAAAGGCCAATGAACACGCCCTCTCCTGCCATCATCTCTAACCTCGCTGTCAGGCGCATGCCCAGGCATTGGTTGGTGCTGTTGTGCGTGGTCCCATGGCATTTCAGCTTCAATTGCTCTGTATGTTGTTTGCAGGTGCAGCCTGCATGCATTTTTATCCAGGGAAAGGTTTGACAGGGATTTGCGCAGGTGCTTTTTTGATGGCGTTGAGTGGTGCGCCCGCTTTGGCCACGCTGCTACTCTCGGGTATTTGCATCTTATGGTGGCGAAATCCCCAATCCACTCGCATTCAACTGCAGTTATTGCTCAGCACTTTGGCCGGCGTCATTTTCTTGAGTTTTTATCTCGAACTGTGGCAATGGCGCGTCGTAGATCTGTTCGAATTCAAAACCAAATTCAAAGAGAACACCGAACTCTTGCTCTGGTTTTTATGGCCTGCTTGGCCAATGGCCGCTTGGACGCTTTGGAAATGGCGTGGTCACTGGCGCCATCAAGTGTGGACCCAGCACCTCACGCTGCCCGTTTTTTTATTTACGGTCACTTTAGGGGCCAGTGTGGTGACCTCCAATCCAGACCGAACACTGCTGCTTGTTCTTCCAAGCATCGCTGCACTCGCTGCATTCTCATTGCCCACCCTCAGACGATCGGTGGCAGCGTTGGTTGATTGGTTCACCCTGATTTTTTTCACGACCTGTGCCATCGCGATTTGGGGCGTTTGGTTTTCGCTTGAGACCGGCGTACCTGCTCAACCGGCGCGTAATGTATTCAGACTGGTCCCCGGGTATGTTTACGAATTCAATCTGTTTGCATTGCTGTGCGCACTGGTGGTGACATTGATATGGTTCAAAATCATTGCATGGCGTGTCGGACGCCATCCATCAGCCATTTGGAAAAGTCTGGTGCTTCCAGCCACTGGGGTTGTGCTGTGTTGGGTACTCTTGATGACGCTTTGGCTGCCTTTCATAGACCACGCCATGAGTTACAAGGCTTGGACCGCCCAACTCAAAGAGGTGATTGGCTCAGAAAAATGTGTGGCTTTTGCCAGGATGGATCGCCATCAAATTGCAGGCTTTTCATTTCACGGCAAGCTTTCTTTTGAGCCTATGCAGCAACCAAACACATGTCAATGGTTGCTTCACAAACCACTTGCTGGCGAAAGCACGCCGATGACAATTGACACGCGAAAGTGGCTGTACCTCCAAACGCTGCAACGGCCTGGCGACAAAAGCGACTCGGTCCAAATTTATCAACGCATTGACTCGCTCTCGCATGACTGAAAGAAAAACCATACTCAAACATGCTGGCACTGTGTTGGTCGGTCAACTCGCGGTGGTGGCGTTTGGCGTGACTGACACCATCATCGCTGGCCGCTACGACACGCAAGCGCTGGCGGTTTTATCCGTCAGTTCTGCCATTTATGTGACGGTCTATGTCACCCTGCTAGGTGTCATACAAGCGCTGTTGCCCATGTTCGCTGAACTGTATGGGGGCAAGAAATTCTCAGCGGTGGGTGATTTGCTTCGACAGTCGTTGTATGTGTGGTTAGCGCTGTCCGTGCTCGGCGCTGTGGTTTTGTTGTCACCCTATTTTTTATTGCACTCAACCCAAGTACCTGTTGCTGTGCAAGCAGATGCGCAGGCCTATCTGGGAATTTTGGCTGTCGCATTACCGGCCGCCTTATTTTTCAGACTCTACAGCTCGCTGAACCAAAGCATTGGCAAACCAAGGTTGGTCACTTGGATACAAATCGCTGCATTGCTTTGCAAAATTCCATTGTCTGTCTTGCTGACGTTTGGAACCACCGAGGTGAACGGCATGGGAATCGCCGGTTGCGCACTGGCAACGGTGATTGTCAGCTACATCATGTGTTTGATCGCATTAACACTGCTGTGGAAAAGCGATATTTACGATCGTTTTGAGATTTGGAAAACGATGCGCAGACCCGACATGGACAAGCTCAAGCAGATGGCCAAATTGGGCATCCCCAACGGGCTGAGTGTGCTGGTTGAAGTGACTTCATTCACCCTCATGGCGTTGTTCATTGCCAGACAAGGCACCACGGCCACTGCCAGCCATCAGATCGCCGCCAACATGACTGCACTGCTGTACATGGTTCCCTTGTCATTCTCGATCGCCATCAGTGCCCGATTGAGTTATTGGATCGGTGCCGCCAATTATCAAAACATGCGGTCTGTATTGGTGATTGGTTTTCAATTGATCACAGCTGAGGCTTTGCTGTTGGCCAGCGTGCTGTTCATTTTTTCTGACCAGATTGCATTGATTTATGCCAAAGATGATCAAGTAGCCAACATCTCTGCCCATCTCTTGGTGCTGGTCGGTTTTTATCACATGGGTGATGCACTTCAAACCCTGTGTTTTTTCGTGCTTCGAAGTTTCAAAGTCACTTTCTTACCCATGTTGGTGTATGGGTCCATGCTGTGGGGAGTGGGTTTAACTGGCGGCTATGTATTGGCTTACCAAGGCTTCGGGCGCATAGAAGCTACACCCACACCGGCAGCCTTTTGGTTAATGAGCGTGATTGCGCTGGGTTTGGTATGTGTCGGTTTGTTGCTGCTGATCATGCGGACTTTGAAAAGCCCTCGATACCGCTGAGAATTTCAGCCTTTGGTTGTGCGTTGATCGCGCGTAAACGGTGATTGGGGAAGACCAGAGAAAAAGTCGAACCCACATTGATTTTGCTTTCGATTTCCATCACACCTTCGTGCCTTTGAATCACGTGCTTCACAATCGCTAAGCCCAATCCCGTACCACCCGTGTCTCTGGAACGACTTCTGTCAATCCTGTAAAAACGTTCTGATAGCCGCGCAAAATGCTCTGGCGCGATACCAGGCCCTGAATCTGTGACACTGAAAATACCGCCCTTTTCTGTTGTTTTCCAAATGACAGTGATTTCACCCGCAGCAGGGGTGTAGCGAATCGCATTGCTGATCAAGTTGGAAAATGCGCTCATCAATTCAGTCGAAGAACCTGAAATTTCTGTCCCCGCATCCAGATCTGCCAATTGAAAAGTCAAACGCTGACGGTCTTGCAACAAGGGATGTAATTTGACAGACAAGCCAATGGCTTCTTCTTCTATGCGCGTGAATATTTGTTTGACAGAGACCCACTCTTGTTGACCAGGCAAATGCCGGCCCTCAATGCGGGACAAAGTAAGTAAATCATCAACCAATGACCTCATCCTGAAGGCTTGGTTTGACATCAAGGTCAAATACTTTTCTTGTTCTTCTTTGGACAGCGGCAAGTTCTGTAATGTTTCGATGAACCCCGCCAGCACCGTCAGTGGTGTTCGAATTTCGTGAGACACATTGGCCACAAAATCTCGCCGCATCGTCTCAGCTTGCTCGATCATGGTTACATCACGTGAAAGCAAGAGCATCCTGCCGTCGCCATAAGGAAATAATTGCACGCCGACCTTGTGGGGACTGTCGATGCGGTGGTCCCTGCCCTCAATGATCACTTCATGGTCAAACGATTTTGAGTTGACATAGTTGCTGAACAAAGGATTTCGCAGCATATTGACTATGAGTTGCTGCAAATCCAACTTGGGATCAAGGCCTAAATGCTCAGATGCTGTTTGGTTGCTCCATTGAATTCGCGTGTCTTTGTCCAAAATAATCACACCATGCGGTGAGGCTTGAACAGCTGCCAAAAACTGGCGCAAGCTCTCTTCACTGGCCAATCTTTGTGATTCTTTGTTCTTGAGTAATCGAACAATGCGGTCAGCAGCATCACCCCAAAAAGCCCTGTGCTTTTGGTGGCTGTCTAAAGAAGGCTGCTGCAGCCATGTCAAAAACTTCTCGGCTTGCCAACCTGAAATCAGCTGCGCGCATATCAGCGCAACAACCATGGCACCGAACATAAATTCAAAGTTTGTGTGTGTACTGGGCGAAATGAGCAGGCCTATACAGGCGCCTGTGAACAGCCAAAGGATCAGTGTGAAAATTCTGCCTAACATCCCAGTGTCACAGGTGGGCTGTCAATGTGTTTGGTTATTGAAGCGATAACCGACGCCTCTGACAGTCTCGATCATGGCACCTGCCTCGCCCAGTGCCTCGCGCAGCCTTTTAACATGCACGTCCACTGTGCGTTCTTCGATGAACACATGGTCGCCCCAAACTTTGTCCAAAAGTTGAGAGCGGGAATGAACTCTTTCGGTATGGTGCATCAAAAAATTAAGCAATTTGAATTCTGTCGGGCCCATCTTCAGCGGTTCACCAGCATAGGTTACACGGTGTGTTGCGCCGTCTAGGTGCAATTGTCCAATCGTAACCGCATCTTCGGCTTGCTGAGGTGCGCGACGGCGCAACACCGAGCGGATTCTGGCCATCAACTCTTGGGTTGAAAACGGCTTGGTGATGTAATCATCTGCTCCAGCGTCCAAGCCTGATACCTTGTCGACTTCTTCGCTTTTCGCGGTCAAAAACAAAATAGGGACAGACTTCGTGCGGGGATCGCTTCGCCATTTCCTGGCCCAATACACACCACTTTGCCCAGGCAGCATCCAGTCCAGCAAAATCACATCAGGCAAAACTTCGTCAATGGATTTTTGGGCTTTTTCACCGTCATCCACCCATGTGGGTGACAAGCCGTTATGCCTTAAATTGACAGTGATCAGTTCAGCGATCGAGGGTTCATCCTCAACTATCAAAACTTTGGGGAAATGTCTCATCGTTGTTACTGCAAAGTGGATTCGATGTGTTCCATGGAGGTATGACGGACGTCTTCACCTTTGACGATGTAAATGATCAATTCAGCAATATTTTTTGCATGGTCACCAATTCGCTCTAATGCTTTGGCAACAAACAACAAATCCAAACTGGGGCTGATGGTTCTCGGGTCTTCCATCATGTAGGTGATCAATTTGCGAACAAAGCCATCGAATTCTTTGTCGATCAAATCATCTTCTTTCAAAATGGAAAGCGCTGTCGAAGTGTCCAAACGGGCAAATGCGTCCAAAGCCTTGCGCAACAAACCACTGGCCATCTCTGACGTCAACCGAAGTTCAGATGAAGGCAATGACCGAAAACCACCGTTTTGAATCAACGATTTGACCATGCGTGCAATAATCGCCATCAACAACCGCAGATCTTTGGCTGTGGGTTGACGTCTTGCAATGATGGTTGATAAATCGCGGTCAATTTCAACCTCCATCGCATTGACCTGGTTTTCAGTCTTGATTACTTGGTCCGCCACCTCTTCAACAAACAATGAGAGGGCATAAACTGCTTGCTGAATTTGTGATTCAACCAAACCACCCATTTCCATCAAGCGAGAAGAAACGGTATTGAGCTCGTGGTCGAATTGCGACGATAAATGTTTATCAGGCATGGTATTCCTTTAAAGCAAACAGATCAGCCGAAACGGCCAGTGATGTAGTCTTCGGTTTCTTTGCGCTTGGGCTTGAAGAACACTTGCTCAGTCACGCCAAACTCCACCAAATCACCCAAGTACATGTAGGCTGTGTAATCCGACACACGTGCAGCTTGCTGCATATTGTGCGTCACGATCACCACGGTGTATTCGCTTTTCAATGTGGTGACCAATTCTTCAACTTTGCCGGTTGAAATCGGGTCAAGTGCTGAAGTAGGCTCGTCTAACAACAAAATAGATGGCTTGACAGCGATTCCACGAGCAATGCATAAGCGTTGTTGTTGTCCACCGGAAAGTGACAAACCGCTTTGGCCCAATTTGTCTTTGACTTCTGTCCAAATGGCGGCTTTTTGTAAAGCCCATTCAACGCGATCGTCCATGTCTGATTTAGACAAGTTTTCGTACAGGCGAACACCAAATGCGATGTTGTCGTAAATAGACATTGGAAACGGTGTTGGCTTTTGAAACACCATGCCAATGCGAGCGCGTAACAAGTTCAAGTCCTGCTTGGGATCCAAGATATTCTGACCCTTGAAATTGATTTCTCCTGTGGCACGTTGCCCCGGATAGAGGTCATACATGCGGTTGAAGGTTCTGAGCAATGTTGATTTACCGCAACCAGAGGGACCAATGAAAGCAGTGACGCTGTTTTCTTGGATATTGAGGTTGATGTTCTTAAGGCTGTGAAAATTCCCGTAATAGAAATTTAAATCTCTGGCTTCGAGAATATTTTTCACTTGTGTTTGGTCGGGTGTATCAGTGAGTGACATGTCAGCTTCTTTCAATGGGTTCTGTCATCAGGTGCTTACTTTGTTGCGAAAGAACACACGGGCAAGTATGTTCAATCCCAAAACGGTCAAGGTGATCAACAAAGCACCTCCCCAAGCCAAATCAACCCAGTTTTGATAGGGGCTCATGGCAAACTGGAATATGACCACCGGCAAATTCGGCATTGGCGCATTCATATTCAATGTAAAGAATGGATTGTTGAGTGCAGTGAATAACAAGGGAGCCGTTTCACCACTGACCCTGGCCAGCGCCAATAAAACACCAGTCATCACACCACTTTGAGCGGCCTTGAGCACAATGGCCGTTGATACTTTCCACCTGGGCGCACCCAATGCGAATGCTGCTTCACGCAAACTCACTGGTACCAAATTCAACATGTTTTCCGTGGTTCGCACAACCACGGGAATGGCGATCAAGCTCAATGCAATGGTGCCTGCCCACCCAGAAAAATGCTTGGTATTGACAACCACGATGGCATAGACAAACAAGCCAATGACGATGGACGGCGCAGACAACATGATGTCGTTCAAAAAACGTGTGAGGTTGGCAAAACGCTTGTTCTTGCCGTATTCCGACAAATAAATACCAGCCAATACGCCAACTGGTGTGCTGATGAAAGTACAAGTGAACACCAACAACATGCTGCCCAAAATGGCATTGCCCAAGCCACCACCATCGCTGTCAGGGCCAGGTGTTTTTTGCAAAAACAAATCCAAGCTGAAAACGGACAGTCCTTTGTAAAACAACAAGCCAAGTATCCAAAATAAAAATGCCAGCCCAAT
>RFYK01000009.1 GCA_009925585.1 Betaproteobacteria bacterium | reverse complement strand
TGGCGACGTTCCAAGTTTTGGAACACCCATCCACACAGCGGCACAACCATTCTTGAAAGTGTCGACCACGGTTATCGTCAGGTGAATGAAATGAAAACACACACAACAAATACATACTCATTGACGTCTTGGTTGCTGGGCGTGTTGGTTGTGTTCAATTTATTTTTTCAATCTGCTTGTGCGGGCGATTTAAACACCAGCCATTGGTTTTATGACACCCATTTCTACAAGTATGCCGAACCCTCCGCTGGGGTGACAGACACCTCCAGACTGCCTGCGTTGACTTGGGGCTACCGAAATAACCAAGGGCTCAAGGCCATCGACACAGACAGACAAGTGACTGGCAACTACGAAGTGGCTTTGATTCCCACCAAATACACAGGCTCAGGCACCAGCAACAGTTACTACACCAAGGTTCTTGGCGAGATTTACATGCCTATCCGGAACACCACCTATATAGGCCTTGGATACAGAAACCATTACGACCACTCTGGCTACGGTACAACTTCAACGGGCTATGCTGGTTATGACCGTCAATCACAGTATTTCTATTTGCCCTTTGGCGCCTATTACGCCAACTCATCTGGGGTTTTCAAAACCCAATACAACTTTTTCATCCGAGGCAAACAGACTTCATATTTCTCGCAAATCAGCGGTTATAAAAACAACATTCAGAACACCCAAACGTCTGGGTATGGTTTGGATTTTTCCTACATACCCAACAGTGCCAATTGGGAACTGTATTGGCGCTACTGGAGCATAGGCGACTCTAATACAGACGCGGCTTACTACACCAATGGATCATTGAAAGGCTATTACTACGAGCCTGCCAATAAGACAAATGAAGTTGGGGTTCGGTTTGCTTTTTAATCTGGTTTTGGTGGGGATTTCAAAACCAAAACTTACAGCAGAAATAAAAAATCGCTGACAAGCAGCGATTTATAAAAAGTTACTGGCGGAAACGAAGGGATTCGAACCCTTGATGAGGCTCAACACCCCATACTCCCTTAGCAGGGGAGCACCTTCGGCCACTCGGTCACGTTTCCAGTGGTTGAAATTATGCCTGATTCTGCTCGAGATCAAAGGCTTTGTGCAGCGAACGCACCGCCAATTCGAGGTATTTTTCATCAATAACCACCGAAGTCTTGATTTCACTGGTTGAAATCATTTGGATATTGATGCCCTCGCCGCTCAAGCAAGCGAACATTTTGCTGGCCACCCCCACGTGGCTGCGCATGCCGATGCCCACGATGGAGACTTTGCAAATTTGGTTGTCGCCCAGCACCTCGGGGTTGCCCAACTCAGGCAGCACTTTGGACTTAAGCAAATCGATGGCACGGGCGTGATCGTTGCGGTTGACGGTGAAACTGAAATCGGTCAAACCGCCTTTGCTGATGTTTTGGATGATCATGTCCACTTCAATGTTGGCTTCTGCCACGGTGCCCAAAATTTTGTGAGCGATGCCTGGTTTGTCAGGCACACCGATGATGGAAATTTTGGCTTCGTCGCGGGTAAAGGCGATGCCAGATACGATGGCTTGTTCCATTTGTTCATCTTCCTCGAAAGTAATCAGGGTGCCTGACTTGGCCTCCTCGTTGATATCGATGTCCCACGGCGTGAAACTGGAGAGCACACGCAAGGGCACTTTGTATTTCCCTGCAAATTCAACCGACCGAATCTGCAGCACTTTGCTGCCCAGCGATGCCATCTCCAGCATCTCTTCAAAACTGACGGTATGCAAACGCCGCGCTTGCGGCACCACCCTGGGGTCGGTGGTGTACACGCCATCGACATCGGTGTAAATCAAGCATTCAGCGGCTTTCATGGCAGCAGCCACAGCCACTGCGGAGGTATCAGAACCGCCACGTCCTAAAGTGGTGACATGACCTTGGGGGTCCACGCCTTGGAAGCCTGTGATGATCACGACTTTGCCCTGGTTCAGGTCTTGTCGCACGCGGGCGTCATCAATCGACTCAATACGGGCTTTGGTGAAAGCGCTGTTGGTGCGAATGGGCACTTGCCACCCGGAATAACTGACGGCGGGAATGCCTTCAGCTTGCAAGGCGATGGCCAACAACGCGGAGGAAGCCTGCTCGCCGGTGGCGGCCAATGCATCTAATTCTCGGAAATGGGCGTCGCTGTGGGCGTTGGGTGCGAGTTCTTTGGCCAAGCCCAGCAACCTGTTGGTTTCGCCACTCATGGCGGACGGCACGACAACCATTTGGTGCCCTGCCTTGGCCCATTTGGCCACGCGCTTGGCCACGTTGTGAATGCGCTCGGTCGACCCCATGGAAGTGCCGCCGTATTTGTGAACGATTAAAGCCATCAGAGAAGGTATTTATCAGCAGTCAAAGCTAGAAATTGTACCAATCGATTGAATCGCCAATTCGCCTGACAAAACCGCGTCCAACCTTGATATCAATGGCATGGCCGCGGGTGCGGCAGGCGTCGATTTGGGCAACCAATGCATCAATTTGTCGCGTGTTGGCTTGCACGCCGCGGTTGCTCAGCCATAACCGCAACAGGTTGATTTGCCGCGCTGCGCTCAATTGCTGCAAGCGCTTGAGCACGGGCGGCTCGCCCACCAATTCCAAATCCAATTGCGCCAAGGTCACCAGCAACTGCTGTGCTTGGGCAGAATGCCGTGCGCTTCGGGCAAAGGTTTGGCGAAACGCCGGAAAAGCCTTTTGCAGCACAGGCAACAGTTGATGGCGAATCAGGTTGCGCGTGAATTGTTGGTCCAAGTTGGTCGGGTCTTCCACCCAAGCCACACCCGTGGATTGCAACCAAGCGCGGACATCCGCACCGGGCGCTTGCAACCAAGGACGGTGTAATACCAAACCATGCCGCTCTGTTCTCTCAGGCATGGCAGACAGCCCCGGCAAACCTGCACCGCGTGACAGCGCCAGCAACAGCGTTTCGACCTGATCGTCAGCGTGCTGCGCCAAAGCCACCTCGCGCAGCGTTCCGCCCCAGTGCTGTTTCAACACGTCGGCCATCGCTTGGTATCGCCCTTTGCGTGCAGCCTCCTCGGGGCTTTCACCAGGCGCATGACGCGCGTCGATCCGCTCAATCACCAAAGGCACTTGAAGCTGATCGCACAACTGTTGGCAATGCTGCGCGAAATGGTCAGCCGCTGTTTGAATGCCGTGGTGTATGTGAATGGCTTTGACCTGTGTCGGCCACTGTGCCGCGCAAGCCAATAACAAAGCGGTGGAATCTGCACCGCCGCTCAATGCCACAGCGAACGGCAACGCCGGTTTGAAGTGCTTCAAAGAAAGTGTCGCTGGCAAGCCAGCGGCTATCGAGGCCAAATCAACGGGCGTCGGCTTTGGTGTCGTTGAATCGGCCATAGCTTTGCAGCCGTTCATAACGTCTTTCAAGCAGTTCTTTGACTTTGAGGTCGCTGAGTTGACGCCATGCATCGTTCAAACCGCGCTTCAAATGCGACGCCATGAGTTTGGTGTCTCGGTGCGCGCCACCCACGGGCTCATTGACGATTTTGTCAACCAACCCCAGCGCTTTGAGTCGGTGTGCCGTGATACCCAAAGCGTCAGCCGCGTCTGACGCCCGGTCAGAGGTTTTCCACAAAATCGAAGCACAGCCTTCTGGGCTGATCACCGAATAAATGGAATATTGCAGCATCAACAATTGATCAGCCACGCTGATGGCCAGTGCGCCGCCAGAGCCACCTTCACCGATGATGGTGGTGATGATCGGCACTTGCAATTGCGCCATTTCAAAAATGTTGCGGCCAATGGCTTCGCTTTGGCTGCGCTCTTCGGCATCAATGCCAGGAAATGCGCCCGGCGTGTCCACGAAGGTGAACACCGGTAATTTGAATTTCTCAGCGGTCTTCATCAACCGCAATGCCTTGCGATAGCCTTCCGGTCGGGTCATGCCGAAATTGCGTGCGGTGCGTTCGCGGGTGTCGCGCCCTTTTTGCTGACCCAGCACCATGCAAGCATTGCCATTGAAACGGGCCAAACCGCCCACGATGCTCAAATCGTCAGCGAAATGGCGGTCGCCGTGCATTTCCACAAAGTCAGTGAAAATTTCGTTGATGTAGTCAAGCGTGTAAGGGCGCTCTGGGTGACGGGCTATTTTGGTGATTTGCCAGGGGCTCAGGTCGCTGTAAATGTCTTTGGTGAGTTGCTGGCTTTTTTTCGACAGCTGCTCGATTTCTTCTGAAATGTCGACAGCGGACTCGACTTGCACGTAGCGCAATTCTTCAATTTTGGTTTCAAGCTCTGCAATGGGTTGCTCGAAATCGAGGAATGTTTTCTTGGCCAAACGGTTCTCCTTGTGGGCTTTGGCCCATGCCAACATCAGTAGGCCACAGGCTGCGGGTCCAGCGAACGCCAAATATACCAAGTTGCCACACTGCAATAAGGTTGCCACGCCGCAGCCACTTCGCGGGCATCGCTGCGGCTGACCGCCTCACCTGAAAAATAATTTTTGCTGATGCCGTTGATCAAACCGACATCGTCCAAAGGCAAGACGTTCGGACGCAACAGGTAAAAAATCAAAAACATTTCTGCGGTCCAACGCCCGATGCCGCGAATGGCCACCAATTCTTCGATGATGGACTCGTCGTCCATGTCAGACCATTTGCGGGTGTGCACCGCGCCATTGGAAAAGTGCAAGGCCAAGTCGACCAAATATTCCACTTTGCGCGCTGACAGGCCCGCCGCGCGCATGTCATCCACTTTGAGTTTGAGCACTTGCCCTGGGGTGATGCTTTTGCAGAGCGCGGCAAATTTGTCCCACACCGATTGCGCAGCTTTCACAGAAATTTGCTGCCCCACAATGCTGCGCGCCAAGGTCACGAAAGCGTCGCCACGCGACTCCAGGCAAGCATCCCCAAACATGGGGATCAAGCGTCGCATGACGCGGTCTTTTTTGGCCAAGTGACGGCAGGCTTCCTCCCAGTAATCTGGGGTGACGCGCTTGACCTGTAACGGGCGAACAGCCATCAGGCGCGCTCCCATTGCGTACCTTGCGGTGAATCCTTGAGCACCACGCCCATGTCGCTGAGTTGTTGGCGAATTTGATCTGCACGAGAAAAATCACGCGAGGCTTTGGCAGTGGCACGCTCGGCGATCAGCATTTCAATCTGTGCTGTGTCATCACTGCCAGCATCGGCATGGCTGGCTTGTAAAAAACTCAGCGGATCGGCTTGCAACAACCCCAGCACGCCGCCCAAGGCTTTGAGCAAACTGCTGGCTGGTACCGATTGGGTACGGTTGACTTCTGCGGCCAGATCAAACAACACCGCCACGGCCTCTGGTGTTGCGAAATCTTCGTCCATCGCCGCTTTGAACCGCGCAGCTTGCGGCTGCTGCCAATCGATGGCCACCGTTTGAGGCGGTACGGCTTGCAACGCGGTGTACAAACGTTTGAGAGATGCTTTGGCATCGTCTAAGTGCAGGTCACTGAAATTGAGCGGGCTGCGGTAGTGACTGCGCACCACAAAAAAACGCACTTCTTCGGGTCGGTAACGCTGCAGCACGTCACGGATGGTGAAAAAGTTGCCCAAGCTTTTGGACATCTTGACGTTGTCCACGTTGATAAACCCGTTGTGCATCCAAAAGCGCGCCATGGGCACGCCGTGGGCACCTTCGCTTTGTGCGATTTCGTTTTCATGGTGCGGAAACTGCAAATCTGCACCCCCGCCATGTATGTCAAATGATTCGCCCAGCAAATTGCACGACATGGCCGAGCATTCAATATGCCAACCGGGACGCCCTGCGCCAAATTCGCTGTCCCATTTGACGTCTGCAGGTTCATCGGCTTTGGCCGATTTCCACAGCACAAAATCCAACGGGTCTTCCTTGCCATCCAGCACCGCGACCCGCTCGCCTGCATGCAATTCATCCAATGACTTGCCGGACAACTTGCCATAGCCGGGGAATTTGCGGACCGCAAAATTCACGTCGCCGTTGGGACTGCGGTAAGCCAATCCCTGTTGCTCGAGTTTGCTGATCAAGCCCAACATGCCGCTGACATGGTCGGTGGCTCTGGGTTCGGCTTGCGGGCGTTCGATGCCCAAGGCGTCAGCGTCCACATGCAACGCTTGAATCATGCGATCGGTCAATGTCCGAATGGATTCGCCGTTTTCCGTGGCACGTCGGATGATTTTGTCGTCAATGTCGGTGATGTTGCGCACATAAGTGACTGTGAAGCCCGATTGCTTGAGCCAGCGCTGCACCACATCGAAAGCCACCATGGAACGCGCATGGCCCATGTGACAAAAGTCGTACACCGTCATGCCACACACATACATGCGCACATGACCCGGCGTGAGGGGCTCGAAAACCTGCAACTCACGCGAAAGCGTGTTGTAAATGCGAAGGGCCATGTTGGTTGAATCGGGATGTAATTGCACTCAGCAGGTGCGTAAGGTCACTCTACTACAATGCGCGCAGTATATCGAGGTCCCATGGTTTGCATCTTCATCACAGGTGCCCATCACATTCATTTCCATGCCACTTTTTCTGTTTTTTCCAAAGCCAAACGGTGTGACTTGGGTGTCAGCTTGCAGGCTGTTTTGCTTTTTGGGCTTGTTGATGCTCGGGACATTCAGTGCGCAAGCGCAAACTGTCACTGGACAAAACTACAAAGGCACACCACACGATGAAGTGCAAAAAAGCATGATGCGTCGCGATTGGAACAATGCCCTGTGGTTGACAGAAGAATATTTGCAAGATCAACCGCGTGACCCGCAAATGCGGTTTTGGCGCGCCAGGTTGCTCGAACAACTCAAACGAACGGACGAAGCTTTTGACACTTACTTGGAGCTGTCCCGCGAATACCCAGAATTGCCAGAAGTGCAAAACAACCTGGGTGTCATGCTTGCTGCCAAGGGCCGCACAGATGAAGCGCGTCAAGCGTTTGAAAACGCACTGCGCAACAACCCTGACTACGCCACTGCCCACGAAAACCTGGGTGACATACTGGTTCATTTGGCCAACCGGTCTTATGACAACGCCGCTCGTTTGGGTGGCGGCAACAAATCTCTGACACGAAAAACCACGGCCCTTCAACCTGCACTCCAACTGACCTTGACCCCACCATGATGCACATTGCCCAACGCTTGGCTCTCAGTTTTTTGCTGTGTTTTGCCCTGACTGCTCAGGCACAGTCGCCCAGTCCGCAAGTCAAATTTGTCACCAATGCAGGTGAGTTTGTGGTTGAGTTGTATCCCGACAAAACACCCAAGACTGTCGAGAATTTTCTAGGGTATGTGCGAGATGGCCACTACAACGGCACCTTGTTTCACCGCGTGATCAACAACTTCATGATCCAAGGCGGTGGCTACGACACCAAATACAACGAAAAAAACACGCGCGCACCGATCAAACATGAAGGGGCGGAAGCCAAAGCCAATGGTGCTTTGCACAACACTGTGGGCACGCTGTCCATGGCGCGCACCAACAACCCACACTCTGCGACCGCGCAGTTTTTCATCAACGTCAAAGACAACGATTTTCTTGACCACCAATCGCCCACCCCGCAAGGTTGGGGCTATGTGGCCTTTGGCAAAGTGATCTCCGGCATGGATGTGATCAACCGCATCAAAGCCCTGCCCACAGGCCCTGGCGGCCCTTTCCCCACAGATGTTCCCCAAACACCTGTCGTCATTCAATCTGCAACCCTGGTGAAGTAACCATGTCCAACCCCAAAGTCGAACTGCATGTCCAAGAACACGGTGTCATCACCTTAGAACTTGACGCTGAAAAAGCACCCAAAACCGTCGCCAATTTTTTGGAATACGTCGAAAAAGGTCACTACGACGACACCATTTTTCACCGCGTCATTCCCGGTTTCATGGTGCAAGGTGGCGGCATGGGCCCCGGCTTGAAAGAGAAAAAAGTCGGCACCACGCTTGAAAACGAAGCCAACAACGGGTTGGCCAATGATTGCTACACGGTTGCCATGGCACGAACCAGCGACCCGCATTCAGCCACCGCACAGTTTTTCATCAATGTCAAAGACAACGACTTTCTCAACCACACTTCACCCACGCCTTCTGGTTGGGGTTATGCGGTGTTTGGCAAAGTGGTTGACGGCACCGATGTGGTCGACGCCATCACCAAAGTGTCAACCGGCAGACGCGGCTTTCACGACGATGTGCCCAAAGACGATGTGCTGATCACCAAAGCCGTGTTGGTCTGAACACCCTCTCGCAGGTCTGATGTGGACACCTTGGCAGCGCCCTTGCCTGCTTCACTCACCACCTTGGATTTGCGTGACTGTCAGCGCATTGCATTTTTGTCTGATGTGCATTTGCGGGCAGACGAACCCGCCACTTTTCACGCTTGGTCTGACCATTTAAAGACACTGAATGTGGATGCAGTGTTCATCTTGGGCGACCTGTTTGATGTTTGGTTGGGCGACGATATCTTGCAACACCCGCCCGCCAGCTTTGAACGCGACTGCCTCGCCCGCCTTCATGCCTTGAGTCAAACCACGCCAATTTACTGGCTGGTGGGCAACCGGGATTTTTTGTTCGGCGCAACGGCCTGCGAAGCTGCCGGCATGACCGCTGTCAGCGACCCTTGCGTGGTGCAGGTGGACGGACAGCTTTGGTTACTCAGCCATGGAGACGCCCTGTGTTTGTCGGACACGGCTTACCAGTCCTACCGTCAAACGATTCGCTCAGCGCAAAGCTTGGTGCAATTGAACGCCAGCAGTTTGCAAGACCGCATGCAACTGGCCAAAGCACTGAAAGCACAAAGCTTGGCCAACAAGTCCATGATGGAAAACTGGGCCGATGTGGACGAAGCCGCTTGTGTGCAATGGCTGCACGCCACAGGCACATCGGTGTTGATTCATGGCCATACACACATGCCCGATGAACACCTTTTGCCAAACGGACTGCAGCGCGTGGTGCTGAGCGATTGGGATGCACTGGCCACACCCCCGCGTTTGCAATCATTGCAATGGGTAAAAGGCAGTGGCTTCTCAAGACAAGCCCTGCCCGCCCCAGTCAACGCCTGAGCAACACCCTGAGCACTTGCTGCAAGCGTTGTGCGGCTTCTGAGGAGTGAGCAGATTGCAAAACCGTTGCAACGTCTTGTGCCCATGTTTGGGCCGGCGGCGCTTCGTGGCGCTTGGTCAGCAAAACCAATTGAAGGTTGCGTCTCGCTGCTTGGTGGTCAGCCGGCGTGTTGACTTCCGCGGCCATTTCTAATCGCAACAGAGCAGTGGCCGCGTCGCCCTTGGCGTCTGATTTGATGGCATTGACCCAGTCTTGCCGTTGCACAGCGGTGACCCGTGAACCCAATTCTTTCGCCGCAGGAAGTTGTGTTGCATCGCGCTTGTCCCAAGCCGTCAACACATTGACCAACACTTCGCCATGGGCTTGCATGGCCAATTTTTTCAAGGCCATTTCAGCTTGCTCGATGGCGTGGCGCTGCGCGCGGTAAGCCGCGTCTCCTAAGCGCGGGCCGCGCTCGGCAAACGACTCACGTCCACGAGGCGCGTCACGTTCTGGTCGTCTGCTTGGTGCGTCACGCTCGTTGCGTCGGGCGCCGGGCTTGTCACCAAAACGTCCAGCCACCACAGGTTCGGTTTTTTTCTGTCCTGGACGGTCATCACCACGCACCGCCACCACTTTTTTCGGGGGTGCAGGTGGCTTGGCTTCGGCCTCGACCGGTTCTTCCATGGCTGGCATGGGGGCTTCTTCGACTATGGGCTTGGCGTCTGAAGGCTCAACCTTGATGGGCTGCGCTGTGACCACCTGGCTCAAATGCTGCATGGCTTGTCGAATGACCGCCACATCCCCTTGCGCAATGGCAGTTTCCAACGCCTTGGAGGCATCCAACACCGCTTGGTCATGCGCTGACAAGGCTTGTGTCTGTTGACTGCGGTCTTGGGTTTTGCGCTGAAAGGCCTCGTCCAAGGGTTGACGGAATGCGTCCCACAGTTTTTGGGCCAATTTGCGATCCAGCGCCACTGCTTGCGATTCATGTTGCCAACGTTGTTGCAATGCTTTGACCGCGTCAATTTTGAGCACAGTGGCACTGGCCAATTGTTTGGCTTCTTCAATCATGGCGCGACGGTTGGCGATGCTGGCTGCTTGCGCCTGCTCCAACGCGGCATGGGCGCTGGACATGGCAGCTTTCCATTGCACCTGCAATTCAGCAAATGTTTTTTCGCTCAAATGACCACTGTTGCGCCAGCGTTCAGAAAACTGATGCAATTCGCGCGCTTGCTTTTTCCAATCGGTGTTGCCTGCGTGGGCTTGCGTCCACGCGGCCACCTCGGCCAACAACGCCAGTCGCTGCTCGCGGTGTGCTTGTGATTCAGCTTTGGCTTTTTCCAACCACTCTTGCACGAATGGGTACGCTCGGTTACAAGCCTGATCAAAGCGTTTCCATAACGCATGGTTGGGTTGCCCACCTTGGTCGGTTTGCTTCCAAGCCTCGCGCAGTTGGCGCAAGGTTTCTTGCAATTTGCGTCCCGTGACCACGGGCACCCATGATTGTTCTGGAGGAGCGGTTGGCTCGGGGGCAGTGTCAGGCTGTGGCGCTGTGGCTGGTTTGAGCAATCCCTCGGCTTTGGTGACCAACTCGGTGCGCAACTGGTCGGCGCGCCAACGTTGCCAACCTTCCAATTCGGTCGCCTTGGTCAACGCCAATTGCGCGCTGGCTTCGAGGTCAGTGGGCAATGAACGTCCGTGGGTTTTGAGGGCTTGTTTCAGTGCGGTCGCCGCAGACGTGGTGGCCTTGCTGTGGCCCAATGCCAGTTCGGTATCCAGCGTTTGCAAGAGTTGTTCAACCGCTTGCACGGCCTGCGCTTGTTGGGCCGGATCGACCGCAGGCTTGCTGGCCGCGACCGGGGCGGGTTTGGCCACCTCGCCTCGCAACACACGCAATTGGTCTGCCCATGCAGGCACACCAGGCAGGGGCAAACTGGCATCCGAGGCAGCCGCCTCGGTTTGCGTCAAAGCGGCATGGAATGCGTCCCACACCAGATGAATGTGCTGTGCACCTTCGTTGAGGATGGCAGGGTATTTAGGGTCCACGCTTTGCCAATGGCGGTCTTGGCTGAGCGCTTGCCATTCGGTGTCAAAGCGCTGCAAGTCCGCTTGCAGTGTGGACCTCAGTTCGACGGCTTCCGTCCATGGCTTGGTTGACAAGACTTCGATGCGCTGGGCCATCAACAACGCTGATTCACGCAACACTTGGGCACGGTGCGCCAAGTCTTCAATGTGTTTGACCAATTCCGCCAGCGCCAAGCGCAAACCAGACAATGGTTCACGCGACAACGGTGCACCCGCCTTGGCGGCATCGCGCGCCCACGCCATGGCATCGGCCAAATTCAATTTCGGGTGGTTCAGCAAGGCATTTGCTTTGGTCGCCCATTCATCGGCCAAGGCATCTTGGTTTTTAGAGCGACGCAGTTCTTCGATCTTTTCTTTGACTGGCTTGGCTGCCCCTTTGTCGCGTGCGCTGAGTTCTTTGAAAACCTGTTGCAACACCTCGACTGAGGGTTCGGTATCGAGCCATTGACGAACGCGGGTCAGTCTTTCGCCAGCGGTCGCAGCGGTGATGGCGCCACCCGTCAAAGCATCTAAGGCGGACAAGTCAGGAGAACTGTGGGAGGGGGTATTCACGGCAGTCAGATCGCTAGGTTGAACCCTGATGGGCTGAGCGCTCTATTGTGACAGGGCTTAAGGGCAAAGGCTTAAAATGCACAGATGCAACTGTTTGAAACGATCAAGGCATCGGTCAAGGTCATCGTGGCGGATATTGGCCAGGGCTTTTTCCTCATTACCCACAGCGGATTGGCTTTGCTCGGTTTGGCGGTTTTTTGCTTTTTACTGGTTTTCAGCACACAAACCGATTTGCGCGACAGCGTGGAAGTTCAATTGATCGACTGGTTGCAAAACCGTCACGGTTTGGATTTCGGTTTCAGCGATGACGCAGATGCGGTGGACCGTGCCACCGCTGTTGATCCCCGTGATTTGCCCAAAGAACAAGCCGCCATCGCTTACTGGTTGAGCCGCAAATACCGAGTTGCCCCCGAACCCTTGAGCGCGTTGGTGGCCGAGGCCTACGACATTGGCAAACAAAAAAAATTGGATCCCGCACTGATTTTGGCCGTGATGGCGATTGAATCCGGCTTCAACCCGTTTGCCCAAAGTACCATGGGCGCACAAGGTTTGATGCAAGTTCGCACCGATGTGCATACCGAAAAATACGATAACTTCGGCGGTGAGTTCGCAGCCTTTGACCCGGTGGCCAATTTGCGTGTCGGTGCCATGGTCTTGCGCGAAGCGATTGATCGAAACGGCAGCATTGAAGCTGGATTGCGTCAATATGTCGGCGCCGGCAACAGCGGAGAGGACGGCGGTTACGTCGGCAAAGTATTGGCAGAGCAGCAACGGTTGCACGACATTGCCAACGGCAAGAGTGTGGCCATCGCCACCCCCAAAACACCTGCCGAAGACGGCTTGGTCGATTTATGGGACAAGGCCAAAAACTTCAGTCCATTCAAAGAATCCCCTTCCAAACCTTGAACTTTTCTCACGGAGACAACATGTACCAACGCTCGCAACTGATGGCGCAAACTGACCCTGAACTTTGGGCGGCCATTCAGAACGAAAACCAGCGACAAGAACACCATATCGAATTGATCGCGAGCGAAAACTATGCCTCGCCCGCAGTCATGCAAGCGCAAGGCACTCAGCTGACCAACAAATACGCAGAGGGCTATCCCGGCAAACGGTATTACGGCGGTTGTGAAAATGTCGACGTTGCCGAGCAACTCGCGATCGACCGCGTCAAGCAATTGTTCGGCGCAGACGCCGCCAATGTGCAACCGCATTGCGGTGCATCAGCCAACCAAGCGGTGTTCTTGGCATTCTTGAAACCCGGCGACACGATCATGGGCATGAGCTTGGCCGAAGGCGGCCACTTGACCCATGGCATGCCATTGAATTTGTCGGGGAAATGGTTCAACGTAGAAAGCTATGGACTGAACGCCAAAGAAGAAATCGACTACGACGCCATGGAAGCCAAGGCCATGGCCACCCGCCCCAAGTTGATCATCGCTGGCGCATCGGCCTACAGCTTGCACATCGACTTTGCACGCTTTGCCAAAGTGGCCAAAGCCATTGGCGCGGTGTTTTTGGTGGACATGGCGCATTACGCCGGCTTGATCGCGGCAGGTGTCTATCCCAACCCGGTGCCCCACGCCGACGTGGTCACCTCCACCACCCACAAAAGCCTGCGTGGTCCTCGGGGCGGCATCATCTTGATGAAAGCCGAACACGAAAAAGCCATCAACAGCGCGGTGTTTCCCGGCCTGCAAGGCGGACCCTTGATGCATGTGATCGCCGCCAAAGCAGTGGCTTTCAAAGAAGCACTTGACCCCAGCTTCAAGGCCTACCAACAACAGGTACTGAAAAACGCGCAAATCGTTGCACAAACCCTCACCGAGCGTGGTTTGCGCATTGTCAGTGGAGGTACCCAAAGCCATGTCATGTTGGTCGATTTGCGCGCCAAAGGCATCACGGGCAAAGCCGCCGAATTGGCATTGGGTAACGCCCACATGACCATCAACAAAAACGCCATCCCCAACGACCCAGAAAAACCCATGGTCACCAGCGGCGTTCGCATCGGCACACCGGCCATGACCACGCGGGGTTTCAAAGACGAAGAAGCCCGTGCCACAGCGCACCTGATCGCCGATGTGCTTGAACACCCGAACGATGAAGCTCACATTGCGCAGGTACGCGCCAAGGTGCACGCCCTGACCAGCCGTTTTCCGGTGTACAGGTAACCCCATGAAATGCCCTTTTTGCAGTCACGTGGAAACCCAGGTCATGGAAACACGCATGTCTGAAGAGGGCGATTCCATTCGACGCCGCCGCTCTTGCGGCCATTGCGAGAAACGTTTCACGACTTATGAACGCGCGGATGTCAGCTACCCCGCGGTGGTCAAAAAAGACGGAAGGCGCATCGACTATGACCGAAGTAAGTTGCGCAGTTCGCTGAATTTGGCGTTGCGCAAGCGCCCGGTCAGTACCGAACAAGTCGATGCAGCAATTGAACGCATTGAGGACAAGTTGCTGACCTTGTCACAACGCGAAGTAGCCTCCACCCGCATTGGCGAATTGGTGATGCGCGAATTAAAAAAACTCGACAAAGTGGCTTATGTCAGGTTTGCAAGTGTTTACCGCAGCTTTGAAGACGTCGACGAATTCAAAACCTTGGTGGATGAGTTCAGGCGTTAACAGCGCACCGCAAAACAGGGCTTAGAACACATTTTTTTTGCCCGCTGTTCAGGATGATGGCGGTCATGCCACCGCGATACATCTCCACCCAAACCGGTCACAGCCTCGCAGAACTGTGTGTGGTGTTGTGCTTGCTCGGTGTGGCTGCAGCCTTGGCCGCGCCTTCTGTCGGTCAATGGCTATGGCGATCAAAGGTTGAAAACGCCGCCCGTGACTGGGCTGCCGATTTGCAGTCGGCACGCTTGCAAGCATTGCGTACCGGCCAAGCCTTGCAATTGAAAAAACTCACCGGTTGCGCCAGTTTGTTGCCCATGGGCGATTGGCGCTGCGGCTGGGAAGTCGCCACGCCAGACAGCAAACAACCCGCTTCACTTCGTCACACTTTGAACGGTGAATTGAGTGTGCTGCTGTTTCCAGCCAACGATCTGTTGCCTGTCAATGCCCAAGGCGAACCCGTCGCCGGAGGCTTGCGTTTGCAAATCACTCCTCGCGCCAGCAACTTGCCCGTCGCTGTCAGCGTGTGCATGAACACGGTTGGCAGGCTCAGGTTTGTCAAATCCACCTCCTGCACATGAAACGCGTTTCAAGTCGATGCGATGGGTTTTCATTGCTGGAGGCGATGGCCGCGCTGATGGTGCTCAACTTGTTGTGTCTGGGCCTGATGGCTTGGCAACTGCAAGCCATGCAAGCGCAACGAGACACGCTGTCATCGCAACAGGCAGTGGCCATGGCGCAAGACCTGTGGCAACGCATGCAGGTGCATGTGGATGCGGCACCTTGGTACCAACTGGGACTCGACAGCGTTCCCACAGAACAAGACTGCCACACCCACCCTTGCAGCGCGGCACAGTGGGCGCAAGCCGATTTGGCTGATTGGTGGCTAGAGTTACGACGCAGACTGCCACAGGCGAGAGCCAACCTGACGACATCGCCTGATGCATCCCAAGTCCGCTTGCTGCTGGTCTGGCCCAGCTCCTCCGCGACACCCCCTTCTGCGACTTTGGACACATGCCCCAGCGCACACCGTTGCTGGCAAACCGAATGGCGGTTGTGATGCCACACCAACAAGGCCAAAGTTTGGTGCAGTGTTTGGTGGGCATGACGATCAGTTTGTGGGTGGTGATGGCAGCGTTCAGCGCATTCGCATGGATACAACGCAACCAGCTGTTGTTGCAACAGCAAATGGACTTGCACCAAATGCTGCACATGGCGAATGGCAAATTGCGTGAACGGGCCATGCGGGCGGGTGCGCCCGAACTGTGGATCAACGACAAAGGTTCGCCTGTCTTGAATCGCATGACATCGGTGGTGAGCGGTGACGACAAATCATTGCAGTTGATGCAATTTCGAAGCCTGACGCCCGCAGATTGCCAAGGACATGAAGCATCCAGCTTGGATTGGACGCAAGATGATTTCAGGCGCAACAGCACGAAGGGGTTTGCTTGCAAAGATGCCGCACGCTCGACTGCCAGTTACCAAACGCTGACCGAACAAACAGAGGACGTTCGCTTTCGTTATGCACAGCGCATGGGCAGCAAAGGTGGGCTGACATCTGCCCAATCCATGCAATGGCTGTCCGCGGCTGAGGTCACCGATTGGCGTGAGGTTCGGGCAGTTCACCTGTGTTTGCAAATCCGTGGCGCGGGGGTCAATGCCACACCCACGGGTGTGTCTTGCCGTCAAGGTGTTCCATTGATCAATGGCGCCATGGCATGGCGGTCCGTGCTGCACCTGCCTCATTCATCGCCATGAAATGGCCACAAAAATATCGCTTATCCCGCAGGCTTCCACTCGGCATGGCCTTGCCCACGGTGCTCGCTTTGTCGATGGTCAGCAGTGTCTTGCTGCTGGCTGGATGGCGGCAAATCACGTTGGCGCAAGGTTGGAGCCGACACCATGTAGCCCAATGGGACATGCGCCAAATGGCACTCACCCAATTGTTGGCCACCGCCGATGCGGTCCTACACCCACCACCTGACACAGACTTTCTTGACAAAACACCGTGGCGAATTCCATTGACGCTGGACGAATGGAAATCTGCAGTCACCGCTCTTCCCGGTTCTGGCTGTGCCAATGGTCTGTGCCAATCCCTGCTCGCGCAAGGTAACCAACGCACCGATTGGCTTCAAAGAACCGCCGGGGCCCATGCCGTGGCGCTGACCAACGGTTTGCAATGCTTTCATTGGGTTGAACTGTTGCCCCACCCCTTGCCACCGACTGACACCAGCCCGGCCTTCACCTACCGCATCACGGTGGTGGTCACAGACCCAGAGCGTCAAACCCAAGCAGGTTGGCAAGCGGTTTGGCAACCAACGGCCGCCAGCGCACCGGACAAGCCGGTTCGGTGGGCAGATTTGCAACGCGTGCTCGAACTCTTGCCCTGAACCGATGCCTTGTCGCTGTACTGAAACCATGACCCGTCCCTCACCCATCCCCAGTGCTGGCTTCACATTGATCGAGTTGCTGTGTGTCTTGGCCATGGTGGGTGTGCTCAGTGCCATCGCCATGCCGGTCTACCAACAGGCTCAGTCGCGCAGTCAACGGCAACTCGCCAAAGTGGCTTTGGTGAAATCTGCACAATGGCTGGAACAAGCCGCCATGGCAAAAGGCAGTTATCCGGCTGAATTGCCCGAGTCAGTTTGGCGAACCCCCGAGTTCACCTACCGCTTGTCGATGGTCAGTCAAGCACAAAGTTATGTGTTGACCGCCACACCCCTTCTGAGACAAAAGCAAGACGACTGCGGTGCGCTCACCTTGGACCAAACCGGGCAACGCGGCGCGCAAGGCGATGTCCCATCATGTTGGTCCAAATGACAGCTTGCATGCCGTTGATAATCGTTGGATGCAGTTTTCCCCTTTCGATGTCGAGCACATGCAACGGGCGCTTTCCTTGGCGGAGCAAGCCTTGTTCATCACGTCACCCAACCCGCGTGTGGGTTGCGTCATCACAGCTGCTGATGGTCGTTTATTGGGGCAAGGCCACACCCAACAGGCCGGGGGCGCCCATGCCGAAATCATGGCGTTGCGAGATGCCCAAGCGCAAGGCTTGAGCGTGAAGGGCGCCACTGCTTATGTCACCCTCGAACCTTGCGCACACCACGGGCGCACCGGCCCCTGTTGTGAAGCGCTGATCAACGCTGGCATCACCAAGGTGGTGGCCAGCTTGCAAGACCCCAACCCGCAAGTCGCTGGCCAAGGCTTTGCCAAACTGCGCGCCGCCGGTATACAAGTCGACATGGGGTTGCTGCAAGAACCGGCGCATGAACTGAACATCGGTTTTTTTCAACGCATGCAATCTGGCAAACCTTGGTTGCGGATGAAAATCGCCCAATCCCTCGACGGCCATACCGCATTGAACAATGGCCAAAGCCAGTGGCTCACCCAAGGGCCGGCTCGCGAAGATGGCCACCGTTGGCGTGCCCGCGCGTGTGCGGTGCTCAGCGGCATTGGCACGGTCTTGGAAGACGACCCCATGCTGAATGTGCGGGGGGTCGATACGCCGCGCCAACCCGACTTGCTGCTGGTGGATTCCAAGTTGCAAACCCCATTGACCGCCAAGCTTTGGAAGGAAACCCGCAAGGTGGTCATTTTTCATGCGCTCACAGACCCGGCCAAAGAAGGTGCGCTCAAGTCCCATGGTGCGCAATTGGTTCACTTGCCCGGCCCGGGCGAGAAAGTGGATTTGCACGCCATGGTCAAGCAACTGGGGCAAATGGCTTACAACGAAATACACATTGAAGCGGGCCACAAGCTCAACGGGTCATTGCTGCAAGCTGGATTGATCGATGAATTGTTGGTCTATGTGGCCCCGCTGCTCACCGGCCCTGGCCAAGGCATGGCGGCCCTGCCCATGCTGACAGATTTGGCGGGTGCCCAAGCTTGGCGGTATGTGCAAACCGAGCCGATCGGGGCAGATTTAAGGCTCTTGCTCAGGCGCAGTGGCTGATCTGCGAAAATACACGAATGTTCACCGGCATCATTACCGGCGTGGGGCGCATCGCCGCCGTTCACGACCTGGGTCGCTCTTTGGATCATGGCAAGCGCCTTGAGATCAGCACACCCGCGCATTACCTCGACGACGTGACCTTGGGCGACAGCATTGCCCTGAATGGTGCCTGCATGACCGTCACGTCTTTCAACGCCGCAGACCATGTTTTCACCATCGACATTTCTGCTGAATCGCTGGCCAAAACCGCGCGGCTCGACACCATCGGCACCACCCTCAATCTGGAAAAAGCCTTGCGTGCGAACGACCGCTTGGGCGGCCACATCGTTTCCGGTCACGTGGACGGTGTGGGCCAAGTTGCTGCGTTTGAATTGGTCGGTGAAAGCTGGTTGTTGCAAATTCTGGCGCCCGTCGGTTTGGCGAAGTATTTGGCTTACAAAGGTTCGATCACGGTCAACGGGGTCAGTCTCACCGTCAATCGCATTGAAGACACGGCCAATGGTTGCCTGGTCTCCATCAACCTGATTCCCCACACCATCGCCAACACTGCCTTGGGCAGTTTGGTGACCTCCGATCCCGTCAATTTGGAAATCGACACTGTCGCGCGCTATGTCGAGCGCATGTTGCAGTTTGAATCTCTGACATCTGCACAGAAAGATCACCCATGAGCGCCTCTTTGTCCACTGTCGCCATTTCACCGTTGCAAGACATCGTGGACGACATGCGCGCTGGTCGCATGGTGATTTTGGTCGACGAGGAAGACCGCGAAAACGAAGGCGACTTGGTGTTGGCAGCAGACCATGTCACCCCGGAAGCCATCAATTTCATGGCCCGCTTTGGCCGTGGCTTGATTTGCTTGACCCTCACCCGCGAGCGTTGCGAACATTTGAATTTGCCGCCGATGGTGGCACGCAACGGCACGGTCCACAGCACCGCTTTCACGGTATCGATCGAAGCCGCTCAAGGTGTCACCACAGGCATTTCTGCTGCTGACCGCGCGCGCACCGTGCAAGTGGCGGTGGCGGCCAACGCCAAAGCGAGCGATCTGGTGCAACCCGGTCACATTTTTCCTTTGCAAGCGGTGGACGGTGGTGTGCTGATGCGCGCAGGACACACCGAAGCCGGTTGCGACTTGGCCGCCATGGCCGGCTGTTCGCCCACCGCCGTCATTTGTGAAATCATGAAAGACGACGGCACCATGGCACGCTTGCCCGATTTGATGCAATTCGCGGCAGAGCACGGATTGAAAATCGGCACGATCGCGGATTTGATTGAACACCGCAGTCGCACCGAATCACTGGTGCAACGCCTGAGCAGCCGCGCCTTGGTCACCGCACATGGCGAGTTCACCGCCCATGCTTACAAAGATTTGCCTAGCGACAGCGTTCACTTGGCTTTGGTGCGTGGCACTTGGTCTGCCGAGACCGCCGTCTTGGCACGCGTGCATGAACCCTTGTCGGTGCTTGACGCCCTCGAACCGCAACGTGCCATGCATTCTTGGAGTTTGGACGCGGCTTTGTCTCGCATCGCCAAAGAACAAGCAGGCGTACTGGTGTTGCTCAACTGCGGTGAAAGCGGTCAACAATTGTTGACCCAATTCGAAGGTTTGGCTCGCTCTGCGCAAGCCCCAGAACGTGGACGCATGGACTTGCGCACCTACGGCATCGGCGCGCAAATCTTGCGCGATTGCGGTGTGCACAAAATGCGCCTCATGGGCAATCCTCGTCGCATGCCCAGCATGGCGGGCTATGGTTTGGAAATCACCGGCTACTTGGCCAAGGAATGAACATGCATCAAGCTGACATCAGTGGCACGCGCAACGATTTGGACGGCAGTGGTCTGCGCATTGGCGTGGTGCAAGCACGGTTTAACCCTGCCATCACCAACGCCTTGGCTGATGCTTGCATGGGCGAATTGCAATCACTCCACGTCAGCACTTCGCGCATTCAACATGTGCAAGTGCCAGGCGCACTCGAGGTGCCTGTGGCGCTGGCGGCCATGGCGCAAAGCGGCGCATTTGATGCGCTGATCGCGTTAGGCTGCATCATTCGGGGTGAAACCTACCATTTCGAATTGGTGGCGAATGAGTCCGGCGCCGCCATCACCCGCTTGGCATTGGACCACCACCTACCGATTGCCAACGCCATCCTCACCACCGAAAACGAAGCCCAAGCGATTGCCCGCCAAATTGACAAAGGCCGCGATGCTGCCCGCGTGGCGGTTGAAATGGCTTTGCTGATGAAAACGCTCACATGACCGCCTCCCCTTCTGCCGCCAAATCCGGCAAACCTTCAGACATGCGACGCGCCAGCGCGCGCGCCGCCCGCACCCGTGCGCGTGGCTTTGCCGTTCAAGCCTTGTACCAAGTGATTGTTGGGGGCAATCCCCCCGATGAAGTGGACAGCTTCACACGCGAACTCAGCGGGTTTCACAAAGCCGACAGCGTGCACTTTGATGCCTTGCTGCATGGGTGTGCCGCGCAAGCTGAATCGCTGGATGCACGCATCCTGCCTTTGTTGGACCGAAAAATGTCCGATATTTCACCGATCGAGCACGCCATCTTGTGGATCGGGGCTTATGAAATGGCGCACTGCATAGACATTCCCTGGCGGGTCGTCATCAACGAGTGCATTGAACTGGCCAAAGAATTTGGCGGCACCGATGGACACAAGTACGTGAATGCCGTGCTCAACGGTTTGGCCCCTTCACTCAGACCGTTGGAAGTCGCGGCTGACAAGCCAGCGCCACCTGCCCAAACTGACTGATTCCATGCGCATCAGCCAACGCGCGAGTCGCATTTCTCCTTTTTATGTGATGGAAATGGCCAAGTCGGCCAAGCAGCTCGCGCAGCAAGTACAGCACAGCGATTCGCCCATGCTGTTCCTCAACATTGGTGAACCCGATTTCACCGCGCCGCCGTTGGTTCAAGAGGCCGCCATGCGCGCCATTGGAGACGGACGCACGGCCTACACCCACGCCTTGGGGCTGGACGCATTGCGCGAGCGCGTCAGCCACTGGTACAGCACACGCTTTGGTGTGGCTGTTCCCGCCAGCCGGATCGTGGTGACCAGCGGCGCTTCGGCGGCATTGCAATTGGCTTGTCTGGCCTTGATCGAAGCAGGCGACGAGGTATTGATGCCTGACCCGTGTTACCCGTGCAACCGCCAATTTGTCCAAGCCGCCGATGGGCGGGCCATTTTGTTGCCCACCACTGCTTCACAACGCTTTCAACTGAGCGCGGCACAAGTCCGTGAACATTGGCAAACAGATACACGCGGTGTTTTATTGGCCTCACCGTCTAACCCGACCGGTACCTCCGTGGCCTTGGAAGAACTGACGGCTGTCCACCGTTTCGTCAGCGACAAAGGTGGCATCACCATGGTGGATGAAATCTACCTTGGCTTGAGCCATGACGATGCCTATGGACAAACGGCGTTGGCCATCGACGACCAAATCATCAGCATCAACAGCTTCTCGAAGTACTTCAACATGACCGGTTGGCGATTGGGTTGGTTGGTGGTGCCAGAGCCCTTGGTCCCGGTGATTGAACGCTTGGCGCAAAACCTGTTCATCTGCCCCAGTACCATCGCCCAGACAGCAGCCTTGGCCTGCTTCGAACCCGAAAGTCTGTCTGTCTACGAAGCGCGTCGCGCCGCTTTCAAGCACCGACGTGATCAATTCATTCCGCAACTCAACGCCATGGGCTTGACCGTGCCCGTCATGCCAGACGGGGCTTTTTATGCCTGGGCTGATTGCCGCCAAGCATGCGAGCGTTTGGGATTGACAGACAGTTGGGCGTTTGCCGAGCATGTGATGCAACAGGCGCATGTGGTGATCACGCCCGGACGAGATTTCAGTCAACACCAGCCGGGAGACTTTGTCAGAATGTCCACCGCCAGTTCGTTGGACACTTTGAACACCGCGGCACAACGCTTGCGGCATTTGCTGGAGAACGCATGAGTTTTCATTTTCCGGTTCGCGTGTATTGGGAAGACACCGATGCAGGTGGCATTGTGTTTTATGCCAATTACCTGAAATTTTTTGAACGCGCCCGCACTGAATGGCTGCGTCATCTGGGTTTGCAACAACAAGCACTCAAGCAAGAAACTGGCGGCATGTTCGTGGTGATAGACACCCAATTGAAATACCATCGACCGGCACAACTTGACGACATGCTTGAAGTCAGCGCCATCATGCAAGACAAAGGCCGTGCCAGTCTGGTGATTGCCCAGCAAGCCCAACGACTGGAAATCAATGGCGAGCGAACATTGCTCTGCGAAGGCAGCATCCGAATCGGCTGGGTCAATGTCGAGAAAATGAAACCCGAGCGTATTCCCGCTCAACTTTTGGAGTTGTTCTCATGAACCAGGATTTATCGATTGTTCAATTGCTTCTAAACGCCAGTTGGGTGGTGCAAGCGGTGGTGTTGATTTTGCTGCTGGTCTCGGTCATGAGTTGGGCCGCCATCTTTCGCAAATTGCGATCTTTGAAAGAGGTCAAAAATTTGAACGAAGAATTTGAGCGTGATTTTTGGTCTGGCAAAAGTCTCAATGAGTTGTTTGCCGGGGCCCAACAAAACGCCAAATCCTCGGGCCCCATGGAACGCATATTTGCCAGTGGCATGCGCGAATACCAAAAACTGCGCGAGCGACGCATCACCGACAGCGGCTTGCTGATGGACGGCGCACGCCGTGCCATGCGCGCGAGCTTGCAGCGTGAAATGGACGCGATTGAATCCAATTTGTCCATGCTGGCTTCGGTGGGTTCGGTGTCGCCTTATGTGGGCTTGTTTGGCACGGTCTGGGGCATCATGCATGCGTTCACCGGATTGGCGGCGCTGCAACAAGTGACCTTGGCCAAAGTGGCGCCCGGCATTGCCGAAGCCTTGGTCGCCACGGCCATCGGTTTGTTTGCCGCCATTCCAGCGGTTCTGGCGTTCAACCGGTTTTCTCGTGACATCGACCGGGTCGCCAACAAGCTGGAAACATTCATCGAAGAGTTTTCCAACATATTGCAGCGAAACGTAGGCACTGCGCCTGCTGCCAACCGCTGACAGAAGGACGGACACGCACATGGCCGCATCTCTGAACCACCGGCGCTCAAGGCGCACCATCAGCGACATCAACATGGTGCCCTTCATTGATGTCATGTTGGTGTTGTTGATCATCTTCATGGTCACCGCACCCCTGCTGTCCCCCAGTTTGATCGATGTACCCAGCGTGGGTAAAGCCGCCACCGCGCCGGAGCAAGTCATCACGATAGAAATCGACAAGCAATTGCACATCGTTGTGAAATCCAAAGGCACCAATGCGAACGGCGGTTTGCAGATCAAGCAAGACGCCAACATGGACAGCGTCGCCAGAATCGCTTTGCAATTGCAAGCAGGCAAAGCACAAACGCCGGTGATCATCAGTGCCGACAAAGGCATCACTTATGACAATGTGGTCAAGTTGATGGATCAGTTGCAACGCGCTGGCGTCCAGCGTGTGGGTTTAGCCGTCCGACAAAGCGAATAACCCCAGTCAATGAGCCAAGAGACTTCTCATCTGGAATTTGCACCGCCCGAAGACCAAGGGGATGGAAGATCGCTGGCCTTGGCGTTGTTCATTCACATCTTGTTGCTGATGGCATTGACTTGGGGCATCCACTGGCGCACCGATCCACAAGACGACGCCGTGGACGCGGAGTTGTGGTCAGCCATACCTGAGCCGGTCGCCTTGAAATCTGATGCGCCCCCCAAAACACAGCCCAATGAACCCGCCAAAAATACTGAACCACCGGTCAAAAATGCGCCGGATCCCGATATCGCTTTAGAGAAACTCAAGAAAAAAGAGCTTGCCGAGCAATTGGCAATGGAAAAAAAGGCAGAGAAGCTGAGAAAAATCCAAGAGCTAGAGGCTGAAAAAGAAAGGAAAGCTGCCCTGTTGCAAGAGGAAGCTGCCAAACGCAAAGAAGAAGAAGCCAAGCGCAAGGTAGAAGAGGCTCGACGCAAAGAGGAAGAGATAAGGCTGCGCAAAGAAGAGGAAACTAAGCGCAAGGAAGAAGAGGCTCACCGAAAAGAAGAGGAAAGCAGGCGAAAGCAAGAAGAAGCCCGTCGGCTGGAGCAAGAGGCCAAAGAAGCCGAGGATCAACGCCAAAAACAAATCAAACGTCTGAAGAGCTTGGGCGCGACTTCGTCGGGGCCGGTCGATCCCGTCAATGAATCCACTGGCGGGGGCAAGCCCAGCAAACGGTGAGGGGCAACCCAGCGGCAGAAGTGGAAGTGATTTGCAGTCCCAGTGGGCAAATCGTGGGCATGAAATTGACGCAGTCCAGCGGCAATGATGCTTGGGACCAAGCTGTGCTGAAAGCCATAGAAAAAACAGGCACCCTGCCTCGGGACGAGAACGGAAAAATTCCGTCCAAAATTCCGTTTGTGTTCAGACCGCGCGACTGACGTCAGTGCAAATGGCGGGGCCTGCGACCACCGTGGCCAGTGCCACCGTTGCCTTTGGGTGGTTTGCTGATTTCCAAGGAATTGACCAAAGAATCAAACCGCTTGCTAAAGAGTTTGTCTACTTCCAGCACCACATCGCTGAGCTCAGATGCGTCGAAATGGCGCTCCATCAAACTCACCAAATCTTGAACCAATAAATCTCGCTGGACTTGCATGATGGCCGCTGGTGTGGGCCCCACGAACAGCATCATGAAGTCATCGCGTGAATCTCTTCCTTGGGCTTCGTCTTCATCGTCAAATTCAGCGTCGTAAAAAGTGACTTCAAGCGCTGCGCCGGCTCGGGTCAGGTCATTCAAACCCATGCACACATCGTCAAGCACTTGTCGAAAATCGTCTTCACCTTTGATGGTCCAACAGATTTGCAACACATGGTCATTGGTGTCATGACGAATGCCAGGCTCTTCTTCGTAAAAACTGTCTGCGCATTCTTGCAAGGATCTGGCACCTGCATAGACCCACAGGCCGCGCAAAGCTTCTTGCAAATGCTCAAACGTGACATCCTCGCGCAAGGGCACAGCGCCGTGCAAATGGATTTCGTAAGTGGTGTTGAATCGTGACATGAAAGCATGATAGCAGTGGCCAGAATTCAAGCCAAACAGGCTACCCAGCCAGGCTCTTCACCAGTTTGGAGGCGCTGCGTGGGCGTCAGCAGGCCGGTTTGGGCATCACGCTCAAACACCCCCAAATGGTTGGATTTCTGCCCCGCCACCAACACATGCCTGCCATCCACGTCCAGCGCAAAACTGCGCGGTTGCAACTCGGTGGGCACATGGGCAAGCCAAGTCAATGTGCCACGCTGCGCCTCTGTCTTGAACACCGCCAGCGTGCTGGAGCTTCTGTCGCAGGTGTATACAAACTGACCATCGGGAGACACATGAACATCAGCCGCCCAAGGCTTTCCTGTGAAACCGGCTGGCAAGGTATTCAACGATTGCATGGCTTGCACTGAGCCCTGGGTCGCATCCCAAGCCAACACATCCAAGCTTGCATCAAGTTCATTCAGAAGATACAGCCATTGACCCTCTGGATGAAAACACAAGTGTCTGGGGCCTGAACCCGTGCGCGCTTGCCACTGCTTGTGCAGCGTCAGTTGCCCGCGTGATTCATCAAACCCGAACACCATGAGCATGTCATCCCCTAAACAAGGGACCAACACAAAACGGTTGTCAGGAGAAAACACCGCCGCATGCGGATGGCGAAGCGTGGGCATGACCTGGTGATCGGATGCTGGAGGATGTGCTGGCGTCAGGGGACAGACCGTCAAATTGTGGGAATGGTAAGAGACTGCTATCAAAAACTTTCGGGTGCGATCGACGCTCAAATTGCACATGCGGGCTGTCAATGGGATTTCATACAGTTTCGTCAATGGTCCATGGGTGCGGTCAACATGCAAACACAACAAGCGCCCCGACCACACAAGTTGATACCAAGGTCAATTGGCCCGTTTCAGCCCATTGCATGACATGGATGTCCCCGCTGACGGCGTTGCTGACATAGACATGGGGCATGTGGCATCCATTCAAAAACGGCAGAGATAGCGCATGGGCTTTGAACAACTGGGGATGCCCGCCGGCTTGATGCGGCTGCGTCTGGTGCCTGAGACCGGAATCGAACCGGTACGCCCCTTATTCAGGAAAGCGGCGGATTTTAAGTCCGCTGTGTCTACCTATTTCACCACTCAGGCTGTGTCTGTATTGTGGCAAATATTCAGGGGTTAACGACTTGCTCTGCTAAAAAAATTCGTTGCCCCACATTGGCAGGCAACATGAGTTTGCTTCCTTGGTAATAGATATTGACCGATGACAGCGAGTTGCTGCTGATGATCCATGGCGGCGAACCATGCACACTGCGCCCAGCACCGGGCTCTAAATTCAAGACAGTGCGGTTACGTTGCGCATCGTCGATGCAAAGTTGCACGGGCTTGGTGGCTTGCAAATAAACATAATTGCCTGGCTTGGTGACTGCATGGGGTGACACGGAGGTGGCATCGGTGTTGGCACCTGCACATTCTTTTTTGTCTTTGGCTGCTGCAACCATGTTGTCTGGCTTGGCAGGCTCAAACGGCTTGGTGGACTCTGCAGCAGGTTTGGTTTCTGCGGTGGTTTTGACAGTCTCAACCACGGGCTTTGTTTCTGCAGTGGGTGGAGTATTCAATTGGCCGTTTGAAGGGGCCGGAGAATTGACTGTCGGTGCTGATGCAGCAGCATTGGCCGCGATATCCACTTTCACTTCTTCTGTTTTCACAGGCACTGAAACAACGGCTTCAGTCAAATTGGGCGATGCTTTGGCGTCCGCTTGCACTGTCGCCCCGTTGGGGTTCACCCATTCGGTGAGTTTAGAAATAGGAATGTCTTGTTTGGATTGCCAAGCGGCCAAAGTGACCAACCCTACCGCGGCCAGCAGCACCAGCGAAAGCATTCCACCCATTCGCGCGGGACGGCGTACCGCAGAGGTGACGACATTGCCACTGAGATTTTTCTCTGACAAACGAATGATGTCATCGATGACATTGGCTGGTGAACGCAACGCGGGTTCTTCCGTTGTCAATTGGCCCGTGTTGTCCACAGAAGGTGCGGGGTGCTCCAACAAGCGAATCACTCGGCGCATGGACTGCGCTTTGATTTGGGGCGAGTAAAACAAATTGTCGCCGCCCTCTTCGAGTTGCCGCATTTGACCCGCAGACAAATTGGCCATGGCAGCCAATTGAGCAATGTTCAAACCTGCCGTTTCTCGCAGGCCTCTCAAATGCTCAGCGTCTTCGCGTTCTTTTTCTTCCATCAGTGGTTTGTCTGTGGCAAATAATCAAAAAATGTACTGTAATAAGAGACATTAGTCCATTCTGATTTGTTTGGATTTTTTGCCAACTTTAGTTAGCTTTTTGCTGCTACTTTGTGCTGTTTCACCCCTTTCATCCCACCCATGATGTTTTCCTGTTCAGCCCTTGAAGTGAAAGAAATTGCTGGCTCAAGCACGCTGGCTCCGCTTGTTTTTTTGCATGAAGGGTTGGGCTCGGTGGCCATGTGGTCCAGCCGCAGCATGGATTGGCCATTGGCTGTTTGCCATGCAACAGGACGTGCAGGCTTGTTGTATTCGCGCCTTGGCTATGGCAAATCCGACACCATTCCCGATGTGCGCGGCGCTCATCGGCTCGGGCCCGACTACATGCACCGCGAAGCGTGGGATGTGTTGCCTGCGCTGTTGAAAACACATGGCATCGAACAACCTGTGCTGCTGGGACACTCTGACGGCGCCACGATTGCATTGCTGCACGCGGCTCGTTACACCGTGACCGCCACCATTGCCATGGCACCGCACTTGTGGGTGGAAGACATCAGCCTGCGTTCCATCACGGCGGCCAAAAAGGCATTTGAAACAGGCGACTTGCGACAGAAACTATCGCGTTATCACGCGGATGTTGACGCTGCATTTTGGCAATGGAACGATGTTTGGTTGTCCGATGCCTTTCGAAGTTTTGACATTCGCCAAACTTGCCAAGACATCACAACACCGGTGCTTGCCATGCAAGGGGTGGACGATATGTACGGCAGTTTGCGGCATATCGAAGAATTGCAAACCCAAGGCCATGTTCAACGCGAGGTGCTGCCAGACTGCGGACATTCACCGCACCGGGACCAACCCACCCAAAGCCTCGAATTGGTCACCCATTTTTTAAAACATTTACCTTGAACGCTTTCGGTACTCAGGGCTTGCGGGTCAGCGATTCGCGTTCTTTCGCGGTTAGCCATCGCCATTGACCAGGCGCCAATTCATCATCCAATGTCATTTCGCCGATTTGACAACGGTGCAACTGCACCACCTTGTGACCCGTGGCCGCCAGCATGCGTTTGACTTGGTGGTATTTGCCTTCAGTCAACGTCAATTGCATCTGGTGGGTTCCCATCAGCACACAAGCAGCGGCCTTGACGGGTTTGGGGTCGTCATTCAACACCACCCCCTTCATGAGCTTGTCAACCACGGCTTCATTGAGCGCGTCTTCCGTGCATAAGGCATACACCTTGGGCACATGGTGTTTGGGTGAACTCATGCGGTGAATGAACTGGCCATCGTCGCTCAGCAACAGCATGCCAGTGGTGTCTTGGTCTAACCGCCCCACGGCCTGCACACCTTGCAAGCCGGTCTTGGCAGGACGCTGTCGCAACGGCGTGGGCAACAATGAATACACGCTGGGCCAAGCCGATGGCTTGTGGGAACACTCGGTGCCTGCGGGTTTGTGCAAAAGCACATAGGCTTTTGCGTGGTACTGCCAAAGTATGCCTTGCACCATGAAGGCCATGGCTTGCGTGGCCTCCACCATCGCGTTGGTGTCGATCACGTTGACCAATCCCGCACCCAAATCAAATTTCACCAAGCCTTGTTGCACCAGACCCGCGCAAATGCGACGGGTACCAAAGCCTTGGGAATACAAAAGATCGGTCACCAATAAAGGTTGCGGCATGTCAAACACGTATCAAAAGGGGCTGAGGGACATTGAGCGTAAGCGTTAAAGTATGCCCCATGGAAAACATCGACGTCATGGTTCTGCGCTCGTTGCGCAATTGGCGGCTCGCCGGGCAACGTGCCTTGCTGGCCACTGTGGTCCGCACCTGGGGTTCATCTCCGCGCCCGATCGGCTCCATCATGGCGCTGTGCGAAACCGGTGCAGTGGTTGGCTCGGTGTCAGGTGGTTGCATCGAAGACGATTTGATTTACAGGTTCACCCAAGCCTATGCTGGCGGACAGTCATTGGGAGAAACACAAACCATTCCCAGCGGCGCACCGCAACGGGTGAAATATGGCATTACCGCAGATGAAGCTCATCGGTTTGGATTGCCTTGCGGCGGTACGCTGGAATTGTTGTTGGAGTTTGACCCCGATGCAAAGCAGTTAGAGCAGTTGGTGTTGTCGCTTGAACAAGGCCAGTTGATGCAACGCACCACATTGCTCAAAGATGGCGCTGTGAGCTTACAAACCAGCGAAACACCCACCGAACTCCATATCGATGACACCCGACTGATCAACACATTTGGCCCTGAATACCGCATGCTGTTGATCGGTGCGGGCCAACTCACCGAGTACTTGGCCACCATGGCTTTGTTCAATGGGTTTGCGGTGACCGTGTGTGACCCGCGCGAAGAATACAGTGGTGCTTGGTCTGTGGCTAACGTCACCCTCACCAACGACATGCCAGACGACGTGGTGCAAAGCTTTCGCCCTGATCGCCGCAGTTGCGTGATTGCACTCACGCACGACCCCAAATTGGATGACTTGGCTTTGCTCGAAGCCTTGGACACGGATGCGTTTTATGTGGGCGCCATCGGTTCACGGCGTAACAACGAAGCTCGGCACCAACGCATGGTCGACCACTTAGGCAAAACAGACGAGGAATTGAAACGACTGCGTGGCCCCATCGGCATTTACATTGGCAGCAAAACGCCTGCTGAGATTGCAGTCAGCATCATGGCCGAGGTGCTCGCCGTGAAAAACAATGTGCCTTTGCCGCGTGACATGGACGTGGCGCATGCGAAAAATTCGCAAGAGATTGCACACAACGATCCAGGGGTGTTGGTCTGCGGCATTCGCCAACCATGATCTCTGCTCTGACACCATTCACATGCGACGGTGATTCTGTCAGCCCAGCGAATGCGTCTTCTCAGGCGACCACCATTCGCCCTGCTTGTTCTGCAACACCACATCCACTTGCCAAGCACGGGCGGTTCGCGCCACCCACTGCGGTGGACACATGAAAAACACTTTGGTCAAAGCATCAGCCAGCGCGCATGATGGCGCCATCACACTCACACTGGACCAATAACGTGGGGAGTCACCCGTCTGCGGATCGAACGTTGGTCTTTAGCGCCAAGTGTGCTTTCGATACCCAGTCGCCATGCGTGTTGATCTGGGGCCTGCCCCAGCGTGGTGGTCTCGCCTGTGTCAATCAAGGCATGCATGACGCCATGCGACTGCAACACGGCACGAACCAAATCTGCCGCATAACCTTGGGCGATGCCATTGAGAGACAACCCCATGCCTTTGGTGTTTAACCGAATGGCATGGGGGCTTGCCTCCACTGCACGCCAATTGACCAAATGCAACTGACGTCGCAAGCGGTGTTTGTCGGCCACATGACCTGCGGCTTGCGCTTGCGACCACAGTGTCCACAAAGGTTGCACTGTGACATCAAACGCACCTCGACTGCGGGCCGACACATGTTGCGCCAAACGCAACACCGACAACAATTGGGCAGATGGATTGATCAGCATGCCATCACGGTTCAAGCGAGACACAGCGCTGTCAGGGTTGAACAAACTCATCTCTGCTTCCACACAGCGAATGGCTTTGACAGCGTCGCTCAATGCCGCATCCAAACGGTCCGCATCAACATGCGCGGCACGCAGCCACAAGGTGGTGCCAAACCCGATCAATGCGCGTTCACGCCACACCAACCGATCTGCATCCCGCGAAGACCACCAACCAGCGTTCGCGGATTGTCCTGACAAGCCATTGAGTAACGCGCCTGCGCCCCAGCCCAAACATTGACGACGTGTGGTGCTCATGCGATCACCTTCGGTTGAATTGGAATGAAGCGGCTGCCATCTTTGCGCTGCTGAATGAGTGGCAAGCAGCGTTGGTCATCTTGGTAGATGGACACACAATCCAAGCATTGGAAACATTCGCTGTAATTGACCTCACCTTGCTTGTCAATGGCCTGGTATTCACAGCGATGACGGCAGGTCTGGCAAGGCGTCCCACACGCTTGTCGCCGAGGTATCCAAGACCAGCGTTGCAACACATTGGTCGCGGCCAATGCCGCACCCAAAGGACAGATGTACCTGCAGTAGCCCCTGTACACAAACACGCTCAGTCCCAAGCAAAACACCGCCCAGGCGATGTAAGGCCAGTCACGCACAAAGTACAAACTGATGGCGGTTTTGAAGGGTTCAATCTCCACGGCCACTTCTGCCATGGACGGAGAAAACCAGACGCTTCCCAAAATGAACACCAGCAAACCGTACTTGATCCACTTGAGCTTTTGATCGATGGCCGTCTTGAGTCGTCGACGACGGATGCCGATGGCTTGCGTCAGCATGCTGATGAGTTCTTGCAAAGCCCCGAATGGACACAACCAGCCACAGAATGTCCCTCTGCCCCACACCAATAAAGTGCCCGCCACGAACACCCACAAGATCACCGTCATGGGGTCGTTCATGAAAAAGCCCAAGTCACCGCCGTGTCGCAATTCATCCAACGACGCTGTGATGTTGACGATGGTTAACTGGCCTTGCGCATACCAACCGATGAAGCCCAAGGTGAACAGCAAATACGCACTGCGCAACCACTTCAACGATGTGGTGTTGGCACTGGTGCGTTTTTGCATGACCAATCCCACAGTCAACACCACCAGGCCCAAGACGAGCGCCAAAATTTCAACCCCACGCGATTGCCATGCACTGACCCATTCGAACTCGGTCAAATCGGTGTCGATCAACCCATACCAGGCCGCGCGCCATCCATTGAAAGAATAGTTCAAAGGAAATGTGGTGTTCGCCACTTGGTTGGCGTAGGTGCCGAACCTGCGGCCCCATTTCAAATCCAATTCAAATGCTGCAGCAGGGTCCAAGGGTGTGGCGTTGTCAGCGATCAAAAAATACGCCCGTGTGGTTTCCGGATAGCCTGGAACACGCAAACCCTTGTCAAAAGACATCAATCGCAACTTCAACTCTCGTCCGTTTTGCTTGACGACAAATGGCAATTCCTGCATGAGTCGCTGGCTTTCATAACTCATGCGTGCCATCGGGCCAGACTCGGTCACCAACAACGCATGCGACAGACGTCGATTGGTGCTGAGCAATCGCCAGCCATCGTTGTCCAACAGGTTGCGACCAATCGAGGGCAAGCTGACCAATGCGACATGCAGTTTGATCGCTAACTCATCGGGATTGGCAGCGGCCAACTTGTCAGCCCCCGCCGCTTTGGTGAGCGCGAACGCCTTTTCAATTTGTCCGCGGGTCAACACATGCTCGCTGACCATGCCACGCGAGCGCATGGTGTCCCATGTCAATGGTGAAAAATGTTCGCTGGGTGGTTTTTGTCTGGCACCCGAGGCCGCAGCGCCAGCCACCATGCCATTGGCCTGTGCTTCTGCATGTGCCATGGCCACCGACGCGGCAGACAGCACAATCGTTTTGTCAATTGCTTTGGCACTGACGGTGCCCGCTTGCACGCCGTGCAGCGCAGCATAGTTTTCATCCCTGCGAGGCGTGGCGGTGTGCGCAAATATTTGGATGTTGTGGCGGGTAGACAAGCCTGCGTACTGCGCTGCAAATTTGGTCAATTTGGCGATGCCAGATTCGGACCGAAACAACGGCTCTTTGTGGTCTAACAATTTCGATTCAAGAAAATTGCCATCCACGTCCATGACCACCATCACATTGATGGGCTTACCGCCATAACCCCGCACTGGTTCGAAATCCACGGTCTCAAACACATAGGCTTTGAGGGTTGGCTTTGCGTCCGGATCAATGGGGTCTTTGACAAACAAAGGCCACACCGGCAGGTTGGGTTGAATGTCGCCGACGATGTATTGCACCGCAAACATTTGGTCGATGTCCGACTTGACCAACATACCCGCATTCGCTGCATGGCACACGTACAACGCCAAACATGCACTGAAACGGACACCTGACTGCAATAAACACTTCAAAGACATACGCATCCCATGAACCTGTGGATTTATAACACTCAGGCGCATAGGGTTAACCACAGCCACAGGCGGTGGTTGGTCGTGTTGGGGACTGTTCTGGCGCGCTGAGAAGGTCAGCGCAAAGGGATCAGGCGTGCCTTTGTGCGAGCCAAGCCGAGAATTCCGCACCCACTTGCGGGTGGTGCTGACCCAAATCGACCGTGGCTTGGAGAAACCCGAGTTTGCTGCCGCAGTCGTAGCGTGTGCCTTGGTAACGGTAAGCCAGCACCTGCTCTTTGCGCAGCAGTTGCGCGATCGCGTCGGTCAATTGAATTTCACCGCCAGCCCCTTTGGGTGTGATCCTCAACTCTTCAAAAATGCGGGGCGTCAACACATAGCGGCCTGCAACCGCCAGCGTGCTGGGGGCGTTCGCAGGGGCAGGCTTTTCAACAATGCCTGTCAATTGGGTCAGTTGGTCGTTCAACGCGGTGCCACTCACGATGCCGTAGCGGTTGGTTTGGTCCAACGGTACGTCTTGTACCGCCAAGATACTGGCTTGGTGAACTGCGAATTGCTCGGCCATTTGCGCAGTGATGGAGGGCTGACCCACCATCAGGTCATCGGCCAACAACACCGCAAAAGCTTCGTTGCCCACCAATTGCTCGGCACACAACACCGCGTGGCCCAGGCCCAATGCCCGGGGTTGACGCACATAACTGCAGACCATGTCGTCCGGAGAAATGCTGCGGGCAATTTTCAGCAACTCGGTTTTGCCAGCTTGCTCGAGTTCATTTTCCAATTCATAGGCGGTGTCGAAATGGTCCTCGACACTGCGTTT
>RFYK01000080.1 GCA_009925585.1 Betaproteobacteria bacterium | reverse complement strand
GAATGTATTCGGTTTTTTCTAGCAAGAAACGTGCTTGAGGGGTGTCACCTGTATGGGTTGACTCCCGCAGATTTCTTTGATGAAACATTGTAGCAAATAATTTATGGAGCCTTGAATTTGCTGGATTTTTAAGATCCGACCGCAACAAAAATAATTGAATTCAATGTCAATTGTGCGGGTTTTTACTGTCAGTTGAAACAAATCGTACCTATACATTGGCAGGAGATTGGTATGACTCCACCTCCAAAATGATCAGAGGGAATATGTCGTCTCCTGATGAACCTACAGTTCAATCAATGTCGGGTACACAACTGCCACTTCCTTGGGCGCTGCTGAGAAGAGGTAGGCAACTCTATGGGCTTTATTTTTTCTTGGGTGGTTGCTTCAAGGTACTGATTGGATTGCTGTGGTCGGACACTTTGAAATCCATGTTCCTTGAGCGATTGTTAGATATCCCCGCTGAAACTTTTGCACATGAGTACTTGACTAGTTTCGCTATCCCAAATGCATTTTTGGTAGCTTATGTGCTTACGTTGGGAGAGTTATGTGTTGGTCTTCTATTCATGCTCAATGTGTTTGCAAAATGGGGTGCAGTATTGGCTATTTTCATCACCACCAATATCGGTATAGGTGGTTTTTTTAGCTGGATATTAGTTGGTTTTATTCTTTTTCCATTTGTAATTATTTTTTTTGAACATCCAGAAAACAATCCTCACTTTCAAGTTGAGGGATCAACTCAAGGATACATACATGACAGGCAATGAACGCGACACTTTGACACAATTTCTTCGAGATTTGCAGCAGACCCGTCCATCTGAGATAGACGAACAAGCTAATGGCCTCATCAATGAGGTCATGTCATCTCATCCTCATGCATCCTATGTGCTGGCTTCACGCTGTATTTTGTTGGAAAAAGAGTTGGCAAATAACTCATCTTCTTTTTTGGGTGCATCACTTGCTGATTGGTGTGTTAACTCTGAGCCAGTTCGTCAACCATTTATCCCTGCAGTCCCCGGCGGCAACCCGAATATCCCAACTCATTTGTTGATGGAAGAAAAGGCAATTAATTTTTTGGGTAATAACGCACTGAAAGTGTGGATTTTCATCATTACTTTTTCTGCTGTTGTTGTATACCTAAGGAATTAAAAAAAATAGCGCTTGTTTAATTCAACAGGTTTGCAATTTTTTTATCCCGACCTAAATGTATTTCATCAATTCAAAGTTTTGGGGAATGAAAGCCAACTTTGTTTTGGGTCTTTAAGATGCTGACGCCCATGGCAAAGTTAACGTGTGCGCTGGAAAAGTTGCATTATGCAATTTTTCTTATTATGAGGGACCTGAGTAGTATTTGTGTAATAACCGTGTAATTGATACTTTAGGATAGATATTGGCTATAAATCATTGATTTATAAGGGGTTTTCAGGGGTGTTTTTTAGTAAAGAACTGTTTCTGCGGAGTTAACAGTCCGGCCCTCTACCGACTGAGCTATCGAGGAATGTATTCGGTTTTGTCGCAAGAAATCTGGTGGAGGAAGTCGCCTTTGGGGCGTAAACCTCAAATCTCGTTGCTTTAATATTGCAACAAAAAACTTATCGGATCCTGAATTAGGATGCTTTCCAAGAATTTTCAGGGCACAAGGCGTTAAGTAAAAACCCTAGGCCATCTTCCCTGGGCAATGATTTAAGGTTATTCTGTTAGCTTGAACGGCCATGCCCTGAGCAACTTTTGAAGCGCGCATTTTCATTCTTCAAGCTGAAAGGATCCGGATATGTTTTTTCCTGCCCCTCATGATGCCAAAGATGCCATCTCTAAATTTGCTGGGTTCATCGGCATGGTCGCCAGCATTGCGTTGGCTGTGTATTTGATATTGCCTGCCAGTTCAGCGATTTCTGCTTCCGCGCACAGCTTGGTCTCGATCATCATTGGTTTGATGTTCGGTTGGTTGTCGTTTGCCATCAGAATCAAAAAGAAATAATCTTTCTCTTGGCTGCGCTTCACGGCTTGCGCGGTCATACAGTTTTTATTCGCTGAACAAAGAGACCATCTGTTGTCGCAGCCACATGTTGGCGGGCTCGCGGTTGTATTTGGCATGCCAAAACAAATGAATGGCGATGTCAGGTAATTTAAACGGCAGAGGTGATGTTTCCAACTGAAAGGGCTCTTCGCACTTTTGGGCAAAGCGTTCTGGAACCGTCGCAATCAAATCAGAGCTGTGCAAGATATGACCCACCGCCACGAAATGCGGCACCTGCAATTGAACATGCCGTTCAATCCCTTTTTTCGTCAGCCAGTCGTCTAGTTCGCCGTGCCCCGTGTTGGCAGACACGATTCCTACATGTGGCAGTGATTTGTATTGCGCCAATGTGATGGGGTTGTTCGCTTGCGGGTGTCCTTGGCGAAACATACAGACATAGCGTTGTTTGAACAAGCGGCGTTGAAAAAAACCGGTGGTCAAACTGGGCAACAAACCAATGGCCAAATCGACATTGCCCGAGGCCATGTCGTCGCTTAAATGTCCTTCCTGGTGCCGCAAGGTGCTGATTTTGATGTGGGGAGCCACGCGAGAGAGGGTGGCCATCAGCGTGGGCATGAAATAAATCTCACCAATGTCTGTGATGGCCAGTGTGAATGTGCGCTCGCTGGTGGCGGGGTCGAAACTGTCTCTTTGGCTGAGTGCGGATTGCAGCATGCCCAGCGCATACCCCACCGGTTCGACCAAATGCATGGCGTACGGTGTGGGCTCCATGCCGCGCGAGGTGCGAACAAACAAATCATCTTTCAATAAGTCTCTCAACCGCTTCAACGCGTTACTGACCGCTGGTTGTGACAAACCAAGCTTGTCGGCGGTCAGCGACACGCTGCGGTCCACCAGCAACTGGTTAAACACCACCAGCAGATTGAGATCGATTTGCCTGAGGTCCATGACACTCCATACTATTCACAAGATGAATATAGTCTATATGATTTGACATATTTACTTATACGGATTCGTTGCTGACAATGCTTTGCATCAAGGACAAGTCATTCACATGGAACTGCTGGTCACGCCCCACAATTTGCGCTTACCCATTGAAACAGGACAAAACCTGTTGGATGTGTTGCGCCACCATGCTGTACCCATCTCCTACAGTTGCATGTCGGGTCGATGCGGCACTTGCCGTTGTAAGGTCATCCAAGGTTCAGTGCGTCACAGCGGCTCGCAGACAGATCGCCCCAACTCAGACCCAGACCCGTACGTGTTGGCTTGCCAATCGGTATTGACTGACAGTTGCACCATCTCTATTCCCGACATGGATGAAGCGGTGGTGCATCCGGCAAAAATCATCAAAGGAACGGTGGTGTCTATCGAACCGCTGACCCATGACATTCGTCGTTTGCGAGTGAAACCAGCCAAGCCCATGGCGTTTTCTCCCGGCCAATACGCCACCTTGCAATTCACGCCAGATCACATCCGGCCTTATTCTTGGGCTGGCTTGCCAGAGGATGACGAGATGGAATTTCAGATCCGGCAAGTGCCGGGCGGTCGAGTGACGGCGCATGTGTTCTCAAGCTTGGCTGTCGGCGATGCTGTTCGCATCAGCGGCCCGCTGGGCACTGCCTATTTGCGACAAAAGCACACCGGACCCATGTTGTGTGTCGGCGGCGGGACCGGCATTGCGCCCATCATCTCGATCGTGCGTGGTGCCATCGCGGCAAACATGACCAATCCAGTGCATTTGTATTTCGGTGTGCGCAGTCAAGAAGACGTGTTTGAAGCAGAGCGACTTCAACGTTTGGCGCATGACCACGGTGCATTGAAATTACATGTGGTGGTGGCAACCGGGCCGGTCAAGCCGGGCCAGCGCCCTGGTTTGGTAACTGACGCGATCCGTGAAGACTTCTCTTCCCTGCAAGACTTCATGGGATATTTCTGTGGCGCACCGGCCATGGTGGAAGCGTTGAACGCCGTGGTTCAACAACGGGGTATGCCCATCGAAAAAATCCATGCAGATGCGTTTTACCCGTCTGGTACTTGAATGTGAAACGAGGAGATTTGCCATGACAACAACCAGCGTGTTTCCCCCAAATCCAAAGTGGGAAGGTGAGGGTACCAGCCGAATTCCGTTTTGGGCATATACCCGAGAAGATTTGTACAAAAAAGAATTGGACAAGTTTTTCTACAACGGGCACTGGTGTTATGTGGGCTTGGAGGCGGAGATCCCCCATCCCGGTGACTTCAGAAGAACGGTGGTGGGTGAGCGCTCGGTCATCATGGTGCGTGACCCAGATGGAGGCATCAACGTGATAGAAAACGTCTGCGCGCACCGTGGCATGCGTTTTTGTCGCGAACGCCATGGCAACGCCAAAGATTTCCTCTGCCCGTACCACCAGTGGAATTACAGCCTCAAAGGTGACTTGCAGGGCGTTCCTTTTCGACGAGGTGTCAAGCAAGACGGCAAAACCCACGGCGGCATGCCTAAAGATTTCAAAACAGAAGACCATGGCCTGACCAAGCTCAAGGTGGCCACCCGTGGTGGTGTGGTGTTTGCATCCTTTGACCACGACATCGAGCCCTTGGAAGCATTTTTAGGGCCAACCATACTGAGCTACTTTGACCGCACATTCAACGGACGCAAACTCAAGGTCTTGGGCTATCGTCGTCAACGCATTCCAGGCAACTGGAAATTGATGCAAGAGAACATCAAAGACCCCTACCACCCTGGCTTGTTGCACACATGGTTTTCTACGTTCGGTTTATGGCGGGCAGACAACAAATCTGAATTGAAAATGGATGCACATTTTCGCCATGCAGCCATGATTTCTACCCGGGGACAAGGCGGAAAAAACACAGAGGTCGTGAGTGGCGTGGACAGCTTCAAAGAAACCATGACACTCAACGACATGCGTTTGTTGGACATCGTGCCCGAAGATTGGTGGGCCGGTCCGACCGCGGTGATGACCACCATTTTTCCCAGCCTCATCGTTCAGCAACAGGTCAACAGCGTGTCAACACGCCATATTCAACCCAATGGCCACGGCTCATTTGATTTTGTCTGGACGCATTTTGGGTTTGAAGACGACACACCAGACATGGAGCAACGACGTTTGATTCAGGCCAATTTGTTTGGCCCCGCTGGGTTTGTGTCTGCCGACGATGGCGAGGTGATTGAATGGTCTCAACAAGGCTTTGAACAAAAACCATCGCATCGCACCGTGGTTGAAATGGGCGGCCACGAGGTTGAGGACACTGACCACATGGTCACAGAGACATTGATCCGTGGCATGTACAAGTACTGGCGTCAGGTGATGGGGGAGTGACGATGATTGATTTCAAAACTTACTTTGAACTGCTGAACCTCTACAGTGATTACGGCATGGTGTGTGACTCGGCTGCATGGGAGAAATGGCCTGATTTTTTTGTGGAGGATGGCACCTACCGTTTGCAGCCGCGCGAGAACTTTGAACAAGACATGCCTTTGTGCTTGCTTGCCTTGGAGAGCCGCGCCATGATTCAAGACCGGGTGTATGGTGTGAAAGAAACCCTCTACCACGACCCATACTACCAACGCCATATCGTGGGTACACCACGTTTGTTATCGGTGGAAGACAACGGTAACCGCATCCATGCTGAAGCCAATTACACGGTGATTCGCACCAAATTTGATGGCGATTCAACCATCTTGTCTGTGGGTTTTTACCGCGATCACATCGTCAGAACCGATACGGGTTTGAAGTTTGTGTCGCGTTTGTGTGTGTACGACAGCGAAATGATTGCCAACTCCATCATCTACCCCATTTGAGGAACAAACGATGACTGATACATGGATCGATGTTCTGGCCGTTGACGCGGTGCCAGAAGGTGACGTCACCGCGGTGATGGTGAACGGCAAAGAGATTGCGCTGTACGAGGTAGAGGGTGAGGTCTATGCCACTGACAACCTGTGCACCCATGGCGCCGCGCGCATGAGCGACGGTTTTTTGGAGGGGCGAGAAATTGAATGCCCTTTGCACCAAGGGCGATTTGATGTGTGCACTGGCAAAGCACTGTGCGCCCCGTTGACGCAAGACATCCGCACCTATCCGGTACGCATTGAAAACCAACGCATTTGGGTGAAAACATGACGCACGAACTCGGTCGAATTGAAGATTTGCCAGCGGACTATGTTCAAGATTTGCGTGATTTGAACTTGGTGCCGTTGTGGCCAAGTTTGCGTGGGGTGTTGCCACCTCACATACCCTCGCGACAAACGCGTCCGATCCATTGGCCTTATCAATCGATCAAACCTTTGCTTTTAAAAGCTGGCGAATTGACCCCGATTGAAAAAGCCGAACGACGTGTATTGGTACTGGCCAACCCAGGCCATGGGCTGGACAAAATGCAAGCAAGTGCTGCCATGTATTTGGGCATGCAACTGCTTCTGCCTGGCGAGTGGGCGCCCAGCCACCGGCACACGCCAAACGCGGTTCGCATGATTGTCGAAGGCGAGGGCGCTTACACGACGGTGGATGGTGAAAAATGTCCCATGCACCGAGGTGACTTGATTTTGACGCCTACCGGTTTGTGGCATGAGCACGGACATGACGGAACAGCGCCTGTCATTTGGTTGGATGTGTTGGATCTGCCCTTGGTGTATTACATGGAGGCGTCTTACCATGTGAATGGCGACCGTCAAACCGTGGTGGCTGGTCGCGGAGACATGCAATATGCCCGAGGTGGCGTGGTGCCCACCAAAGTGTTTGAGCGCAGCAAAAAGGCATACCCGATGTTGCGTTATGCCTGGACCGATGCCAAAGCAGCTTTAGAAACATTGGCCGCGGATGATTCTTCTGTCGAGCAAGTGCAAGTCACATACACCAACCCGGAGACGGGCAGCGACGCTGAAAATATTTTGGGGTTTTATGCGTTGATGTTGCGACCTGGTCAGACGCTGCGATTGCCTGCCCGTTCTCCCGCCCAGGTATTTCACGTGATTGAGGGTCAAGTCAAAGCGCAGATCGTGGACAGTCAATTCCATTTGGTGGAAGCAGACACATGCTGTGCGCCCGGTTACGAAGCAGTGACGCTGGTCAACATGAATCCACATGCGCCTGCTTTTTTGTTTTTGGCCGACGAGTCGCCACTGCATCGAAAACTCGGTGTATACGAGAACCGCGGTTGAATCGATTGTTCATTTGATTGGAATTTCCCATGTCTGTTTATGTGTTCCCGCCTCCCGCCGTCTTTTCTTTGCCTATCAAAGGCATCAGCGCGCGCTTTCCCGTGCAACGTTTGTATTTTGTGGGACGTAATTACCACGCACACGCGCAAGAAATGGGCAAACCTGTCGACAAAGCCACCGAGCGTCCTTTTTACTTCACCAAGGCTGCGCAGACTCTGGTGCAAAGTGGGGCAACGGTGCCTTACCCGTCAGAGACCCAAAACTACCATTTTGAAATGGAGATGGTGGTGGCCATTGGCAAAGCAGGGTTTCGCGTCAGCCCAGACCACGCGCATGAACTGATTTATGGCTATGCCGCTGGGCTGGACATGACCCGGCGTGATTTGCAATTGGTCGCGCGCGACAAGGGGCGACCTTGGGACTTGGGCAAAGACATCGAGAACGGATCGGTGTGCAGTGAAATTGTGCCAATGCCAGAACACATCATTGACAACGGAGCGATCGCCTTAGAGGTCAATGGTGTCACCAAGCAGTCTTCTGACGTGAACAAATTGATTTGGAATGTCCGCGAGATCATTGCAGATCTGTCTCTTTTCTATCACCTGCAACCAGGGGATCTCATTTACACCGGCACACCTGAAGGAGTTGGGCCTGTGGTGGCAGGCGATCGCATCACAGGACGGGTACAAGGCGTGGCAGAGGTGGCATTGGAGGTGCGTGCCTGACCTAGGTATGCGTTGACCTGCGCATGGCATCGCCGAGTTTGGCGATGTTGGCTTCTCCCCGCGCCAAGCTGTCATCGCTGGTGTGAACAGAGTAGTAGCCCAGCACCAATTCATGCGGATGCCTGGCGGCTGAACCGAGCAAAAACCCCACATCGGTTTGCGCTTCAAACAAGATGGCTTCATGTCCATCTTCAAACACCACCATGTCCGATTGCAACTGCCGCTCGCCCACTTGCAATTGACCGTGTTGCACAAACGCCCAGGCGAGATTGTGGGTGGTGGGTGGGGCATAGTGCAGCTGTTCACCTGCTTGGAGTTCAACCCACAAATAGCTGGCGTCAAAAGGCGCAGGTATGGGACTGGTCGCATCCAAATAGCGACCCAACAACACACTGACCGATCCACGCTTGGGCACCTCTTGCGGGGCAACGAACAGGGTAGAAGAGGGGCCGTTCTCGTGAGAGGGAGGTAATGAGAACCAGATTTGAAAGCCTTGTAACTGCGGTGAGTCAGAGGGCAGCGGCGTGGCTTTGTGCCAGATACCTTCGCCAGCGATCAACCATTCGATGCCGCGCGGCAATACTTCATCAATTTGTCCGGTGGAGACTTCGTGGCGAATGCCAAAATTCAGGGGAAAGGTCAAGGTGGCGATGCCCGAATGTGGGTGAAACCCGAACGAGGGACCACCTTGGCTGGGCGCATTCACATAATCTAAAAACACAAAGGGCTTGAGTTGATGGCCAAGGTCGCCCGGGCTCATCAAGCGATTGATCGGCCCGTGTACCCTCCCTTTGGTCGAGTGAACGATGGCGCGGTTGGAGTTCATCCAGCTTTCCCCTTGGTGAAATGGCTATGGTCGAAGGTGCTGCTTCAAACATGCCTGCCATTGTGCAACGGCTTGCGCAACGTCGTCTGCTGCCGTGATGGCACGCACACATGCGGCTGAACCCACGCCGGTTTGCAGCACCGCTGGCAAGCGTTCAAGATCAATCCCACCGATGGCCACCAACGACCGTCCACGCATCAGCTGAGCGTATTGCGCCAATCGCCCCAGCCCCTGTGGTGCGGTGGCCATGCGTTTGAGTGTGGTGGGAAACACAGCGCCGAGCGCCAAATAGCTGGGTTGGGCGGCACAGGCTCGCAGCATTTCGGCATAACCATGCGAGCTCAAACCTAAGCGAAGCCCTGCTTGGCGGATGGCGTCCAGTGGGGCCTGCACCATGTCTTCTTGTCCCAAGTGCACACCGTAGGCGCCAGCGTCAATGGCTTCTTGCCAATGGTCGTTGATGAACAACTGCGTATCGCTGCCGCGCACCGCTTTCACAGCTGCTTGCACTTGTTGTTGAATGGCTTGTTTATCTTCCGACTTGAAACGCAATTGAACCGTTGGCACACCCAAATCCACCATGCGAGCCACCCATGCGGCGTCCGGCAGCACGGCGTACAAGCCCAATGACCGGGGACAACGTGCAAATGCGTGGGGACCGTCTGCTTGGGGCAAAGAAAAATCTTGCGGATCGCAGGGCCAACGTGTGGCGTCAAATTGACCCATGCGCTTTGACTGCGCTTGCCATGCGCTTGCAATGCAGTCCGCGTCATGCACCACAAACCCCAGCAACCGGGCTGCGCACCAAACACCTTCGAAAGGGGTGTTGGCCAAATGCGCAGGTGCGGTCTTTGCCAATTCTTCCCAAGACACGGATTCACCTGCGAACAAATGTTGGAACCGTTCGGTCAGTGCCGTGGCCAGTTGGCGTGTGTCATTTGAGAATGTGGTCATGCTTGGTGCCAAAAAGGAGTGCCAATCAACGGGGTGCTTGCTTGCGCAGATGTTTGAGCTTGCATCGCTCCGCCCAAATATGCTTGCCTGCCTGCGGCAACGGCTTGCGCGAAGGCGTGCGACATGGCGACGGGGTCATGGGCCAATGCCACCGCGGTGTTGAGCAACACCGCGTCATAGCCCCATTCCATGACTTGACACGCATGCGAGGGGACACCCAAACCGGCGTCCACGATCAAAGGCACTGACAGCCGTTCGCGCAGCAATTTCATGGCATACGGGTTGACCGGTCCTTGCCCTGTTCCAATTGGGGCAGCCCACGGCATGACGGCTTGACAACCGACATCGACCAGTTTTTGGCACAGCACCAAATCTTCGGTGCAATAAGGCAATACTTTGAAACCCGCTTTGACCAGGTGGTCGGCAGCCAAGGGCAGATTCAATGTATCGGGCTGTAGGCTGTAATCGTCACCGATCAATTCCAATTTCAGCCAGTCGGTTTCAAACACTTCACGTGCCATTTCTGCCGTGGTGATCACTTCTTGAACGCTGTGACAACCCGCGGTATTGGGCAGCACCGGTACGTTCATGTTTTTGAGTAACTGCCAAAAAACCGGCGAGGTGTCGGCGTGCGCGGTTTGCCGTCGAAGGGAAGCGGTCAACATGGCGGGTTGCGAGGCTTTGACAGCATCCGCCAATACTTGCGGTGACGGGTAGCGCGATGTACCCAACAACAATCTGCTTTGAAAAACTTCGCCGTACAAAACCAGCGGATCGGTGGCTGTGCTCAAACTATCCTCCTGTGACAGGGACTATCAATTCAATCTTGTCACCGTCTTTGAGTGGATGGACGGCATGGTTTTTTTTGGGAACAAACTGCATGTTGACGGCCGCGGCAAACGGCGGTTTGATATTCGCTGCCGCAATCGCGTCTGACAGGCAGGCTGGGCTGTCCAGAACAGTGCTGATTTGGTTGATCCACACTTGAATATGTTGGGTTGTCATGTCAAACATCCTGCAACAGTTGGAAGCGATTGGCCAATGAAAGCTCACCGTTGACCAAACCCATCACTGCGTCAAGCACGGCAGGTGCTACCAAAAAACCATGACGGTACAAACCGTTGATTTGCACCATGCGCGCAGAGGGTTGACGAATGCCCGGCAAATTGTGGTTCAACGCCGGTCTGAGTTGGGTGTTGATTTCCAAAATCCGTGCCTCGGCAAATCCAGAATGCAAACTGTAGGCCGCGCTGAGTAACTCCAACGCAGAACGCACACTGGCTGGTGAGTTGTCATCGCTTTC
>RFYK01000079.1 GCA_009925585.1 Betaproteobacteria bacterium | reverse complement strand
TGTCGGCGGTGGCGGCCGCGAGGGGATTCATCCGCCAAGCGATTGCCCAAGGCGCCCACATCCAAACGGGGCATGGGCACGGACCGTTGAACCATGGGTTTGCGCCTGTGGTTATGCAAGTGAAGCCTTTGCGTTGACAGGACGGGTTAACCAACCCAGTAACAAGGTGGTCAACAAACTGGGCATGGCATAACCCAAGTAAGGTGAGTATTCCATGCAGAGTTGGTACACCGCGATGCCAGCCAGCCATGACAACACCGCTTTGGTGTCGGTGTGCGCGGTGGTGGTGCTGGATTGACCCCAGCCCATGCGTCCCAAAATGACGCCAAACAAGGGCACAAACACCGAACTCAGCATCAGTAAAAAGGGCTCCAGGCTGTGCATGGGCAACACCATGGCCAAGGCGGTACACAGCAGCGCAATCAAGATGCCCCATTGTTTGGCTGAGATGACTGGCCAGATACTGTGGCTGTTGACCGATGCAGAATAGACGTCGCCATAGGCATTGTCAATTTCATCCAGCAAGATGAGGCCCAAGGCCAGCAAACCACCTTGTGCCAGTAGCAACGTGTTGACCAAATTCGCGTCTGGGGCTGACACGCTGATCGCCATCACGCCCAACGCATAGCACCAAATGTTGGCAATGGCATACCCCAGCCAACTGCCAGTCATGGCCCAGCGGCTGTTCTTGCCAAAGCGTGCATAGTCTGCAATCAAAGGCAACCAGGAGACAGGCATGGCAATCACCAACTCCATGCTGATCATGTAACTTTTTTCATTGTTACCGGGCTTGTGCCAGAAAGCTTCCCAACCTTGGGCTTGCAACATGCCGATGAATTGCCAACTCAGCCACACCAGCGACAACACCACCAGTGGCAAACCAAATTTGCTGAGAAAACTGCGAACCAGTCCAAGCATGGAGCCCATCATCAACAACACCAAGACGCCGCCCCAAAGCAAGGTGGCGACATAAGGTGCAGACCAGTGACTGGCTTGCGTCATGGCCAGCGTACCGTCGCGCATGACCACCAATTCGAACGTGGTCCAACCCACCAGCTGAACCATGTTGAGCAGTACTGGCACGCGCGCAAAACGGCTGCCAAACACTTGGTGCATGAGCCCGGCGCTGGACAAACCTGTGTCGCATCCCACTTTGGCGACCCAGCCCAGCAAGCCTGCGCCAATCAAAGAACCCAACAGAATGACCCACAGGGCTTCTTGCGTGCCGAGCCGTGGAACCAAATAGGCGCCGACCTGCATGACCAGCAGTCCCACGCCCAAGCTGAACCAGAGGGACGCATGCGAATACCCATTGAACACGCGGTCTGCGTGATTGACGGGAGTCAAAGATTCATTGTGTTGTGTGTGTGCCATTTGTTTTCCAAACAAAGAATGGCAGTTCGGCGAGGCCAGAGTCACTTGAAAGAGATGCTACTTTGGCCGTGCTTCCCTGCGCGAGGATTACCTCAATCAGGTTCAAAGGGACTTTCTCAGCCGACCCATTGGTCAGCACCCCTAGCGGACTTGTCGAAACAAGTGATGGAATTATGCACTGACCATTGTGCGGGTTGCTCAAACGCCCAGCAAACGGTGCAACCTGGGTGACGCCGTGGTGTATTCGAGCGCCACTTTTTGCCCGGGGCGCAAATAGGCTGCGGCGCCGAAAGCGGCCAGGGTGGCTTCATGAAAACCACTGACGATCAACTTGCGCTTACCAGGGTAGGTGTTGATATCCCCCACCGCGTAAATGCCAGCTGCATGGGTGCTGAAGTCTTCCGTGTTGACCGTCAACTGCTTTCGCGACATGGCCAAGCCCCAGTCGGCCAAGGGACCCAGTTGGGGAGACAAACCGAGCATCACCCACAACTGGTCGCACGGCAGCGTGTCGGTACTGCCATCGATTTTTTCGATCTGCAAACCGCTGAGCCGTTGTTGTGTCACCTGGGCTTGTGAAATTTGCGCAGTGATGAATGAGATTTGCTGCGCTGCCACCGCTTCTTCAAACGCTTGCAAGACATCAGGCTCGGCGTCCAGCGTGCCGCGCCGGTGCACCAAGGTCACGCTGGCAGGAGACTGCGCCAAGGCGCTGAGTGCAGATTGAACCGCGTCGTCATCTCCACCGAAAACCACCAAGTGTTGGCCCGTGACCGATGTTGCGGAAGCCAAAGTGTGAAAAAGTTGTGAGCCTTCAAACGGTTGAAGCTGCGGCAAAGGCAATGTCTTAGGCACAAAGGCACCAACGCCTGCAGCGATAAACACTGTTTTTGCCAAAAAAACCGTGCCTTGGTTGGTTGAAATCAACCAGCGCCCATCGGCTTGTGACTGCAGTGAAGCGACTTGCTGCTGAAAATGGAATGCCGGTTTGAACGGTGACACTTGTTGCAGCAGCCGCTGAGTCAAGTCGCGACCCGTGCTGGCGGGCAAGCCGGGAATGTCGTAAATGGGTTTGTCGGCGTACAAGGCCATGCATTGGCCGCCTGCTTCGGGCAACACATCCACCACGTGTGCATGGATTTCTTGCAGGCCCAGTTCAAAGACTTGAAACAAACCGACAGGGCCTGCGCCAATGACCAGCGCGTCGGTTTGGAGGGGGGAGGAATTTGAGCTCATGTCACGCCGGCAGAGCCCTTGACTTTCAGCGGACCAGCTCAGAGAGCTTGCCCGTTTTGTCTTTCCAGTCGTCGGCGTCGGCCAAGGGCGTTTTGCGTTTGGTGATGCTGGGCCAGCCGATGCGGGCAAGTTCCACATTCAAGGCAACCATGTGCTGTTGGTCTGCGGGCACATCTTCTTCCGCGTAAATGGCATTGACCGGACACTCTGGAATACAGACAGCGCAATCGATGCATTCGTCGGGATCGATGGTCAAAAAATTGGGGCCTTCGCGGAAACAATCCACGGGACAAACGTCAACGCAATCGGTGTATTTGCAACGGATACAGGCTTCGGTAACAACGTGGGTCATGGTGATTCAAATGTTGATCAATCGGGCGAAATGGCCTCGGAAAACTGGCATTTTAGGGCAGGAAGCAGGTCATGCCCGGACCATGACCGCTGCGGATGTTTTGTGGCTGGCTGTGTCAACCAACACCAACGAACCTAAGCTGCGCGATGTCTCAAAGGGCATGGTCACCAGGGGTTGCTGCAGACTCAGTTGAACATGGCCGATGGCGTTGGCAGGCAGTTCGGTGGCGTCAAGCTCTTCCAAGGTGTTGACATCCAAACGGTGCACGATGCGGGTCACTTTGGCTTTGACCCAGCGGTGGCCGTGCAGCGCCCAATAGACACGCCCCGCCACCAAGGGTTCATCGTCGAGCCAAGCCAGGGTGACATTCAATGTGGTTTGAGAGGGCGCCACATGTTCCTGTGCCAAGACCCAGTCACCGCGAGAAATGTCAACCTCGCGGTCAAGCACCAAGCCCGCGCTGTGACCAGCAGAGATGTCGGTCGATTCGCGAACACTGCTAAGCACTTGTTTGATGAGGGCGGCCTGGCCGCTGGGAAACACGCGCACACTGTCACCGACACGGGCCACGCCTGCACCGACACGACCCCAATACACGCGCCGGCCTTGAGAGGTGTCTGCGCTGTCATGGAATTTCTCCACCCATTGAACGGCGAACGCCAAGGGCGCTTCTTCTTCAAATGCAGTGACCGGCAGGCTTTCGAGCAGTTGAAGCAAACTGGGGCCTGAATAGTTGCACCAGTCCGGCTGCGGGTTGACCACATTCCAACCTTTGAGCGCTGACACTGGCACGATGGCAGTGATGTCCAAGCCGGCTTCATCTGCAAATGCTTGCAATGCGCCTGCGATGTTCACAAAGGCGGCGCTGGCATCGGTCACAGCATCCAACTTGTTGATGGCAAACACGATCGAAGGAACGCGCAACAGTTTGAGCAATAAGCTGTGCCGGCGGGTTTGTGGCAGTAAATTGAAACCAACGGTTGACCAGTCCAACTTGGTGGCGTCCACCAGCACCACCGCAGCGTCTGCGCTGGACGCGGCAGTGACCATGTTGCGGGTGTATTGTTCGTGGCCGGGAGAGTCTCCGATGATGAATTTTCTTGATTCGGTGCTGAAGTAACGGTAGGCCACATCGATGGTGATGCCTTGTTCGCGTTCAGCAGACAAACCATCGGTCAGCAAGGCCAAATCGGTTTCGCCTTGGCGTTGCACGCCAGCCAAGTGATCTTGCAACACCGATTTGGAGTCAACCAACAAGCGGCCAATCAATGTGGACTTGCCGTCGTCTACCGATCCGCAAGTGATGAATTTGAGGGCAGGGCGAGTCGCGGTATGCGTGTTCATCAGAAATAGCCTTCTTTCTTGCGCTTTTCCATCGAAGCGTCGGAGGTTTGATCGTCCATTCGGGTGGCGCCGCGTTCACTGACATCGGCAGCCAAGGTTTCGATCACGATGTCATTGGGTGAGGTCGCCGTGCTTTCAACCGGACAGGTGCACGTGATGTCACCCACGGTACGGAAACGCACTTGCCGTTGTTGCACCACTTCGCCATCGCGGGGCGGGGTCATGTGGGTGACGGGAACCAACAAGCCTTTGCGCTCAATCACATCGCGTGTGTGCGAGTAGTAAAGCGACGGCAGGGCGATGTGTTCGCGTGCGATGTACTGCCAGACGTCAAGCTCGGTCCAATTGGAAATAGGAAACACCCTGAAATGCTCGCCCGGGTGCAGTCGCGTGTTGAATAAATTCCAAAGCTCTGGCCGTTGTGATTTGGGCTGCCATTGGCCAAAGCTGTCGCGGTGGCTGAAGATGCGTTCTTTGGCACGGGCTTTTTCTTCATCACGACGCGCGCCACCGATGAGGGCGTCAAACCGAAATTCGTCAATGGCTTCCAGCAAGGTGACTGACTGATGCACGTTGCGGGACTCATCGGGGCGGGCCAATCGAACTGTGCCACGCTTCATGGAGTCTTCGACACTGCGAACAATCAATTCCGCACCCAGTTCTTTGGCGCGCAGATCGCGAAAATCGGTCACCTCAGGAAAGTTGTGACCTGTGTCAATCATCAGCAAGGGGTAAGGGATGCGGCCGATGCCAAAGGCTTTTTCAGCACACTTGAGCATCACCAAAGAATCTTTGCCGCCAGAGAACAGCAAAGTGGGGCGTTCAAACGCCGCAGCCACTTCGCGCAGAATGAAGATGGTTTCTTCTTCCAGTGCATCCAAATGGGCGTTGCTGAGCAAGTGCAATTCGTGGTCGTTTCGGGCATTCATAGGTTGCATCTCTTATCAACTGCTTGTTTTGACATGAAGGCCGCATTCTTTGGCCGCTTCGTCTTCCCACCACCAGCGCCCGGCGCGGAAATCTTCTCCCAGGCTGATGGCGCGGGTGCAAGGTGCACAACCGATACTGGGATAAAAGTGGTCGTGCAAAGGGTTGTAGTCCACTTGGTTGGAGGCGATGTAGTGCCACACATCACCCCAGGTCCATTCCACCAACGGGTTGAATTTGACGATGGGCACGCCGTTGGTCACATCAGCCTCTTGGGCCGACACATCCGCACGGGCTTGAGATTGCTCGCGACGCAAACCGGTGACCCACGCCTTTTGTCCTTGCAACGCGCGACCCAGCGGTTCGAGTTTTCGAATACCGCAACAGGCTTTTCGATGCGCCATGCTGTCGTAGATGGCCGATTGACCAGGGTGTTTGACAAAGGCGATCACAGATTCTGGCTGCGGGTGGTAGACCTGAATCGCAGCGCGCGAATGGGCTTGAAGTCGTTCAAGCAAAGCCAAGGTTTCATGGTGCAATGCGCCGGTTTCGAGCACAAACACGGGGATATCGAGTTGCAAGCGGTTGATGAGGTGGGTGATGACCACATCCTCTGCCCCCAAGCTGGACGCTTGTTTCAGCGGCTGCCATTGGTCAGCGGCGCGAGTCAGCAATGCCTGAGTGGCGGACAGCTTGTCCGCAAAATCGGGACTGGGTTTGGCCAACAGTTCGGTGGCTTTGGGTACAGGTTTCATCGTGCAAACACCGGTTGAGGTTGGACCAGATCGCCTTGGTAGAAGGCGGTGAAATGAGACAGCAATTGTCTGCCTTTGGCCAAGTCTTGGTCAGCACGCAAAACTGCGCTGCTGAAGCCACAGCGTTGCATTTGGCTGAGCTGGTCAACCAGCACATCACCGGTGGCACGAATGTCGCCTTGGAAACCGCAACGACGACGCAGCATCAGTGCTTGGCTGAACGCGCGGCCATCGGTGAATTTGGGGAAATGCAATTCGATGGTGTTGATGCCATGCAATGACTGCTGCATCGGATCGGCATCGTTGGCCAAGGACAGCAAGTCAGGGGAGGCCAAAGTGGTGTGTTCAGTGTGTGAAATCAATTGCATGTGCTGCTTTCAATCAACCGTGGTCAGGGCTTCGTCATCGCTGGGGTGACGTGCTGCGTTCGCTGCCAATTTGAAGGGCTCCATGCCAATGCGATGGAATGCATCGATGAAAGTCTCGCCGTCGTTGCGTTGTTCAGCGTAAACCTGCAACACAGCATCGATCACATCGACCACCTCAGCCGACGAAAAAGACGGCCCCACCACCTTGCCAGCTTTCGGCGCCCCGCTCAAAGCAGAGCCATCCGAGCCGCCAAGCGTGACTTGGTACCACTCTTTGCCATCCTTGTCGACACCCAAAATACCGATGTGACCGCTGTGGTGATGACCACAAGAGTTGATACATCCGCTGATGTGCAAATCAATTTCACCCAAGTCAAACAACTCGTCCAAGTCTTGGTAGCGTTCTGTGATGGCGGCGGCCACGGGCAATGAACGTGCATTGGCCAAGGCGCAATAGTCGCCGCCAGGGCAAGCAATCATGTCGGTGAGCATGCGGATATTGGGTTTGGCCAGACCCAGTGCTTTGGCAGCCCGGTACAGCGCTGGCAATTGTTCAGCGCTGACCCATGGCAACACCAGATTTTGGTCATGGCTGACACGCGCTTCAGCCGCTGAAAACCGCTCGGACAATTCGGCGGCGGCGTCCAACTGGTCAGCGGTGGCATCACCAGGTGCTTGACCCAGACGTTTGAAAGACAAGGTGACAACCCGCAAATGCGGATCGCGGTGTGGCGCCACATTTTGTTGCAACCAACGCGCGAAGTCTTTGTCTTGGTCCGCTGCTTTGGCCAATTGGCTGTGAACTTCTTCAGCGCTCAACGAGGTATTCGTGGTCAACCGTGGCGGCACAAAACTGGCCTGCACACGGTTGAGTTCTGTTTGGGAGATGGTGTGAGGCGCGCCGTCTTGGGTCAGTATGCGTTCGTATTCGGCTTCCACTTCGTCGGTGTAACGTTTGCCTTCGGCTTTGACCAAAATTTTGATGCGAGCTTTGTAAATGTTGTCGCGTCGACCCCAGCGGTTGTAGACCCGCACCACCGCTTCCAAATAATTGAGGATTTGGTTCCAAGGCAAAAATTCACGAATGACGCTGCCAGTGATCGGGGTGCGACCCATGCCTCCACCGACCATCACACGAAAACCCACTTCGCCATCGGCATGGCGTTGAACATGCAAACCCACGTCATGCCAAGCGGTTGCGGCGCGGTCTTCCAAGGCGCCACTGATAGCGATTTTGAATTTGCGAGGCAAAAAGGCGAATTCGGGATGCAGGGTGCTCCATTGGCGAAGAATTTCCGCAAAGGGGCGGGGATCAACGATTTCATCGACCGCGACACCAGCGCGTTCGTCACTGGTGATGTTGCGAATGCAGTTGCCACTGGTTTGGATGCCATGCATGTTGACGCTGGCCAACAAGTCCATCACGTCTGCGCTTTTCTCCAGCGGAATCCAGTTGTATTGCAAGTTTTGGCGGGTGGTGAAATGCGCGTAACCCTTGGTCAAAGGTGGGGCGCTGATGCCACCGATGGCGTCTTGCCGGGATTGCGCTTGTTGAAACAATGCGTCGTTCGGAACGTCGTAATCACGGGCAATCGTGGCCAATACACGCAGCTGAGCGCTGCTGAGTTCACCGTAAGGCACCGCCACGCGCAACATGGGTGCGTACCGTTGGATGTACCAACCATTTTGTAAGCGCAGCGGTCTGAACTCGTCGTCGCTGAGTTGACCGCTCAGGTTGCGCTGCAGTTGGTCTCTGTACTGTGCGGCGCGTTCGCGCACAAAACGTTTGTCGAATTCGGTGTATTGGTACATGGTGCGTCAGATCAAAATCAATTTACCGCCTGCCCATGCCAACAGCACAGACAACGCGGAGCGAATAAAGCGCTCGGGCACTTTGGTGACCAGTTGTGAGCCCAGCCAGATGCCGGGCAACGAACCCGCAAGCAACAAACCCAGCAAGGACCAATCCACCGTGCCCAAAGAAGCATGTCCCAAGCCTGCGACCAAGGTGAGTGGAACTGCATAGGCGATGTCGGCCGCCACGATGCGAGGCAAAGGAAGTTGCGGATACAGCAGCATCAACACAGTCACGCCAATGGCACCTGCGCCGACCGAGGTCAGCGTCACCAACATGCCGATGACAGCACCGAACACCACAGGCAACCACTTGTGCTTTGTGAGATCGTCAGCCAGCAAAGTTTCGTTGGCATCTGGTATTTCTTGACGCAACGGACCGCGAATGGCTTTGTAGAGCGTGGCCGCAGCGGTCAACATCAAAGCGATGCCGAGGGTGAATGTGATCGCGTGTTGAACGCTGGGGTTCGATGTGCCGAAATGGTGAAGCAAGGCCAAAGTGAGAAACGCGGCAGGCACGCTTCCCAAGCTGAGGCTAAATACCACGCGCCAAGGAATGATGCGTTGTCTCGCGAAATTGAGCAGGCCGCCAAACTTGGTACCTGCCGCAAACAACAAATCGGTGCCGACCGCCAAGGCAGGTTTGATGCCAAATCCGAAGATCAGCAGGGGTGTCATCAACGAACCACCGCCCACGCCTGTCAGTCCGACGATGAGGCCCACCACAAAACCGGCCAAGACAAATGCAAATGAGAAATTTTCCATAAGCCGAGGACTATAAATTCCTTATGCACATAAACAAACAATTTTTTAGTTGGACATATATGCATATGGAATATAAGCAAACAACCAAAGAATCGTTGGAAATGCGTTCATACCTCAAGAGAATGCATGACTTTTGTAACTTTGATTGAAATTGGCATGTTGAAAAAAAATACGATCAGCCAGTGGGTGCTTGTGGGCTACTTGTTATCTGCATGTGCTTTGGCGTCAGCGCAGACGCTGCTGAATGTTTCCTACGATGTCTCCAGAGAGTTTTACAAAGATGTCAATTCAGCATTCATTGCGCACTACAAAAAAGTCAAAGGTGCTGACGTCAAAGTCGACCAATCGCACGGCGGATCCAGCGCCCAAGCGCGTGCTGTCAACGATGGTTTAGAAGCCGATGTGGTCACGATGAACACCACGTCTGACGTTGATTTTTTGGCGGCCAACGGGGTGGTTGCCAAAGATTGGGCTAAAAAATTTCCCCACCATGCAGCGCCCACCACCTCGACCATGCTGTTTCTTACCCGCAATGGCAACCCCAAGGGGATCAAGGACTGGGACGACTTGATCAAACCCGGTATTCAAGTGGTGGTGGTCAATCCGAAAACGGGTGGCAACGGTCGCATGGCGTATTTGGCGGCATGGGGTCAAGTTCGCAAAAAAGGCGGGACCGATGCCGATGCCCAAGCGTTTGTCAAGAAGTTGTATGCCAATGTGCCAGTGCTGGCCAAGGGCGGTCGGGATGCAACCAATGTGTTTTTACAGCGAAACATTGGTGACGTGTTGATCACATTCGAGTCAGAGGTGATTTCTGTGGACCGCGAATTCGGCGAAGGCAAGGTGGATGCGGTTCATCCATCCATCAGCATCGTGGCGGAAAACCCTGTGGCTGTGGTGGAGCGAACGGTTGCCAAAAAAGGTTCAGCAGATCTGGCCAAAGCCTATTTGGATTACCTCTACACCGACGAGGCACAAGAAATCGCGGCCAAGCATGCCTTGCGTCCACGCAACGCATCCCTGTTGAAAAAATATGCCAACGTGTTCAAACCCATCCAATTGTTTCAGGTGTCAGATTATTTTGGAACACTCACCGAGGCGCAAAAAGTTCACTTCAGCGATGGTGGTTTGTTTGACAAAATTTACACGGTGCGTTGAATGAGCAGCATGACATTGTTTGCACCTCGTCATCAGCCAGCGCGTGTGCTGCCCGGTTTTCACATCACATTGGGCTTCACGCTGGCGTACCTGAGCTTGATTGTTCTCATTCCGTTGTCGGCATTGGTCTTTAAAACACTCCATTTGACTGGGGAGCAATTTTGGCAAGCGGTGACCGCACCGCGCGTGGTGGCTTCCTACAAACTGACCTTGGGCGCTTCGTTGATCGCGGCGACTGTGAACGCATGCTTTGGCATGTTGCTGGCTTGGGTGCTGGTGCGCTACCAATTTTTCGGGAAAAAAGTGGTGGATGCCTTGGTGGACTTGCCGTTTGCCTTGCCGACTGCGGTAGCGGGTATTTCATTGACTGCGTTGCTAGCTGGCAATGGATGGATCGGCCAGTACTTGGAGCCGTTGGGCATTCAGTTGGCGTTCAACCGAAACGGTGTGCTGATTGCGCTCATCTTCATCGGTTTGCCTTTCGTGGTTCGCACGGTTCAACCCATTTTGGAAGACATTGAAAAAGAATTGGAAGAAGCTGCTACTTGCTTGGGCGCAACCCGCTGGCAAACATTCAGCAGGGTGATTTTTCCTGCGTTAGCACCTGCCTTGCTGACCGGCTTTGCGATGGCCTTTGCACGCGCGATCGGTGAATACGGTTCGGTGATCTTCATCGCAGGCAACATGCCCATGGTGTCAGAAATCACGCCACTCATCATCATCAGTAAATTGGAGCAGTATGACTATGCCGGCGCCACGGCAGTGGCCTTGGTCATGTTGTGCGCGGCGTTTCTCATGCTGTTATTGATCAATGGGTTGCAAGCTTGGCAGCGAAGCCGTTCGGGAGCAAGCGCGTGAACACACAACACACAGTTCCTACCCATATCGCCCAAAGCACCGGTGAACCTGTCTGGTTGCGCCGCACATTGATTGGCATCGCACTGGTGTTTGTGGGTTTGTTTTTGGTTTTGCCCTTGGCGGCTGTCTTCACCGAGGCTTTGAGAAAAGGCGCAGAAGCCTTTTTTGACGCCTTCAAAGAACCCGATGCATGGTCAGCCATCAAACTCACTTTGTTGATCACTGCGATTGCCGTTCCATTGAATTTGATCTTTGGTGTCAGTGCGGCATGGGCCATTGCCAAATTTGAGTTTCGTGGCAAAGCATTGCTCACCACCTTGGTCGATTTGCCGTTCTCTGTCTCACCCGTGGTGGCCGGTTTGATTTATGTGCTGGTATT
>RFYK01000078.1 GCA_009925585.1 Betaproteobacteria bacterium | reverse complement strand
TCGCGCATGAACGTGGGTCAGGTGCTGGAGGTGCACTTGGGCTGGGCGGCCAAAGGCATTGGCGAGCAACTCGGTCACATGATGCAAGAAGAAGCCAAAGCTGCTGAAATCCGCGGCTTCCTCGAGACTTTGTACAACACCACGGGCCACAAAGAAGACTTGGCCAAGATGGCAGACAAAGACATCAAGGAAATGGCGCACAACCTGTCGCTGGGCGTGCCGTTTGCGACACCGGTGTTTGATGGCGCATCGGAAGAAGACATCCGTGCCATGTTGAAACTGGCGTATCCGGACACCGTGGTGCAAGCCAAAGGTCTGACACCAGCGCGCACACAGGCGCATTTGTTCGATGGCCGTACTGGCGACGCATTTGACCGACCCACCACCGTGGGTTACATGCACGTGCTCAAGCTGCACCACTTGGTCGACGACAAGATGCACGCACGCTCGACCGGCCCTTACAGCTTGGTCACACAACAACCTTTGGGCGGCAAGGCGCAGTTCGGTGGACAGCGCTTTGGCGAGATGGAGGTGTGGGCACTCGAGGCCTATGGCGCTTCTTACACATTGCAAGAAATGCTCACCGTCAAATCCGACGATGTGCAAGGACGCACCAAGGTGTACGAAAGCATCGTCAAAGGCGAGCACGCGATCGAGGCGGGCATGCCCGAATCGTTCAACGTGTTGGTCAAAGAAATCCGTTCATTGGGTATCGATATTGAGTTGGAGCGTTCATGAAATCATTACTCGACCTCTTTAAGCAGTTCACACCGGATGAGCATTTCGATGCCATCAAAATCGGACTCGCTTCCCCGGAAAAAATCCGCTCTTGGTCATTTGGCGAAGTCAAAAAGCCAGAAACCATCAACTACCGTACCTTCAAGCCCGAGCGTGACGGGTTGTTTTGCGCCAAAATTTTCGGCCCTATCAAGGACTACGAATGCTTGTGCGGCAAATACAAACGCCTGAAACACCGTGGCGTGATTTGCGAGAAGTGCGGCGTTGAAGTCACACAAACCAAAGTGCGTCGCGACCGCATGGGCCACATCGATTTGGCCGCGCCTTGCGCCCACATCTGGTTCTTGAAATCCCTGCCCAGCCGTTTGGGTTTGGTGCTGGACATGACCTTGCGTGACATCGAACGCGTGTTGTATTTCGAAGCGTATGTCGTGACCGACCCTGGCATGACCTCGCTGAAGAAGTACGCGATCATGACCGAGGACGAGTACGAAGCCAAGCGCATTGAACTCGGCGACGAGTTCCAAGCCAAGATGGGCGCAGAAGGTGTTCGTGATTTGCTCGAGAGCATGGAAATCGACATGGAGATTGAAAAACTCCGCAACGATTTGACCGGTTCTGAAATCAAGATCAAGAAAAACGCCAAGCGTTTGAAGGTGCTGGAAGCCTTCAAAAAATCCGGTATCAAACCCGAGTGGATGGTGTTGTCGGTGTTGCCCGTGTTGCCGCCCGATTTGCGTCCTCTGGTGCCGTTGGACGGTGGTCGTTTCGCCACCTCCGACTTGAACGACTTGTACCGTCGCGTCATCAACCGCAACAGCCGCTTGCGTCGCTTGCTGGAGCTGAATGCGCCTGAGATCATCGCCCGCAACGAGAAGCGCATGTTGCAAGAAGCGGTGGACAGTTTGCTGGACAACGGTCGCCGTGGCAAAGCCATGACCGGTGCCAACAAGCGTGCACTCAAGTCATTGGCCGACATGATCAAAGGCAAGTCGGGCCGCTTCCGCCAAAACTTGTTGGGCAAGCGTGTCGACTACTCCGGCCGTTCTGTCATCACCGTGGGACCTACCCTCAAACTGCACCAGTGCGGTTTGCCCAAGCTCATGGCTTTGGAATTGTTCAAACCTTTCATCTTCAGCAAGCTGGAGTTGATGGGCATTGCCACCACCATCAAAGCGGGCATCCAAGCTTTCGAACCTATCTTGATCGAAGGCAAGGCGATTCAATTGCATCCCTTGGTTTGCTCGGCCTTCAATGCTGACTTTGACGGCGACCAAATGGCGGTGCACATTCCGTTGTCAGTGGAAGCCCAAATGGAAGCCCGCACATTGATGCTGGCCTCCAACAACGTGCTGTTCCCTGCCAATGGTGAACCGTCTATCGTGCCTTCACAAGACGTGGTGCTGGGCTTGTACTACACGACCCGCGAACGCATCAACGGCAAAGGCGAAGGTTTGGTGTTCGCCGACATCGGCGAAGTGCAGCGCGCTTTGGACGCTGGCGTGGTCGAGCTGACGGCCAAGATCACGGTGCGCATGACCGAATGGACCAAAGACAAAGTCACCGGCGAATTCTCCAGCAGCACATCACTGGTGGAAACCACCGTGGGCCGTGCGCTGTTGTCTGAAATCTTGCCGCGCGGTTTGCCTTTCAGCCACTTGAACAAGGCGCTGAAGAAGAAAGAAATTTCCAAACTCATCAACACCTCGTTCCGCAAATGCGGTTTGAAAGAAACTGTGGTGTTCGCTGACAAGCTGTTGCAAAACGGTTTCCGTTTGGCCACACGCGCTGGTATCTCGATTTGCATCGATGACATGTTGGTGCCATTTGAAAAGCACGCCATCATTGAAAGCGCAGAAAAAGAAGTCAAAGACATTGAGCAGCAATATGTGTCGGGTCTGGTGACCTCTGGCGAGCGCTACAACAAAGTGGTTGACATTTGGGGCAAGGCCGGTGACGCCGTGTCCAAAGTCATGATGGACCAATTGCGCAAAGAGAAAACCGTGGACCGCCATGGCAATGAAGTTGAGCAGGAATCGTTCAACTCCATCTACATGATGGCTGACTCGGGTGCCCGTGGTTCTGCCGCGCAAATCCGTCAGCTCGCTGGCATGCGTGGCTTGATGGCCAAGCCGGATGGCTCGATCATCGAAACACCGATCACGGCCAATTTCCGCGAAGGCCTGAACGTGTTGCAGTACTTCATCTCTACCCACGGTGCACGAAAAGGCCTGGCCGACACGGCGCTCAAAACCGCTAACTCTGGCTACCTGACCCGCCGTTTGGTTGACGTGACCCAAGACTTGGTGGTGATCGAAGAAGACTGCGGCACCAGCAACGGTCAGTTGATGCGCGCCATTGTGGAAGGTGGTGAAGTCATCGAATCTTTGCGTGACCGTGTGTTGGGTCGCACCGTTGCCGAAGATGTGGTGCACCCTGAAACACGCGAGGTCTTGGTGCCCGCTGGCGACATGTTGGACGAAGACTTGATCGACGACATCGAACTCTTGGGTGTGGACGAAATCAAAGTGCGAACCGCACTCAATTGCGAAACACGTTTTGGTTTGTGCGCCAAGTGTTATGGCCGTGATTTGGGCCGTGGCGGCCTGGTCAACGTGGGTGAAGCTGTCGGCGTGATCGCGGCGCAATCCATCGGTGAACCCGGTACACAGCTGACCATGCGTACTTTCCACATCGGTGGTGCGGCTTCACGTGCGGCCGTCGCCTCCAGCGTCGACGCCAAATCTAACGGTGTGATTGGTTTTAACGCCACCATGCGTTATGTCACCAACAGCAAAGGCGAATTGGTGGTCATTTCCCGCTCTGGCGAAATCGTCATCCATGACGAACAAGGCCGCGAGCGTGAACGCCACAAAGTGCCTTATGGCGCCATTCTGGCGATCAAGCCTGACCAGAGCATCAAGGCTGGCACCATATTGGCCAACTGGGATCCGCTGACACGCCCTGTGATCACCGAGTTCGCCGGTCAAGTTCGATTCGAAAACGTGGAAGAAGGCTTGACGGTTGCCAAGCAATTGGACGAAGTCACCGGCCTTTCCACTTTGGTGGTGATCGATCCCAAGCGTCGCGGTTCGACCAAAGTCGTGCGTCCGCAGGTCAAGTTGATCGATGCCTCCGGCAAGGAAGTGAAGATCCCCGGCAAAAGGCATTCTGGCCGAGATGACCGGCACCGTGTCTTTCGGCAAGGAAACCAAAGGCAAGATCCGTTTGCAGATCACCGACCCGGAAGGCAAGGTCTGGGAAGAACTGATCCCCAAAGAGAAAAACATCGTGGTGCACGAAGGTCAAGTGGTCAACAAAGGCGAAAGCATTGTCGACGGACCAGCAGACCCGCAAGACATTTTGCGTTTGCTGGGCATCGAAGAGTTGGCGCGTTACATCGTGGACGAAGTGCAAGACGTTTACCGCTTGCAAGGTGTGAAGATCAACGACAAGCACATTGAAGTGATTGTTCGCCAGATGTTGCGCCGTGTGGTGGTCGATAACGTGGGCGACACCAACTACATCAGCGGTGAACAAATCGAACGTTCAGAAATGCTCAACACCAACGAAGCGTTGTTGGCCGAAGGCAAGATGCCTGCGACTTACACCAACTTGTTGTTGGGTATCACCAAAGCGTCCTTGTCCACCGACAGCTTCATCAGTGCCGCGTCCTTCCAAGAAACCACGCGCGTGTTGACCGAAGCCGCCATCATGGGCAAACGCGACGAATTGCGTGGCTTGAAAGAGAACGTCATCGTTGGCCGACTCATCCCTGCCGGTTCTGGCATGGCCTATCACAAGGCCCGCAAAGCCAAGGACTTGATGGACGAGGCCGAGCGCCGTGCCATCGCCGAGAACGAAGCCGAAGAGCTCGCCTTGGCGCAACAGCAAGAAGGCAGTAACGAAGAGACACCAGCAGACTGAGTAACCGGGCCCCCATACTTGGGGGCCCAGTTACGCTGGTCGAGCCTGCTGGGCATCGCTGTTCATCATGTTGCTGTCGCGCTGGTTCTGGATAGCTTGTGCGTTGCTGGTGTTTTGGGCACTGGGGGCTTACAACAGGCTGGTGAGATTGCGTGCGCAGATCAAACAGCAGTTTGGTCCATTGCAAGCCGTGTTGCTCGAATACCAAGACGTGGTGCAACAGGCGGTGACAGCCGCGGCCAACGCGCCTCAGTTATGGGACAACCCCGGCAATTCCGATTTGGGTCACAGCCACTGGACCCGTTTGCAAGTGGCCGCCGGGCTGTCCACCGTGGCGCTGGCACGCATGCAGTCGCACACGCTGGAAGAAGACAGTGCACAAGCGTTGCACGATGCGGCAGCTGAACTCCAAGACGCTTGGGCGGCTTTGATTCACCCTGACGTTTATTACATCAACATCCCGCAGAATTTGAAACAGCGATGGTTGGAACTTGACCTGCTGGTTCAGCCAGAGTTGGGGCGTTTCAACGCCGCCATTGCCGAATACAACGAGGCGATTGCCCAATACCCAGCCGCGTTACTGGCCAAGTTGTTTCAATTCCAACCGGCAACCCCGTTGTGACGAACTTGCCTGCGCGTGAAGTCGGTGCTGCTTTGGCGCCGCCTTTGTGGCAGCAATTGCAAGCCTGTGCCAAAGCCTTGCGGGCTGTGCGTCAAGGTCGTAACCATGTGCAGGCCTTGGCCAACTTACCCGTGTCGGTCAGGCCCGCCACGCAAGCGTTGTTGTTCGCGGTGTTACGCCAATGGGGCCGCACACTGGCCATCCAACAAGCCTTGGTGCAGCGCGCACCGCCTGCGCCGGTGGATGATTTGTTGTGCGTGGGCTTGGCGCTGGCATTGCCAGTCGAGCAGGCCATGTACCCGATGCACACATTGGTGAACCAATTGGTCGAAGCCGCCAAGCGCGATCCTGCCACCCGCGCACAAGCGGCGTTCATCAATGCCTGTGTGCGTCGGTTTGACAGAGAGCGAACCACTTGGCTTGACAAAACGAACACGCAATCCTCGGCGCGTTGGAACCATCCCGATTGGTGGGTCAAAGCCATTCAACAAGACCACCCTGTGCATTGGCAAGCGGTGCTGAGTGCCAGTCAACAAGCCGCACCCATGGCCGTGCGCGTCAATCGGCGAGAGCAGACGGTGGCCTCGCTGCAAGCCATCTGGCAAGCGCAAGGCATAGAAACCGACCGGTGCGGCGACAGTGGTTTGGTGCTGCGGCAGGCGCGGCCAGTGCAAGCACTGGAAGGTTTCAGCCAAGGCTGGTTTTCGGTGCAAGACCCGGGCGCGCAACTCGCTGCGCCTTTGCTGTTGGCAAACGCCTTGGTGAAAGGCGGGCAACGATGGAGAGTGCTCGACGCCTGTGCCGCGCCGGGTGGCAAGACCGCGCATTTGTTGGAAATGTCAGACCTTGATCTGGTGGCCATCGATGTCGATGAAGCCCGTTGCCAACGCGTGCGTGAGAATTTACAACGTTTGCGGTTGCAAGCCGATGTGCGCTGTGCCGATGCCGCACGCCCCGCCGATTGGTGGGACGGTCAAGCGTGGGATGCGATCTTGCTGGACGCCCCTTGCACCGCGTCGGGCATTGTGCGCAGACACCCTGACATACCGTGGTTGCGTCGTCCAACTGACATGGGTGCCTTGGCCAATACCCAGCGACAGCTGCTCAACGCGCTGTGGCCCACCCTGCGGTCCGGCGGACGCTTGTTATATTGCACCTGTTCTTTGTTCCGCGCAGAAGGCGAGGATCAGATACAAGCGTTTCTTGGAAACAACAGTGACGCCGTCTTATTGCCGTCACCAGGGCATTTATTGCCCGGTCTGGCGGCCAGCGGCGGCGCTGTCTCTGACAATCTGCCCAAGGAGCACGACGGATTCTTTTATGCTTTGCTGGAAAAACAATAACATGCGTGAAACAGTCGGCCTCAGACAGCGATCGTTGCTTTTGTCGATCGTGTGGTGTTTGGGGTGTGTGCTGGGCATGTTTCTACAACCAGCGTTTGCGCAATCGGCAGTGCAATTGACCGACCCGGTGCTAGAGCGTGGTGACGATGGTGTGTATTTGAACGCCACCCTCGATTTTTCTTTGTCTCCCGGTTTGGAAGACGCCCTTGGGCGTGGTTTGCCGCTGACCTTTGTGCTGCAAGCCGAAGTCATGCGTGAGCGCTGGTATTGGTATGACAAAAAAATATCGCTGGTTGAACGCTATTTCCGTTTGACCTACCAACCGTTGTCAAGGCGCTGGCGTTTGCATGTGTCGGCGACCCCGGTTCAAAGCGTCGGTTTGGGCGTCACACTGGGCAACAGTTACGACAGTTTGACTGACGCGATGTCGGCGCTGCAAAAAATCAACCGATGGAAAGTCGCAGAGACCCAAGTGCTGCAAAAAGATGTCAAGCAGCGTTTGGACCTTCGCTTTCGTTTGGACCTGAGCCAACTGCCGCAGGCATTGCAGTTTGGCAACCAAGCCAGCAGCGATTGGAACGTCAACTTCGACCACAGCTTCCGGCTCGAAGAATTGGCCAAATGACCCAGCGCACCCCTTGGAGCGATCTGCGACACCGCAGCTGGTTGCTGGTGGTGATCATGTCGATCCTGGTCTCGGTGTCGTTGATTTTGTTGTTTTTACTGACCCAGGCGACCCAGCGCTGGGACGTGTACGAAGAGAACTACGGGCTGCTGTTTGGTTTGAATACCGTGCTGGCCGTGTTCTTGTTGCTGGTGATCAGTTGGATTGGCTGGCGCTTGGTGGTGCGTTTGCGCCAGAAAAAATTCGGCAGCCGTTTGCTGATCAGGCTGGCCGCGATTTTTGCATTGGTGGGTATCTTGCCGGGCATCTTGATATATGCCGTTTCTTACCAATTTGTGACCCGCTCCATCGAAGTCTGGTTTGACAACAAGGTGGAAGTGGCGCTGGACGCCGGCTTGAATTTGAGTCGATCCACTTTGGAGAGCTTGGCCAGCGAATTGGTCACTGGTGTGCGCAATGCAGGCAACAACATGGCACTGGCATCGCGCAACCAATGGTCGGTCACGCTGGAAAAAGCACGCGAGCAATTGAGCGCATCCGAGGTCAGCCTGTGGCAGGGCAATGTGCAGTTGGTGGCCAGCGTGAGCGAATCGGGGTTTTCATTGCAACCGGAGCGCCCGGGGGCCACTGAATGGCGGCAAGTGCGCGCGGTGGGGGTCACTTGGCGCACCGAGGGTTTGGAAGACGCGGGCAACTTGGAGGCTTTTCCTCGGCTCAAGGTGTTGTATCGATTGCCTGACAGCGGGTTCCAGTTAGACAGGCAAACCTATGTGTTGCAGGTGGTTAAAAAATTGCCGCCGGTGCTGGTGAACAACGCCCGCGCAGTGCTCGAAGCCAACCGCGAATACCAAGAACGTGCATTGGCAAGAAGTGGTTTGCAGCGCATGTACATCGGCACCTTGACTTTGAGTCTGTTTTTGTCGGTGTTTGGGGCGGTGCTGTTGGCCGTGTTGTTGGGTAACCAATTGGCCCGACCGCTGTTGCTGTTGGCCGAAGGTGTGCGCGATGTGGCTTCTGGCGATTTGCGCCCCAAACCCTTTTTGCAGGGCAAGGACGAGCTCGATGGCTTGACCCGTTCGTTTGCGGAAATGACACAGCAATTGTTTGAAGCCCGACAGTCGGTCGAACAAAGCATGGCGCAGCTTGACTTGGCGCGCAGCCATTTGCAAACCATGCTGGACAACCTGACGGCCGGTGTCGTGCTGCTAGACCGTGAGGGTGTGATTTTGTCGATCAACCCCGGCGCCACGCGCATATTGAAATTGCCGTTGTCGGTGCATGTCGGTCAACGCTTGGAAGAGGTGGACGGTTTGGAAGGCTTTGCCTCGCAAGTGATCGACCGGTTTGAAGAAATCACTGCCGAGCAGCCCGCACGCATCGACCATTGGGAACAGTCTTACGAACTCGATACCACGCCCTATGCCACGGCGCGTGATTTTTCTGCGCAGGCCGCCAGGCAAATCACGCTGGTGGCGCGTGGCGCATTGTTGCCGCAGGGCGATTGGTTGCTGGTGTTCGATGACATTTCTGAGATTGTGTCAGCGCAACGTTCGCAAGCATGGACCGAGGTCGCGCGTCGCTTGGCCCACGAGATCAAAAACCCATTGACGCCCATTCAACTTTCGGCAGAACGTTTGGCGATGAAACTCGACGGCAAATTGCCCGCGGTCGAACAAGCGCTGCTGACCAAGTCGGTGAAAACCATCGTCGAGCAGGTTGATGCCTTGCAGCGTTTGGTCAATGAATTCCGTGATTTTGGTCGCTTGCCTGCCGCAAGACTACACCCTTTGGACTTGAACCAATTGCTCGGCGAAATGATGCCCTTGTATGACAACGACAATGCCCTTGTCCCTGTGCATTGGCAGCTCGAAGCACATTTGCCTTCGGTGATGGGTGACGCTGCGCAGTTGCGACAAGTGGTGCACAACCTGATTCAAAATGCGCAAGATGCCAGTTTGGCCATACCGCAAGCACAGGTGAATGTCATGACCGAGTGGCGACCCCAATCCCAACGGGTCAGGTTGACAGTGCAAGACAACGGCACCGGCTTCAGCGATGCCGTGTTGCAGCGGGCATTCGAGCCGTATGTCACCACCAAAGCCAGTGGCACCGGGTTGGGTTTGGCGGTGGTCAAGAAAATTGCCGATGAACACAATGCTCGCATCGAATTGAAAAACCGTACACAAGACGATGTGGTATGCGGCGCGCAAGTGTCGTTATCATTTCGCCTTGTAGACTCTCACGACAACTGAACTGACACACGCGCATGGCAACTATCCTGGTAGTGGACGACGAACTTGGTATTCGCGATCTTTTATTTGAAATCCTCAATGACGAAGGGCATCAGGTCGAACTGGCCATGAACGCGGCCGCGTGCATGCGGCGCCCCAAGCCTCGGTCAATGCATTGAGCGGCGCGGGCATGGTGTCTGCGTCCCCCATGGTTGCCACAGTGGTGCCAGCGTCTTTGCAGCCCGTGCAAAGCTTTGACCTCAACAGCCCCTTGCGCGAAGCCAGAGACAGTTTTGAAAAAGCATATTTTGAATTTCACCTTGCCCAAGAGGGCGGCTCGATGACAAGGGTGGCAGAAAAAACCGGACTAGAGCGCACCCACCTGTACCGCAAACTCAAACAACTCGGTGTGGATTTGTCACGCGGCAAACGCTTCGGCAGCGGTCACTGAATTGCCAAGTCACATGTTTCGACGGTATTGACCGCCGACTTCAAACAAAGCATGGGTGATTTGTCCGAGCGAACACACTCGCACGGCATCCATCAACACCTCAAACACATTGGCGTTGTCCATCACAGCTTGTTGCAACTGGCTTTGTTTTTCGTCATCGGTCGAGCGCGCCAATTCGATGGTTGGTGGCACTTCGTTGGCGTGTGGCGACTTGAACGTGTTGACACCGATGATCGGCAATTCGCCGGTGTGCTTGAGCATTTCGTAATGCATCGATTCATCTTGGATCTTGCCGCGCTGGTAGCCGGTTTCCATGGCGCCGAGCACGCCGCCACGCTCGGCGATCGCCACAAACTCTGACAGGACGGCTTCCTCGACCAGTTCGGTCAGTTCCTCAATGATGAACGCGCCTTGGGAGGGGTTTTCGTTTTTGGCCAAACCCCATTCGCGGTTGATGATCAATTGAATGGCCATGGCGCGGCGCACCGACTCTTCGGTGGGCGTGGTGATGGCTTCATCGAATGCATTGGTGTGCAGGCTGTTGCAGTTGTCGTAAATGGCAATCAACGCTTGCAGCGTGGTGCGAATGTCGTTGAATTGAATCTCTTGCGCATGCAAGCTGCGGCCGCTGGTTTGGATATGGTATTTGAGTTTTTGTGAACGCTCATTGGCACCGTATTTTTCTTTCATGGTGATCGCCCAAATCCGTCGGGCCACGCGCCCCATGACGGTGTATTCGGGGTCCATGCCATTGCTGAAAAAGAACGACAAATTGGGCGCGAAATCGTCAATGTGCATGCCGCGCGCCAAATAGGCTTCGACAAATGTGAAGCCATTGGACAGCGTGAACGCCAATTGCGAAATCGGGTTGGCACCTGCTTCGGCAATGTGGTAGCCGCTGATCGATACGCTGTAGAAATTGCGCACTTGGTGCTCGACAAAATATTGCGCGATGTCGCCCATGACCTTGAGCGAAAACTCAGTGCTGAATAAACAGGTGTTTTGCCCTTGGTCTTCTTTCAAAATGTCGGCTTGCACCGTGCCGCGCACGTTTTGCAACACCCAAGTCCGGATGTCTGCGGCTTCGGCGGCCGAGGGCTCTCTGTCTTTGTCCGCGCGGAATTTGTCCAGGTTTTGGTCGATGGCGGTGTTCATGAACATCGCCAAGATCGTGGGCGCCGGACCATTGATGGTCATGGACACGCTGGTTGCAGGAGAACACAAGTCAAAGCCGTCGTACAAGGCTTTCATGTCGTCTAGCGTGGCAATGCTGACACCGGAGTTACCGACTTTGCCGTAGATGTCAGGCCGCAAATCAGGGTCGTTGCCGTAGAGCGTGACCGAATCAAACGCGGTGGACAGGCGCTTGGCTGGCATGCCTTCGCTCAACAGTTTGAAACGGCGGTTGGTGCGGAAAGCATCGCCTTCACCGGCAAACATGCGGGTCGGGTCTTCGTTGTCTCGTTTGAAAGCAAAGGTGCCTGCGGTGTAAGGATAGCGCCCAGGTACGTTGTCGAGCAT
>RFYK01000077.1 GCA_009925585.1 Betaproteobacteria bacterium | reverse complement strand
GTGTCTGCACGCACCCGCACTTGTCCGCAGACCCGATGTGGCCAAGGCACTGCCACCTCATTGATGTCGATCACCAAGGTATCTGCCTCCATGCGGCATTGGCTGGGGCCGACGGTGAACTGGTGTTCATCACGGTGGCAATGTGTTGCACCACGCTCTGTCATGGTCCATCGCCGCGCTGCTTTGCTGTAGAGCGCAACATTCAATGCGCAATGGTTGTCAGGGTCAACTTGATTCCCATGTCGACGCTGCCAAGCGTAATAAGGCGAAAACACGCTGCCGACAAACACGATCAGGGTCAGGCCATGCTGACCATCGTCACTCAGTGCGTCAAGGTACCACCAGAGGTAGCCGTTTTGTGGGACAGGCTGGTCAAACCGAGGTCTGCCATCAACGCGGCGGCCGCCAACTGCCCAGACATGGCTGCCATCGGCACGCCCGGCCCCGGATGCACGCTGCCCCCCGCCAGGTACAAGCCCTTGGCTTGCGAGCGGGCGTTGGAGCGCGCGAAGGCCGCCATCCATCCATGGGTGGCTTGGCCATACAAGGCCCCGCCCGTTCCCGGAAACAGTTGGTGAAAGTCCTGAGGGGTGGTGCGTATGCATGATGCTGAGGACTCCAATGAGAGATGCAAACCGGCTTTGGCCATGCGGGCTTGACTGCTGACAGCACAAGCGTGCAATTCATCATCTGACATGCGTTTGTCGCCGCGTGCAGGTGCATTGACCAAGCACAACAAACGCTCTGCGCCAGGCGGCGGTGTACCCGTGCCACGGTCTTGCGCACACACATACACCGTGGGTTGTTGCGGCATGCGCTTTTGCATGAAGATGTCGTCAAACTCGCTGGCGTAGTCGTTGTTGAAAAACACATTGTGTCGGTCCAAGGCCATGCCTTGGGTATCTGCATGCATCGACCATGTCACCGCAGACAAAGAACGCGGTTGGACTTTGCCTTGCACAGACTTTTGCACGCCAGGCCCGAGCAGTCCTTTGCGCAATGCCGCAATGTCACCGTTGAACACCACACTGTCTGCACGCAAGCTGTCGCCACTGGCCAGCCTCACGCCAGAGACTCGCCCTTGGCTCATTTCGATGCGCTCGCATTCACTGCTGAACACATAGTTCACACCATTCGCTTGCCCCAGTCGCATCAAGCACGAGGCCAAGGCATGCATGCCGCCATGCACAGCCCACACACCGTCCATTTCAACTTGCGCGATCAACATCAACGTCGCAGGCGCTTCCCATGGCGAAGAACCGCAGTAAGTGGCATAACGCGCAAACAACTGGCGCAAGCGTGGGTCATTGAAATGCCGCCCCAAGCTGTTCCACAAACTTCGCATCGGACCCACCGACGCCAGCGTGGCCAAGCCGCGTGGCCCCAGTTGGGTCATCATGTTGGCCATGGTGGGCGAGGGAGATTTGATGAACGGTCCTTCCAACGCGTCATACACCTGACGTGCCGTTTGACAAAACTGCGCAAACCGCTGGGCCTCTGCGCGTCCGGCAAACCGCGCGACCGCATCCAGTGATTGCGCAGGGTCCGCGTACAAATCAAGCTGTGAACCGTCTTCCCAAAAATGGCGTGCCAACACACTCAATGGTTGGATGTTCAATTGCGATTCGAGTCGGGTACCTACCGAGGCCATGATTTGGTCAAACACCCAACGCATCGTGAAGACAGTCGGGCCGCTGTCTACCGGCATGCCATCGGGCATGAGTTGCCTGATCTTGCCGCCGGGGGCGCTGGCTTTGTCTATCACCGTGACTTGCAAACCGGCGTGCGCCAATTGCAAAGCACTGACCAAGCCCGCCATGCCTGCGCCGACCACAACGACTTTGTGTTCAGCCATGCGGCACCTCCGACGCAGCCACCGCTGACATCACCCCAGACCACTGCCCTTCGCGACGCAAAACTCGCATGCGAACAAACATCGATTCAGAAAAAAAATCGTTTTTGTAAGCCGCAGCAATCGCTTGCTGATGCGCACCTGTGTGGGCATATTGCGTCATCGACTCGGTGTCTTTCCACAAACTGAATGTGCATTGCCGCACCAAAGGCGCTTCGCCCAAACCCATGGCAATTTCACAGCCTGGTGCATTTTTCAAATCGTCTTGCGCTGCGGGTGCATAGCGCCAAAATGCCACCGCTTTGGCGGGCCGAATGCTCGCACGTGTCAATGCCACCATGCCACCGGTTTGCCTGTCCAAATCACGGTATTTGCCCAAACGCTCAGGGGTGGTGACATCCCAAGATCGACCGTCCCAAGAACCGCGTGCAGAGTTGACGGCCAATGCCGTGATGAAAAAAGATTTGGCACGCTCAGCGTAGGCTTTGACCGCTGAGCTGTCGATGAATTCATCAGCGTGTGCGGCGGTTTCAAACATGCAAACCAAGCCTTGGTGGGTGGCACTGGGTCTGAGCACAAACCCGCCTTCATGGCCACTGCCCATGACCTTGGTGAACAACAAACCAGGGGTGTCTTTGAAACCTGCGGCGCCTTGCACCAAGCGCATCCAACCCCAGCCTTGGTGCGCCCTCAGGAAGTCGACCAGCAACACCACCACCACACCTGAAACTGCCATGGAAACGGGGTCTTGGTTAACCATGGGATGTTCATGTGCAAGGGTGATGGTGGCTCAGTTCCACATTACTTGGAGGCCACCTGAGCGGGTTTGCCACTGGGTGGCGGTGACAACTCAGGGAAGTCTTTGGCCATGGGTGCGCCAAACAAGGGTTTGTAAGCCCCTTGGTGACAGGTGTTGCAATTGAGTTTGGGTGCATCACCCAACTCACCTTTGCGGTGATCAGGGAACACCGGAGTCAAAGGCTCCATGTAATTGAGATTCAAATCACGTGCCATGCGTATGCCATACCAAGCAGTGGCACGTTGCGGCGGACTGTTTTCCCAACTTTGGAATGAACGGCTGTTGTGACAATACGTGCAATTGACACCGAGCGAGGTGGACATGTGGGTCATCAATGCATAGGTCCACTCGGTTTGCTTGGTCGAATGACGGTTGCCGGACGGCAAGGGTGTGGGGCCATTCATGCGAATGTCTTTGGCTTCCAACAAGAACGGTGTGAACGGGTCATTGGGCAACGAGGACAAATTGACCACGGCTGCAGGTTCGTTTTGCCCCGCCTTGTCACCCAAGAAATTGGAGCCATGGGGTTGGTGGTCTTTCTTGAACCAAATGGCAGACGGCACTGGCTGACCACGGTGACAGGTGTAGCAAGTGACACCTGTTTCCGCCACGTGTGGCTTCCATTCGCTGTTGATGTATTGCGTCATTTGCAACATGCGTCTGGCCACCACCTTGGTGTATTTTTCATCGTCCGCAAAATTGGCTGGGTTGTGGCAATACACGCAACCGCCCTCATTGGGCGCAACCCAAGCGGCCATGGAGACCATCAATCGGTTGAACTGCGCGGTACTGAGGTTGCCAAGCACCTGCACATTTTTGTAAGTCTGTGAGGCTTTGGGTCCTTCAGCCGGTGCTTGTGGAATGGCGACGGGCGGCACGTTGGCATCCACCTTGGTGGCCAGCAATCGGGTGTTGTAGACCTGAACCATGCCTGTGCCACGGTAACCGTGTTGCACGCTGTTGGGCACGGGCAATTCACAACCGCTCAACACCAGCACAGCACCTATGACTGCAACACATTGCCACAGCCGGTTTGTCCATTGCGATGAATGTGTCATGGCTTGGCTCCCAAGGTCAACGCCGGGTCAATCACGGCGGGAAATACGTTCGGGTAAGGTGGCGCCACGCCGTGCTTGATGGCCCACAAATACCAGTTGTCCACCACGGTGCCAGTCAACAAAATGCCGATGCCACCGGTCAATGGACACAACACAGCAAACCACCACGCCCAACGGTGGATGGATTCCATGGTGGCGTTAAAGCCCATGGTCCAACGCCAGAACAACGCTGCTCGCTCAGATGCAGTGCCACGGTCCACAATTTGTTCAATCTCGCGCTCACCACCAAATCGGGTCACCGCCAAAATGGTGGCGCCGTGCATGGCAAACAGCAACACCGAGCCATACAAAAACACAATCGATAACGCATGGAAAGGGTTGTAAAACAGATTGCCATAGCGAATGGACAAGGCCGCTGTCCAATCCAAGTGCGGGAAGATGCCGTAAGGCACAGCCTCGCCCCATGACCCCATCAAAATAGGACGGAAAAAACCCAGCACGAAAAACAACCACAAGGCCGCAGCAAACGCCCAAGCAACATGCGTCCCCATGCCCAAAGCGGTGGCTCGACGGTACATGCGTACCCACCACGACAACACAGAAATAGACAACAACAAACCCACGATCAAAAACCAACCGCCTTGGTTCAACGGTGGCATGGACAAACCGTATTCAGGGGGTGGCGGCTCTAGCGCCAGCCAGAACAATTGACGCACCAATTGCACCGGATCCCAATTGACAGACGCCAGCATGTTCAAGCCAATGATGTTGAACGCGACCATGCCGCTCACCAATGAAAGCACGCCAAAGCCACCCAGGTAAATCGGCCCCAACTGCGCGTTGCCGATCTTGCCCAGCAACCAAAAGAGGGCGGGATGACCGAAGCGCGGGCTGTTGCCGGGTCCGAGTTCGGCGCCATGGTGCACCGGCCCTCGGGCTTGCACCGTGGTGAAAAGGTTGTAGTAGTCAGCCATTTAAGTTGCTCCTGTCAAGCTTCAAGGCCACTGAGACCAGATGGGCAGATTCAGCCACCAGCCCCACCATTCGGGCCAGCCGCGACTCCAGAAGGGACCGCTGATCACAATGCACAAGGCACTGAAGGCCACCGCCGCCATCGCCAAGAACACACCCAAACGGTGAATGCCCAAGGTGCCAATGGAATAACCGATGGTGTCGCGGAAAAACGTGTCTTCGTGTTCAGGGGTTTTGACGAACTGTCCTTTGCCAGGGTTGGTGGCTGACAAAATCAGGGCACCGTGCAGAGACAACGCAAACGTGGTGGCAAAAAAGAAACTCACGGCCAACATGTGGGCCGGGTTGTAATGAAAGTGCAAATACTGGTAACCCACGTTGGACACCCAATCGAGGTGGCTGTAAATGCCATAAGGGAATGCATGACCCCATGCACCCATCAACACCGGACGAATCACTTCCAATGTGAAATAACCAAATATCGCCATGCTGAACGCGGCAGGCACGTGATAGCCCATGCCCAACTTGCGACAAATTTCAACCTCGCGCAATGCCCAAGACACAAACGCGCCTAACGCACAAATCGTGATCAGTTGCCACAAGCCGCCTTCCATCAGCGGTGCAAAGCGCAGGCCGTAGGACAAATTCGGGGGGGCAATGCTGATTTGCCACAGATTCCAAGTCGGGCCTTGTGAAGCGCCCCACAAAATCATCGTTGTACCGAGGAATGCAAAGAATATGGTGGTGACACCAAAGAAGCCCACATAAAACGGGCCTAACCAAAAATCAAACAAATCACCAGCGACCAGGGTCCCGCCCCGCACTCGGTATTTTTTTTCAAAGCTGAGCATGGCCATGTGTTAGCCCTCCTGCCGCAAGTGATGGAACAACAAATCTATAAAAAAAACGCAGGTGCTGTGTTTCAAGCAGCACCTGCCGGTGCTGACAAAGTTCAGGACTTTTCGGCAGGAACAGCCGCTGGCATGGGCGAGTTTTGCGCCGATGCTGCTGCGGGCTTTTTCGCGCCATCCAGCCAATTGAACTTGTTCGTGCTGAGCAAAATGAGGTGGATCATTGCTGCCAAACCGAACAGAAAAATACCCTGGACCACCATGGCCCGCAAAGGGTCGTACAAGCGCCAAATTCTCCACATGATGATTTCTCCTAAATGATGTGAGACATGAACGTATAAACCGAAGCCTTGACACCCGAGATGATGTTGGGCATGTTCTCCGCGCCGGGCAGCCAGGATTTCCAGCGCATGCCAATCAATTGACCGACAAAAGCAAACGAAAGCAAGACGACGAAACAGGGAACAAAAATCAGAACAAACGCGATCCGTTCATCCCAGTCGGATGACTTGTGCGTCTCAAAAGAGGTGGTGTTAGCCATGGGTTTACTCCGTTCGGTTAAAGAACTTGACTCAGAACCAGGGCCGCCATGCCCAGACCAGGATGTGGGCCAACACAGCCACAGCTGCGAAACCTACAGTGCCTTGGATCCAGAAATGGTGGAACTCCTGAGCCTCTTCGTCTGTCAGTCCGGAAATGGATGTCCGATGATTTGACATGCGATGCTCCTTCTTCAAAATGGCCGCAAGGCCAACGCTGCGCCCAACCCGCGCAACCTGGGCAGCCGCAGCAGTTGCCGCGACATCGGGGTACGTTCACAGGCAGTCACCTGTGAAAGCAATTCATTGCATGACTTCATGCGGTCTCTCCCAAACCAAGCTCGGCACCGGCAGACCGCACATGGTCTTCGGTGACCAGCTCCACGCCACTGGCGCGTGCTTTGCCTTCGGCCAGATCGCGCAAGCGCTTGGCCGCAGAAATTTGCACCAACACCGGTTGGCCTGACACCAACGACTGCAAACGCATTTGCGCTGCGTCGTCCCAAGGTGTGTTTTCTTGCGCACCACTGATGCCGCGCGCCAAGGTCGCGTCCACTTTGTCCATGTCCGTGCCCAAAGGCAAGATATGGAACAAGGCGTCGAACAAACAGTTGCAACATTCCTGAATCAAATATGTCGCACCGCTGTAACCCATGAACGGCGTACCGGTGTGGCGGCGAATGATCGCGCCCGGGAAGGAGGCAGGAATGAACGAGGCTTTCATCGGCCCGGTACTGCCCGCCTCGGCCAAGTACATGCGTTCGTTGTAGCTGCCAAACAAAATCAACGGCATTTGTTTGTGAACCAACTCGCGCACAGCAGCGTTGTCGGTTTTTTGGCCAGGCAAGCGCGAGATGGCAAATTTGCACGGCATGCCCATCTCGGTTTCCAAAAACTTGCGAATGCCACGCGCATAGGTGTCGGTGGCCACCACCGCAAAACTCGCGGTCGCGAAAAAATCTTGTGTGACCGAACGCCACAAATCCCAAACCGGTTTGATGGTGGTGTGACGTTCACGTTGAATGAATGGCTCGGGATCGAGGCCGAGCAACTCGCCCAATTTGCGCAGAAATTTGGTGGTGCTGTGCAAGCCAATCGGTGCTTGCAAATACGGGCGGTCCAAGGCCTCACACAACATGCGACCGAACTCGCGGTACATGCAAATGTTCACATCGGCTTCCACCAGGCGCGACACCTCGGCCAAATGACTGCCCAGCGGAAACACCATGTTGATGTCTGCGCCAATGCCTTGAACCAAGCGTCGGATTTCTGCCAAATCGCTGGGGCTGTTGAATGTGCCGTAGCACGGTCCAATGATGTTGACACGCGGCTTCTCGCCTTCCTTGCGCACACGCTTGGGCACTTTTTTCATGCCGTATTCGGTCCACAACCAATACATGGCGCGGTTCGCACATTGCCATTGGTCTTCGTCAATCGTGCGCGGCAAAAACCGCATCAGGTTGGTGCCTTCAGGCGTGACACCACCACCGATCATTTCGGCGATGGAGCCGGTCACCACCACGGCAGGTAAATCGGGATCCAGCACTTGATGGGCGCGCTTCATGGCACCTTCTGTGCCTTCGCGCCCTAATTGCTCTTCGGCCAAACCGGTGACCACGATCGGCAATTCATGCGGCGGCAAGGCGTCGGTGTAATGCAGCACCGATGTGACCGGCAAGTTTTCACAACCCACGGGGCCGTCAATCACGACTTGCAAGCCTTTGATCGCGGTGAACACATACACCGCGCCCCAATAGCCGCCTGCTCGGTCGTGGTCCAGTACAAACATCAGCCCATCTCCTCGGCTTTGCGTTTTTTCTGTTTCTTTTCGAACTGGCGACGCACTTCTTTTTTGAAGTCTGGGTGCATGACGGGAACGTCCTCCCACACACCGGCTTCGTCGCCATGACCGACCGAACCAAAAAATGCTTTCATCTCATCGAACCTGGCTTGGTTGCCCATGGCCGCGTTCACCACTTGAATGAGTGAGCCCGCACCGGCCACGCCCATGAGCGGACGGGCTGAAATCAGGTTGGTGAAATACAGCGATGGAATGCAAAGTTCTTTGGCCGCTTGCACCACGGGTGTGGTGCCGATGGCCAACTGCGGTTTGAATTCATGCATGGCCGCCAAGTCTTGCTCTAACGAGGCGCGGAACTGAACATGCACACCCTTGGACTGCAACCATTGCGCGTCGTGTTGGTTCCAAGGTGTGGCGGGACAAGCACTGCCGACGTATCGCAGATCTGCGCCGCATTCGATCAACAAACGCGCGACCAACAACTCGGAGCCTTCGTAGCCGCTCAAGGTGATGCGGCCCTGAATTTTTTGCGTGGCCAACACACCGCGCATCGCACCCAATGTTTGGTTGCGAGCGGCATCAATGAGTTCCTGCGACACGCCACAGGCTTGACCGATGGCGCCCAACCAATCGTGGGTGCCTTCAATGCCCACCGGGGCAGAACCGACCACGGGTCTGCCCGCTGCTTGGAACTCACGAACGCTGGCTGTGTAGAAAGGATGAATCGCTGCCACCGCTTTGCAGTCCAGCGCGGCATACAACTCGCGCCATTCGCGGGTCGGTGCCACCGTGCCTACCGCCAATCCCATCGGTCCGATCATTTGCGCAATGATCATCGGATCAGCCGGAAACATTTCGCCCAACAAAGTGATGGTGGGTTTGCTGCTGCGGCCTTGGCGCGGCGCAGCCACAGGGCCTGCCATGGCTTCTTGACGGGCGTAGTGCAACATGGCGCCTGTCAGCACATCTTTGGCTTCGGCATGGGTGGGCACACCAAAGCCTGGCACATCGATACCGATGATGCGTACGCCGTTGATTTCCTTGGGCAACAACTGCAACGGCACACCGCTGGCAGTGGGCACGCACAGGTTGATGATGACGATGGCGTCCAACTTCTCGGGGTCGGCTTGCTGGTAAACCGCCTCACGGATGTCTTCAAACAATTTGCCAGTCACCAAGGTTTCCGAATTGAACGGCACATAGCCAACAGTGCGACGCGCGCCGTAAAAATGCGAGGTGAACGTCAAGCCATACACGCAGCAAGCGGAACCACTCAAGATGGTGGCGGTGCGGCGCATGCGCAAACCCACACGCAACGAACCGAATGCCGGGCACATGGACTGCGGTTGGTCGTGCGGGCCTTTCGGATAGTCCGCGGCGTACTGCGCCAGCACATCGCTTTTGCCTGCTTTGGCAGCCGCATCGAGCAGTTGGTCTTTTCCTGCATGGCAACCCAAACCATCGGCTGCTGTGGCTGCAGCGTTGGGCAATGGGGTGATGGGGATGATGTCGCTCATGGGGGTCAGATTTCGTCGTAGACCACTTCAAGCGTGGGCCGGTCAATGACGGTTTTGCCAGTCATGTCCACTTCAGTGGCAGGCGTCATGACGAAATCACGCCCGGTCACATCTGCGCTGAACAGCGCCAGCAATTGGTCTTGCGTTTGCGGCTTGGGGCGCTGCGGGGGTGCCTCGGCCACGTTCTTGGCCAACTCGGCAAACAACGCGCCCCACTCGCCATCGGGCTTGCCGATGATTTCGTAGCTCGCACTCTTGCGGCGAATGTCTTCGTTGGCCGGAATGGCTGCCAGCACTGGAATGCCTGCATTGGCGGCGAAGGCTTGCGCTTCACCGGTGCCGTCGTCCTTGTTGATCACCATGCCAGCGACGCCGACATTGCCGCCGAGCTTGCGGAAATACTCGACCGCGCTGCACACGTTGTTGGCGACATACAGGGACTGCAAATCGTTCGAGCCCACCACAATCACTTTTTGGCACATGTCGCGGGCGATGGGCAAACCGAAACCGCCACACACCACGTCGCCCAAAAAGTCGAGCAACACATAGTCAAAGCCCCACTCATGGAAGCCGAGTTTTTCGAGTGTTTCAAAGCCGTGGATGATGCCGCGGCCGCCACAGCCCCGACCAACTTCTGGGCCACCGAGCTCCATGGCAAACACACCGTCACGAATGAAGCACACATCGCCAATCTTGACTTCTTCGCCAGCGAGTTTTTTCTTGGAAGAGGTTTCGATGATGGTGGGACAAGCCTTGCCACCGAACAACAAGCTGGTGGTGTCGCTTTTGGGGTCACACCCAATGAGCAGCACTTTTTTGCCTTGCTGCGCCATCATGTAACTGAGGTTGGCCAGCGTGAAGCTTTTGCCAATGCCGCCCTTGCCATAAATGGCAATGATTTGGGTTTCTTTGGTGACTTCACCGCTGTGCACCGGATCGGGCTCTTGGAAAGCCTCTTGACGCAGGCGATCGACAAACTGAACAGGCTTTTCGTTGCTTTGTGGGTCGCTCATCGGTCTCTCCATTTACCAACCGTCGATGAAAATTCATCCGTCTAGATTGTATTTTTGGGTTTACATAGCGTTGTGTCAACTCTAATTGACGTTTAATCAGCCGTACTAGGGTAATTACCTACCTTTTTTGCCCCAACAGCATTCGGGTGTGCAGCGGCATCGGGTTGGCGACCGGCTCGACCGACTCAAACCCGGCTTCCAGCATGAAGCCTCGTAATTCGGCCGGGGTGCGTAACCTGCCGCTGCCCATGGCCAGTAAATAAAAGTGGAAATAGGCGTCCCCCACAGGCGCCTCACCGGCCGGCTGGGCCATCGGTTCGGCCAGCAGCAAACGCCCGCCACTGGGCAGCGTCTGGTAAATCTTCAACAACAAGGCCTTGACAACGGCGTCCGGGTGGTCGTGGGCCACCCGCACCAAGGTGACCAGGTCTGCGCCCGCAGGCAAGGCGTTGCTGATGAAGCTGCCGCCATGCACGGTGACCCGCTCGGAAACGCCGGCCTTGACCATGCGCTCTGCGGCCAAAGCAGCCACCGGCGGCAAATCCATCAAATGCAAATGCAAATTGGGCACGTGCTGCGCCAGCGCCAGCACCCAGCCCCCTTTGCCGCCACCAATGTCCAGCACTTGACGGTGCCCAGAAAAATCGTAGGCGGCGAGCAATTCCTCGATCACGAAACGTTGCGAAGCCGACATCAGTTCCGAGTAGCGTGCAACCTTCTCTGCCTCCCAGCCATGCGAGTTGTCGCCATTCATGTAAGGCCAATAAGCTTGCATGTGCGGTTGTATTTCATCGCGCAACAAAGCCAAGGGATCGCGCATGTCGTCGAACAAGACGGCGTTGTGCTCGATCATCAAGCGCAAACCCGGGTCAGCAGCAACCGGCGCACCCAATGCGCCCAAACCATAGCTGTCGGTGCCGCGCTGTTCAATCAACTTGCGAATGACCTCCAAAGCCAGTTGGAACATCCACCCGGGTGAACTGCTGTCGCGAACAGCGCCACTCAACCAAGTGGGCAAACTCGCCACGGCCACCGCGCCGACCAAGACAATGACCCAGGTGGTGTAGATCCACACCAACAAGATCGGC